>NZ_CP011390.1:979285-1305714 GCF_001644645.1 Flavisolibacter tropicus | reverse complement strand
TTTAACATGTTTGATACCAAACAAACCGATTTCAAGATCTCTGATGGCCCATTTAAAAACAATCCCAAAGCAGATGTCGCCAAGTATGTATTCGATGCGTTTCGCAAAGAAGGCTTTATGATCGGGGCTTATTACTCTAAACCCGACTGGCACTCCGAGTATTACTGGTGGCCTAAGTATGCAACGGCCGACCGCAATAATAATTACGATATACGCAAGTACCCCTGGCGCTGGAATCAATACAAACAATTTACCTATAACCAGATTGGTGAGTTGATGAACAACTATGGCGCTATAGATATCCTGTGGCTGGATGGCGGATGGGTGCGGCCACGGGAAACGGTTAACGATGAAGTGCTTTCCTGGGGAGCCCGGATACCAGAATGGAGCCAGGATATTGATATTCCACGCATAGCTACAATGGCCCGTAAAGCGCAACCCGGTTTGCTCATTGTAGACCGTACGGTGCATGGCCCTTATGAAAACTACCAGACACCGGAGCAACGTATTCCGGAAAAGAAACTGGATCATCCCTGGGAAAGTTGCATGACCTTGGCTAACAACTGGGGGTATGTACCTAATGATCAATTTAAAACACCTGCAAAAGTGATTCAATCCCTGATTGAAGTAGTAGCGAAAGGAGGTAGTCTTTTGTTAGGAGTGGGTCCAAAACCGGATGGTACCTTGCCTGAAGAGGCGGTGCAACGTTTAGAAGTAATCGGCAAATGGATGGATAAAAACGGGGCTGCCATTTATAACACCCGCACAACAGATAATTATAAAGATGGCAACACCTATTTCACGGCATCCAAATCCGGAGGAGTGCGGTATGCCTTAGTTTGTTTAAAAGAAAATCAAGCCTTGCCACAGGTAGTAGAGTGGAGCGGTAATGTGCCACAGAAGGGTTCGAAAATGACACTGTTGCAGACAGGAGAATCAGTAAAGTGGAAGCAGGAAAACGGAAAGGTTACGGTATCTATTCCATCCAAATTATTACAAGAGAAAAATACGTATCCAGCATGGGCCTTTTCTTTTAAGGCAGCTGAATAATATAGCGTTCAATCGTAAATCCGAATACTTCGCATGTTGCTATACAGAAGAATTTTATTGGGCCTGATTTTATTGATAATAGCTGGCGCTAATCTTGAAACACAGGCACAGGAAGCTCAATTGCCGTTCCGAAATGAAGGGTTGGCTATAGAAAATAGAGTAGCTGACTTGTTAGGTCGCCTTACCTTGGAAGAAAAGGTTTCTTTACTGGGATATAACAGTAAAGCAGTGCCACGCTTAGGTATACCAGCCTACAATTGGTGGAATGAAGCCTTACACGGAGTAGCCAGGGCAGGACAAGCAACTGTTTTTCCGCAAGCCATTGGCATAGCGGCTACGTTTAATGATAGTTTGCTTAGGGCTGTGGCAGAAGTGATCTCTACTGAAGCGCGTGCAAAGTACAATTTGGCAACAGCACAAGATCGCCGCTTACAATACATGGGGCTTACCTTCTGGTCGCCTAATATCAACATCTTCCGAGATCCGCGCTGGGGTAGAGGGCAAGAAACTTATGGGGAAGATCCCTTTCTAACAGCTACAATGGGGATGGCTTTTGTAAAAGGGATGCAAGGGTATGATCCACGCTATTTGAAAACAGCCGCATGCGCCAAACATTTTGCGGTACATAGTGGTCCGGAAGCAGGGCGGCATTCTTTTAATGCTAAAGTGGATGAAAAGGATTTAAGGGAAACCTACTTGTATGCATTTAAAAAATTAGTAGATGCAGGAGTAGAATCAGTGATGTGCGCTTACAACCGTGTGAACGATCAACCTTGTTGTACCGGTGATGCCTTATTGAAAAATATTCTCCGAAAAGAATGGGGCTTCAAAGGGCATGTGGTTACAGACTGTTGGGCGCTTGATGACATATGGAATGCGCACAAAGTGATGAACAATCGAATAGAGGTGGCAGCAGCTGCTTTGAAAGCAGGAGTGAACCTGGATTGTTCTGATCTTTTACAGGCTGATCTTATTAAGGCTTATCAGCAAAAGCTGGTAACGGATGTTGAAATTGATTCGGCCTTATCTGCCATACTGCGGACACAATTTAAATTAGGCTTTTATGACGATGCCAAACATATTCCGTTTAGCCAGTTAGGAGAAAGCGACGTACATGGAGAATCTCATATTGCCCTTGCCAGAAAGGCGGCACAGCAAAGTATGGTATTGCTGAAAAATGATAAAGGATTGTTGCCACTAAAGAAGGCACAATATAAATCGATCATGGTACTGGGGCCTAATGCAGGTGCCATGGATCCTCTGGTGGCCAACTATCATGGTATGTCTGGCAACATGGTCACTTTTGCGGAAGGCATAACTGAGGCGGCAGGGCCTGCAACTGCAGTTCAATATGACCAGGGAAGTGATTATACAGATACAGTGCGTTTTGGTGGTATTTGGGCGGCTGGTGAAAGCGACATAACCATTGCCGTTATAGGCCTAACTCCCGTTTTAGAAGGAGAAGAAGGAGATGCCTTCCTGGCTCCACATGGAGGAGATAAGTTAGATCTTAGTATTCCTGCCGCACATATAGCTCTATTAAAAGCCTTGCGGAAAAAGAATAAACCGGTGGTGGTAGTGCTTACGGCGGGTAGTGATATAGATGTAGCTTCTATTGAACCCTATGCCGATGCTATTATCATGGCCTGGTATCCTGGTGAGCAGGGCGGTAATGCCTTGGCCGATATTGTATTTGGAAAAATTTCTCCTGCAGGCCGTTTGCCAGTTACCTTTTATAATTCACTCACTGATCTACCGGCTTATGATAGTTATGAAGTAAAAGGAAGAACCTATCGGTATTTTAAAGGCAATGTTCAATATCCCTTTGGCTTTGGATTGAGCTATACCACATTTGCCTACCAGTGGGCAAAACAGCCGGGAAAGATTGCTTCGGCTAGAGATACACTTTCTTTCTCTGTGGTGGTAAAAAATACGGGTGATAGGGATGGGGATGAAGTAATACAGGCTTATATCCAATATCCTTCTTTGGATCGGATGCCACTTAAAGAGTTGAAAAGTTTTCAGCGGTTGACGGTGCAAAAAGGAAAAGAAACGGTAGTTGTGTTTCGTATACCTGTTAGCGAATTACAGAAGTGGGATTTACAACAAAAACAATGGAAGTTATATCCAGGTAATTATAAAATAGTTGTTGGTAGTCATTCAAGAGATGAAAAGCTTGTGGCAGTCTTAACTGTAAAATAGGGCGTAAGAGCATGGTTGGGTTGTATACAAGAGGCGAGGCTGGGGCCAACGAGCTATAATTTTTGTAGACGTTTTCCTTCCCCCCGTCGAGTCTCAATTCCTGGCTTTTGTGCAGTAGGCGTGGACTCGGTGGCCCTGCAGGAAAAACCAACACTGTTGCAGGTTAAATACATTCTCTGGTTTTGGCCTGTCATCGCTTCTTATTTCACATCTTCATTACCCGGTTTCGTCACATTTAAATTTGGTTTCATCACAAGCATTTAGAGGCAAAAAAGAAGATGAGTAATCTTGCTTGTTTACATTGAAAACAAGTCTCCAAATGAGTGAATCCCCATTGCTCAAAGCTACATCCCTCACCTACCGCTACGAAAAAGACGTAGCCACGCTCACTGATATCAATCTGACAATAGAGAAAGGGTGTATCTATGGTTTTCTCGGGCCTAATGGCGCTGGCAAAACCACCACCCTGAGTCTGCTACTAGGCTTGTTAGAAGTACAGGAAGGTCATATTGAGATCTTTGGAAAGCCGCTAACATCAGATAGGGTCAGTATCTTAAAGAAGATAGGGTCATTAATAGAATCGCCTTCTTTGTACGGTCATCTAACAGCCAAAGAAAACCTGGAAGTTTATAGAGAAGTTTACGGAGCATCAAAAGCAAGAATAGCTGAAGTTTTAAATATTGTTGGATTAGAAGACACAGGTAAGAAGACCGTAAAAAAGTTTTCATTGGGGATGAAGCAACGACTGGCTATTGCTCTTGCCCTTTTGCCAAATCCAGAATTGTTGATATTGGATGAACCTGCAAATGGTTTGGATCCGGCAGGTATCATTGAGCTTCGCAAATTGATCAAAACACTAAACAAGACCCATGGAATGACGGTCATTATCTCCAGTCATTTGCTAGGAGAAGTAGAGAAGATAGTCAGTCATGTTGGGATAATTTTTAAGGGGAAAATCATTTTTCAGGGACCGCTCTCAGCGCTTCATTCATTTCAACAAAAAGCATCAAGAGTATTCATCAAAACATCCGATAATGAAACAACGTTCAGACTGTTGCAGGAGTATCAACCCGAAAAAGAGGGAGAAGCAGTGTCTGTGCCGTTTGAAAACATTAACCAGGTAGCGGAGATTAACAGAAAGCTGACAAGTCACAACCTGGATGTTTATCTTCTTTACCCAAAAAAGAGCGATCTCGAACAATTATTCATTGATCTTACAACTGCCCCATAATGAACTTACTTGTATCACTTCGGTCTGAGTTGTTAAAAACAACACGAACAGCATCTTTATATCTTACTCTAATTGGCGCGGCTGTTGGTCCGGTCATATTCCTGTTGAATGTTTTAGTAGATGAAAATGAAATTGATGCGTCAGAGAAGGATCCGCTGAACGCTCTATTTAGAATACTATTTGAAATGAATGGTGCAGCCCTTTTTCCCTTGTTTGTGATACTAATCTGCACACTGCTGCCACAGATCGAGTACAGGAATAATACGTGGAAACAGGTATTCGCATCTCCACAAACAAAAGTCAATGTGTTTTTAGCAAAATTTATGAACGTGCATTTATTAATGCTGGTTTTCCTTATTGCCACTCATTTATTCATGTTTTTGACTATTGTAGGAGTAAACTTTATAAAACCAACTTTGAATTTATTTAAACATCCACTGAATGGTAACACCGTATGGGTAAATGCAGCTAATGCTTATATTCTATTGCTTGCTGTTTGTGCGATACAATTCTGGATGGGACTGCGATTCAGAAACTTTATTGTTCCAATTGGAATTGGTTTTGCTTTATGGCTGACAGGCACAATCATGGCCGTACAATACAAGTCAAACCTGGTTTATTATTTTCCTTATAGTTTCCATGCTTTTCCAGTATCCACAAAATTGAAATCATCGCTAACTCAAATTGCCTGGACTTCTTTGGTATATGCTCTCTTATTTCTTATCGTTGGCTTTTTAGATTTTAAAAGAAGAACAGTATCTAAATAACAACGTAGCTATTTTTAATTATACTGCCGACTTGTTGATAGAATTCTTTAAAAATTGAATAAGTACAAAATAAATTCATTCAGGAAAACCTGAAAACTTATAAAGGCAGACTTGTTGCTTATGGGTTCTAACAAAAAACGACTTCCAACAATGGGCTTTGTGCAAGTGCGGCTTGAAGTTGTAGCAATCGGCATCATCAACAGTTGTACTTTGTTTTGAATAATTCTGTCCTTGGCACCCCTCATTCATTCTTTAATATCAAAGTTTAAGACTCGACCAAAGTATACTTCATAAGGAGTCCACGATACTGTGTGAAGTGATGAGCCCCAGCTAATGGCTGGGGCAAACGAAATATAATTTTAATAGAATTTGTAAGCTTGGTTTAACAGGGGAATCATTTTTCTATTTTCTATCCCCAACTATTTTATTCTACTCTTTATCAGTTGGTTCCCAAAGCTCAATCTTATTTCCTTCAACGTCCATAATATGTACAAATTTGCCATAATCATAAGACTCAATTTTATCTACTATTGTGACTCCTTCATTTTTAAGTTGCTCTACAAGTGCTTCTAAATTATCAACCCTATAGTTGATCATGAAGTCTTTTGTTGAAGGCTCAAAATATTTTGTAGTTTCAGCAAAAGGAGCCCATTGCGTAGATCCTTTTTTTGTTGGGTCTTCAGCTTGTCGCCATTCAAAGTTTGCCCCATATTGGTTTGCGTCAAAACCTAAATGCGTTTTGTACCATTCTCTCATTTTATCAGCGTCTTTGCATTTAAAAAAGATGCCACCAATTCCTGTTACCTTTTTCATTTTTGTCGAGTTAGAATTATTGGGTTGAACAAATATTGTTTTAAAAGCAAAACCAAAACAAAATGAAGTGACAATCCCTAAAAAGAATATTGATGTCTTGCTCATTTTGTCTAAAAGTTTTGTCTATTAAGTTGATTAGTGCGTTTACGCACAATTATCTAAAATACATAGCTTTTGCTGCAAATTCCAGTTAATTTTAATAGCTAATGCAGCAGATGTTACAAACGATTTTATTACTGACGCCTTAAGATTGAATTCCTTTACTAGAATCCTTCATATCTCTAACTTTATACAATTATTGCATTTTTAAATGAAGTTAACTGTGTAAACCGCGTAATATAGCCAAGTGCTATATAAGAATGTTGCCAATAGGTATGTAAAGTCGGGTTGGAAAAAACAAGTTAGTGATTATCAAGGAACTGCCGTAATTGCCTAGCTGCAGTTTGATTTTTGGTTGGAAGATTTGAAAATGGTATCTGATTATGAATAGGTTGATTTTTAAAGTAGCTAAGTTGTTAAGTCTTTATTATCACTTTAGTCTTATCATATAGTAAATATCCAATAATGAATCACTTATTTCTATTTGACCAAATGCATCACTTCATTTAATCGCACTGCTTTATTTTGATCATCCAGATTTATCACTATCACGTAGCCATTTGTACTGCCTATTGATATTAGCGTTCTGACAATTTGCTCCTGGTTACTTTCAATTAACCGCCCGTTTGTGTCCCATGCTTCATAACTGCACAAGCAGCCTAACGAGGGAGTTTGGGGAAAGTAGGGCTGGCCTTTATAATAGAGCGGATTGATCGTAGTTCCATGCATGATAATTTCAGAGCGGCCAATTGCTCCTGCCCAAAAACTTTCATATAATTCATGGTAAGATTTCCAGGAATCGGGTAATAAATTCGTATAAATGTTTTGCATCCATACGGTATCCGTAATACGGTTATTAGCCAGGAAAATAGCCGGGGTTGCTTCGTAAGGTAGTACTAATTGCAGGTTGGTGGTAGGACCAATATAGTTATTCGAAGAACTGTCGAAACCCGTCCAGCGTAACAATCCTTGTGGTGTATTGCCATTGGTGATATAATAGGGATAGTTGGTTATGGCTCTTGCCAGTTGAGTTGTAAAAAAGAAACTGCCATCATGATTCCGCACAAATTGGCCGTTTGGCTTTCGAATCAATACTAAGCCTGGAAAATTGCGGTTGCTTCGTTGCAGGCTATAGATAATGGTTTGGCCGGTTAAGAAATTTGAATCAAACAATGCCTCGATTGGAGGGCGTTTTTGATTCGTGCGGTTTAGTCTTTGTTGCAATAGGGTAAGACCAATATAGTTTGACTCCTTGAACTTTTGGGCCATTTGCTTTTGAAGCATCCGCTTTATTTGCTTGCTCTGATCGGTTAGCCAAATATATTCTGCTGCTCGGATAAAGACAGAAGGTGAAACAGTGCTATGAAGAAGGTGGGTGACTGGGCGTTTAAATGCATCCGGGTAAAGCGTATAACTTACTTCAAGTAGTGATTTCTGAAAGCCTTCCGATAATGTGTCAGCCTTTTGCCACGCTTCACTAAGTTTGTTCTTTGTTGTTGTAGTCTTATACAACATTAACTCCATGGCCCAGAAAGCCTTCTGCCATTCTTTTTCGGTAGTTGTGGAGAGTGGTACTTGGAGGGAGCGAGTAATCATGCTGTCCTTCAGGTATTGGTCATGTTGGCTGCGGTTAACAGCCCGGGTAAAAGCAAACTCATTTTGGCTGAATGCAGGGGTTGAAACGGCTAGAATTACTTGTGCAACTACTAAACATTTAAACAAGTGATTCATAAGGGCTTATATTTTTTGATAAGTAAAAAAGCGATCTGAATTACCTTGAATTAATTGTTTTAGGCTTTTGTATTCGCTTTATTTTTGAAAAGGTTGTTGTACTGCCCGGTTGGATGCAATATTTTTGAGCAGCGCATACTTAGTATCCAGTCTTCTTAGTGTTTAAAAGTAACAGCGCTCATCTGGTTTGCAGCTTTTAAAATTTATTTGATAAGAAGGTCAATTTATCTGCCTGGTATTATTTGTTACGAAGGCATTTTTAAATAGCTTGCCTGACTCTCTTATGACTTATTTATTAAAGACTTTATTTCTCGCCATTAAACAGGCACCTATTACACCTGCCTTTTCTCCTAATTTGGAGATGCGCAATTGAGAGTCATTATTTACCAGGCTCAGTGAATACTTGTTTAAAGCACTTTTGATCGGCAGCCGTATATAGTCTCCCGTTTTAGCTAACATACCGCCTAGAATGACCAATTCTGGATTGAATAAGTTGATCAGTACACCCAGGCCACGCCCGATCTTTTCGCCAATTTGTGCAATCAGGTCAATACAGAGCATGTCTTCATTGTATGCGGCTTCTATGAGATCGTGAAGTTTGATCTCATCAAGGTGCTTATATTTTTTCGCTAATTGTGAAGTGGTGCCGGCCTCTACTTTCTCTTTGAAAATTCGAAGCAAGGCGCTACCAGAGGCTTCTGTTTCTAAGCAGCCTTTCTTTCCGCAATGGCAAATGATCTCATTGTTAAAAAAGGGGATATGCCCAAATTCACCACTAAAACCAGACTTGCCATAATAAATCTTGCCATCAATTAAAATACCCAAGCCTATACCATAGTCCATGTTTACATACAGTACATTTTTTTCGCTGTGCACTTCGCCACAGCAAAACTCGCCATAGGCCATTGCTCTTGAGTCGTTTTCCAGAAAGGTCTGGATTTTAAGTTCTGATTCAATGATACTGGTCAGCGGCTCTTCCTGGAAGTGGAAGTAGCTGTAGCTATAACCACTGGCGTGGTTGACGCGGCCCGATAAGTTTATGCCGATACCAAGAATCTTGTTGCGGCGGATAGGAAGTTCTGAAATGAATTGTTTGATGCTTTTCAATAGCGCCTGAAAAGACTCGGGTGTGTTTTCCAGTTTATACGGAATATTCTCTTTTATGGTTACCAGGTTCTTTTTAAAGTCTAGGAGACCGATATTGATGCAATAGCGTTTAATATCAACGCCTATAAAAAAGCCAGCTTCTGCTAGCAATCCATATACACTAGCCCTTCTGCCACCTGTTGAATTCACTTTGCCGTAATCCTTGATAACACCGTCATGAATTAATTCATTTACCAGTGTAATAATCTTGGGGGTACTAATATTAAACTCCTTATTCAATTCAGCTACTGTTGCATTCCCGGCATTGTCCAGAAAGTTAATGATAGCCCGTTTTAAAGTTTTATTCTTAAAAGCTACCCCGGATATATTTTCATCAGAAAAAACTTCGAAATGCTGTTTCGGCATATGTTAATTAAAATTCAGTGTATAAAACAACGAAAAAGAAGATAGTTATCCAATAATTATTGGAACTAAATAAAAAATTTTAAAAAGTATTTTGTTAATAATAAAAAAATTATAAAATTCGAGCATTGTTTACATGGAAATTTTAAAATGATTACATCGCAACAGCTTGAAAAACCAATATCGGATGCGCGAGATGGCCTGGTGCAATATGCTTCCCTATACCGTGACGAACTACTTCAAAATATTCTGCCTTTTTGGTTAGAACACAGTAAGGACACTGTTAATGGTGGATTTTATACTTGCTTGAATAGAGATGGCAGTGTGTACGATACGGACAAATTTATGTGGCTACAGGGGCGTGAAGTGTGGTGTTTCAGCTATATGTATGCAAACATAGCTCAAAAGCAGGAGTGGTTGGACATGGCTTTGCACGGTGCTGACTTCATGGAAAAGTACGGCCGTGATAAAGAAGGTAATTGGTACTTCTCTCTGACTGCTGATGGCAAGCCGCTGGTACAGCCCTATAATATTTTCAGTGATTGCTTTGCTACAATGGCTTTTGCCGCTTTGAACAAGATAAAGCCTGAAGAGCGCTATAGAAAGATAGCTATAGATACGTTTGAAAACATTTTAAAGCGTCAACATAACTGGAAAGGCATTTATAACAAAGCGTATCCTGGTACCCGATCTTTAAAAAACTTCAGTTTGCCCATGATCCTTTGTAACCTGTCGCTGGAACTTGAAGATATTCTGGGTTCACAACGGGTAAATGAGTTTATTCCAATAGTGATCAATGAGGTCATGAATGTTTTTTATCAACCAGCACGGGGCTTGATTTTAGAAAATGTCTATGAGGATGGCAGTTTCTGTGACAGTCATGAAGGACGCCTGTTAAATCCAGGGCATGCTATAGAAGCCATGTGGTTTATTATGGACTTGGGTAAACGATTGAATGATCAGGTTTTAATAGAAAAGGCTTGCAGCATTATGATCGATACAATAAAGGCGGGATGGGATGCTGAGTATGGAGGTATCTTTTACTTTCTCGATGTAAAGGGCGTTCCACCGCAGCAGCTTGAGTGGGATCAAAAACTTTGGTGGGTGCATGTGGAAGCTCTAGTAGCATTAGCAAAAGGTTATACTTTAACCGGCAATGATCAATGTCGTGAATGGTTTGAACGCATACATAATTATACATGGTCGCATTTTAAAGATCCGCAGTATAAAGAGTGGTTTGGTTATTTAAATAGACGGGGTGAAGTGTTGTTGCCATTGAAAGGTGGAAAATGGAAAGGTTGTTTTCATATACCCCGCGCCCTATATCAAATCTCTAAAACATTGGAAATGCATTAGTCCCTATGAAAACTAAACGATTGCTTGTAATTCTTGGTTTGACCCTGTATTGGGGAGCAACCCTATCTGCGCAAAAAACGATAACGACTGATGTACTGATTGTAGGTGGAGGCACCGGTGGCACTGCTGCCGGTATACAGTGCGCTCGCTTAGGCGTGAAAACACTGATTGTAGAATCTACAACATGGCTTGGAGGTATGATCAGTGGGGCTGGTGTTTCTGCTACTGATGGAAATCATAAGCTTCCCTCTGGTTTCTGGGCGGAGTTCCGAAATAAACTATATGCAGTTTATGGAGGACCAAAAGCTGTTGAAACTGGTTGGGTCAGTAATACACAATTTGAGCCTCATGTCGCTGACAGTATTTTCAAACAAATGGCTGCAGCTGAGAAGCAACTAACCATCCTGTATAACCACCATTTTCAATCATTAGTTCGACGCGGCCAAAAGATTATTTCTGTTACCGTTTTGGATAAGGCCACTCAAAAACCCGTTATCATTCTGCCAAAACTTGTCATTGATGCTACAGAATTAGGCGATGTAATGGCGGCCGCTAAAGTGCCGTATAGTTTAGGCATGGAAGCCGGTAGTCTTACTGGAGAAAAGGTAGGCGTCAGTCAAACGAATAATGTCGTCCAGGATCTTACTTACGTAGCAGTTTTAAAAGACTATGGGAGGAACGCTGATTGTACAATTGTAAAACCGTCAAACTATGATCCCAAAGAGTTTGATGCTGCCTGTACAGACTATTACATTGATAAAACCAGGAAGGCTCCCGGTGTGGATGGCAAGAAAATGCTTGAGTATGGCAAGTTGCCAAACAATAAGTATATGTTGAACTGGCCTCTTTATGGAAATGATATATATCTGAACATTGTAGAATTGGATGAAGCAAGCCGTAATAAAGAGCTGGAAAAGGCCAAAGAACAAACAAAGCGCTTTATCTATTTTATTCAAAATGAGTTAGGGTATAAGAACCTGGGATTAGCTGATGATGAGTTTCCGACAGAAGATCGGCTGGCTTTGATGCCCTATCATAGGGAAGGTAGGCGGGTGGAAGGACTGGTGCGCTTTAATATGCGCCATATTTCAGAGCCATATACCTATGGTGATCCACTGTATCGTACAGGTATAGCCGTAGGAGACTATCCTATTGATCATCACCATAAAAAAAATCTTGCTGCCCCACAGCATTTGGAGTTTTATCCTGTACCATCTTTTAATGTGCCATTAGGTGCATTAATTCCTCAGCAAGTTGAAAACTTGATTATTGCCGAAAAGGGCATTAGTGTTAGCAATGTAGTCAATGGAACAACCCGTTTGCAACCGTGTGTGTTATTAATAGGACAAGCAGCCGGTGCTTTAGCAGGCTTAAGCATTAAGCAATCACTTATTCCTAAAAAAGTGCCGGTACGACTTGTTCAAAAGTATTTGCTGGATGCCAAGGCTTTTATCATGCCTTATATCGATGTAAAGCCGGATGCACCGTATTTTGAAGCCGTTCAAAAAATTGGAGCTACGGGCATTTTAAAAGGGCACGGCATTCCCTATAAATGGGCGAATCAGACCTGGTTTTATCCCGATTCGCTGGTAAACGGGCAATCATTGGCAGCCGATTTACAATCTTTCAAGAAGTATAATTACAAAATACCAACAGGAAACTTGCGGATTCAAGAGGCAATTGACATTGTTCATCAATTAGACATTGCCCTTGCAGGTTCGGTAAAGGGTAGCAAAATAAAATCGCTATCTAAACAAAAAAGCACTTTAACGCAACTGGTAGAGACGAGCTGGCAAAGCTGGGGGCTGGACCATTATACGCCTGGCCGGTTTATAACAAGAAAAGAATTGGCTGTTTTGCTGAACAATACCATTGATCCATTTGAGCGACTTCAAATAGGTTATAACGGTTATGCAAAATAGTTATTAGTGATAGGAGAGAACTTTGCCGACCAGTACCAATTTTCAAATAGATGTGCGATTGGAAAAAAGTGTTGTCTTTTTTCTTGGTCTTTTATATCCTGTAAACCTTGCCTTTCAATTTAGTTGGCTGTACTAATGGCCATCAAACTGGAATCTTATATAGAATATAGGGTACAGTTTGAGGTTTTAGTTACTGAAAGCAGTAAGATAAAACTTCATGAAAGCCTGCTTTGCTTGTGTCTGGAGGTAGTTTGTGATGGAAAATGCTACATCAGGTAATGTGAGTTGACTAAATGGTAAATGCAAACGTAAATGTCAAAGTGTGGTTTAGGGAAAGATAAATAACAATAATGAAAATGTATTGAACGGCATGGCTTTTAGAAACCTGTCATTCAATCGCTTTAGATGCTGGCTATTGCTTGAGATGAATTATAAAAAAACAAACATTTAAAACACAGTTATGAGAAAATTTATGCTCTTCGTGCTTTTACTGCTATGTTATAATATAGTGGTATTTGCACAAACAGTGAGAGTAACAGGGCGGGTTACAGATGGTAATGGCCGGCCTGTTGAAAATGCCTCTGTGGTTGTGAAAGGCAACCGGATAGGGGCGACCACTAACAATAATGGTGATTATGTCATCAATGCTGAAAAAGGTCAGACACTATTAATTAGCAGTATTGGGTTTGCTCCGCAGGAAGTGGTGGTTAATGAGGCCGCAATCAACGTTTCATTAAATGCCAGCAGCCAAACGCTGAGTGATGTGGTAGTGGTGGGTTATGGCACACAACGCCGTGCCAACCTAACCGGTTCGATTGTTGCCTTAAATAATGAAGATTTGAGCCGCCGACAAGTGGCTTCTACTAACAACCTGTTACAGGGTTTAGCGCCAGGGGTAACGGTGCAACAGCAATCAGGAAAGCCTGGCGCCGATGCTTCCAGCATTGTGATCAGAGGACAGAACTCTATTTCTTTATCAAATACGCCAATTGTAGTAGTTGATGGGTTGATCCTGGATATGTCTGCATTCAATCAAATTGACCCAAATGCAATTGAGTCAATAACTGTTTTAAAAGATGCTGCTTCTACTTCCATTTACGGTAACCGTGCCGCCAACGGTGTTATCATTGTAAAAACGAAACGTGCCAATAAAAAAGGTATTCAATTAAGCTATAATAGTTTCTTTACTAAGCAAGAGGCTACTGCCATTCCTGATCGCGTTAATGCAGTTGAGCATATGGAATTGAGCAATGTAGCTGAACGAAACCGTACAGGCAACGCTGCTGCGTTTGTTTATTCACAAGCCTTGATTGATAAGTATAAAACTACGCCCGCTAATAATATGGATGTCATCAACACCGATTGGTTGAAAGAAGTGTTGACCAACAGCGGCTTTATGCAAAACCATAATGTGCAGCTGACATCAGGTGGCGAGCAGGTGAATATGTTTGCTTCATTATCTTATCTGAACCAAGAGGGTTTGATTCAAAACAATAGTTATGAGAAATATGACCTGCGTTTAAATCCAGAATTTAAACTCAATAAAAAGTTGACCCTGACTGGGAACTTCGGCTATACACGCAGCAAAACCATTAACCCATCAACAGGTAGTGCTGAATTTATTATACGTGAGGCAATCGGTTTGCCAGCTATTGGAGCTGGGAAGTTTGGTGAAGGTATGTATGGTAATGCCGGTCAATCCAATAATCGGAATCCAATAGCACAGGCTGAAGCTACTGGTACCTCTCAAACGAATGGAAGTACGTTATTAGCCCGCTTTGGCTTTAATTACAAACCAATTGAAGGATTGGATATAGAAGGCTTTTGGGGACGGGAACAGCGTAATCCAACAACTAAGACTTTTATTAAAAACGCCTCAATCTATCAGCCCAATTTAGTAACGAACACTTATGATAAAGTGGCTGATTGGCCGGGTAGTACCACTCTTTCAGAAGCTTATCGTAATGATGTGTACACAACGTATTTGGGACAGGCTACTTACGGTTTCAAGTTTGGCGATCATTCATTCAAAGTGTTGGCCGGTGCGCAGTCAGAGTTAAATACTTATTATTTCTTTGGCGCGTCACGCCAAGGGTTTATCAACCCTGATCAACCTTATTTAAACTTAGGTACAGGCGCACGTGATAATAATGCTGGTGCCAGTGAGAGTGCCTTGGTAGGTTTATTCAGCCGTATCAACTATAATTATCGTGGAAAGTATTTGTTAGAAGTCAATGGCCGCCGCGATGGAACATCTCGCTTTTCTCAGGCATTGGAAAAGCAGTGGGGTAACTTTGGGTCGGCATCCGCTGGTTGGGTATTTACTAATGAAGCATTTTTGCGCGGCCTTGCCAATAAGATCAGTTTTGGTAAACTGCGTGTTTCTTATGGAGGGAATGGTAACCAAAACACGGGCTTGCCTTATGCATATGATGTGTTTTATGAAAATGCCGGATACAATGCCTCTTCTCATGTAAACGGTACGAATGCCTATTTCAATAACGTTACCACTCCTGGTGTAGCCTTATTACAATTTGCAAATCCGGAATTGCAATGGGAAACGGCAAGACAATTTAATGCTGGTCTGGATCTTAGCTTACTCAAACATTTTATGGTTTCTGCCGACTATTTTGTGAAAACCCAGCATAATATGCTCTTGAAAAGAACGCTTCCTGCGTCAGCAGGGGGCTTGGGTAACCCTTTTATCAATGCTGGTCAGTTAGAGAATAAAGGGTGGGAGTTGTCATTGAATTACAAGAACCAGTTTGGAAAATGGAGAACGGACCTGACGGGAATGTTGAGCGATGTGCAAAACAAGGTGCTTGACCTGGTAGAGGGTACACCTTACCTGGACAATGGAAGTACGCGCACACAAGTAGGATATGCAATGAATTCTTACTTCGGCTATAAGGCCGTTGGTTTTTTTGCAGATGATAACGATGTGAAGAATTCTCCCGTTCAATTCGGTGTTCCCTGGAATGCCAGTCCAACGGTAGGACCTAAAGCTGGTGATATTAAATATGCTGATATCAGTGGGCCAGAGGGTAAACCTGATGGAAAAATTGATTTGAATGACCGTACTTTCATTGGTGATGCCTTTCCTCGTTACGAGTATAGCCTGAACTTTAATATTGGTTATGGCAACTTTGATCTTAATATATTAGGTCAAGGTGTAGGTAAACGCAATAATTACCTGAGTGGTACGGGTGCTGTTCCTTTTAACAGTGGCGATTTTGCCGCTTCCTTATTGGCCATTCATAAGAACTACTGGTCGCCAGAAAATCCAAATGCAGACTTCCCTCGTCTGTTGCCATCTGGTTTTGGTGGAAACAATTACCTGACATCTACACAGTGGATTCGTAGTGCATCTTACTTCCGTATTAAGAATGTGAATCTAGGGTACCGGTTACCAGCAACCGTACTGAATAAAGTAAATATCAATTCAGTAAGAGTATTTATTGCAGGTTCCAACCTGGCTACATTTAGTAAGGCATGGAAAGGCTTTGATCCTGAGATCAATAGTGCCAATGCGGAGTTCTATCCCTTGATGCGCACATGGACTGCCGGTCTAAATGTAAACTTTTAAGAACCTATCAAACTTGTAACAATGAAAAAAGTCTTTATACTATTTTTTACTTCATCCGTAATCCTTTTAAGCGGATGTAAGAAGTTCTTGGATCGAAAGCCATTGGATGCTTCTGCAGCCTCTACCTTTTTAAGCAACCAGGCTGAAATGGAGCAGGGCCTTAATGGTGTTTATGCTTCTGCTTTCTGGTCTGTGCCTAATTACCTTCCTTTATTGTTCTCTATTGAATCATCTACAGATTTAGGGATTCGCCGTGGCGGAAATGCTGAAGACTTGATTGCGTTAGGTGATGCAGGCCCTTTTTCTATTAGCAATTCTATTCCTAGTGCGGCTTGGAGTCAGGCTTTCCGATTGGTACAGCGTGCTAACCAGCAATTGGCAGGTATGGAAAATGGAAAGAACAATGTTTCTCCACAGGTGTATGGGAAGATAAAGGCAGAAACCATGGTGCTGCGTGCTTGGGCTTATTTTCACCTGATGTATTGGTTTGGTGATGTGCCCTATTATCGTGCAACGCCGTCAGTCAATGAGGTGCTGAATTCTAAACGTTCTCCTGTTGCTACCATCGTTGCTGATTTATACAAAGACCTGGATGAGGCTGTCGCCAGTTTCGATGCGGCCAAAACACCTGCTGTTCAGCAAATGGGTATGGTTAATAAAGGAGTGGCTCTAGGCTTAAAAGCCAAGCTGGCCTTATTGATCAAAGATTACCGCACTGCAGCAACTGCAACCCAGGCTGTAATCGATGGGGGGCTGTATGGGTTAAATCCAAAGTATACAGATCTGTTTTTATTAGCTGGACAACAGGCTAATGTGAACCGTGAGATCATGTTTAATCAAACCTATCCAACAGATGTTTTGGACCCGCAGAACTGGGCGGCTGTTATTACTGTTCCAAGACAAGTAACTACGTCTCAAAGCAGCCATTTCCCTTCCCAAGTGCTCGTGGATAAGTTTGAGGCAAAAGACGGTAAAAGGATCGACCAATCGCTGGCTTATAATCCTGCGGCACCGCGACTGAACCGCGATAACCGTTTAAAATGGACGGTTTATATGCCAGATGATACCATGACGTATACAGTAGCAAAGGCGCCTTTTACACCTACAGCCTATATTAATCCAAAAGAAAGAACCATCTATAATATATATAGCAATGTGCGTAAAAAGTACAACTGGAATACAGGTGTATATGATATTGTTAATGGTGGCAACAATGATTGGATCGGTGCTCAGGCAGCAGGGATACAATGGCAAGTAAGCGCTACCGGAAATATCGGAGGCGTAGGTTATGTGTGGCGGAAATATGTTGACTCAACTCAGTACACTTGGGAAACCAAAACCGGATATATATTGATGCGCTATGCTGATATTTTGTTAATGTATGCAGAAGCGAAAATTGAGTTAGGTGAAGTTGATAATACCGTATTGAAAGCGATCAATGACGTTAGAGCTAGAGCGGGACAGCCTGCCGTAACTACAACGAGCCCCTCTGAATTAAGACAGATCGTGCGTCGTGAAAGAGCTGTTGAATTTGCTGGAGAAGGCTTGCGTTTGTTTGATCTGAGACGATGGGGCATTTATGGAAAAGCAAATAGCTTTCCAGTAGTTGGCGCTTCACTAGACCCCGCGGTCCCAGCAGGTACGCCAGTGTTTGATGAAGACGAAGTTCCTAATTACACAAATAGCGTTAATCAAAGGATCCGTTTCCGCAACCAAACCCGTAACAATGCGGATCCAAAATATAAGCTATGGCCTATACCGCCAAGTGAGTTAGAAATGAATCCAAATCTCAAACCAAATAATCCCGGTTGGCAATAATTTTCAATAAAAGGCGCTGTAAGGCGCCTTTTCTATACTACTTTTTATGAAGCGTAACCAAAGTTTAGATGCCTTACGTGGCTTTGCTATTTTGGCAATGGTGTTATCAGGCAGTATTGCATTTGGAGATGTGTTGCCTGCGTGGATGTATCACGCTCAGGTGCCACCGCCAAATCATACGTTTGATCCAACGCTGCCTGGTATTACTTGGGTAGACCTGGTGTTTCCTTTCTTCCTGTTTAGCATGGGAGCAGCCATTCCTTTATCACTGGATCGGTATGCCAAGCAAGATGGCCCATGGACCGCTGTATTATTCACAGCCGCACGCCGCTATGTTTTACTTACCTTCTTTGCGCTCTTTACTTTTCACATGCGGGCTTGGGTAATATCGGGTGCTCCTGGCACACAAGAGTATTTACTTTCCATACTGGGGTTTATCCTTTTGTTCTTTCAGTTTTATGAAACAAAGCAAGAGCGCTATTACCAACTGTTTCGCCTACTTAAAGTTGCCGCTTTTCTAATAGCGGTCGCTTTATTGTATTTCCTTTCTTTTAACGGCAAGCCCTTCTCCTTGGAGAAGAGCGATATCATTATACTGGTATTAGGTAATATGGCATTCTTCGGAACGTTAATCTGGTGGTTTACCCGCTATCGACCGATGTTGCGTATTGGGATTTTACCATTTGTAATGGCTGTTTTTTTAGGAGGGAAAGAAAGCGGTAGCTGGAATGAAACGTTGTTCCAATTTTCGCCAATGGTTTGGGCGTACAAATTTTATTATTTAAAGTATCTGTTTATTATCATTCCTGGTACAATGGCAGGAGAGTGGTTGCTAAGAGCTGCTGTTCAAAAAACAGAGACGCCTGTTACAGACTATAAAAGAATGGCAGTAATTAGCATTCTTTCTTTCTCACTGGTAATCTTGAATGTCGCCTTATTGTTTAGTCGCTACCTGGTAATGAATTTGCTTATTACAGTAGTTGTTTTAACGATACTTGGTTTCCTGTTGCGATCAATCAATAAACGACAGCATTTAATGCTGCAACGGTTTTTCCGAGCAGGTGTTTATCTTTTATTGCTTGGATTGTTCTTTGAAGCCTATGAAGGAGGTATTAAGAAAGACTTTTCAACCTACAGTTATTATTTCGTTACCAGTGGTTTAGCCTTTTTTATGCTTATAGGATTTCATGGACTGCAACTTTTTCAATCGAGTGGTCGCCTTACGCATTACCTAAGTTTAAACGGGCGCAATCCCATGGTAGCCTATGTGGCAGGAAATTTATTGCTGTTGCCTCTTTTGCATCTTACCGGTGGAATAACCTTGTTTGAAAGCATGAACAGTAATGCCTGGATTGGATTTTTAAGAGGTGCACTGTTTACGGGGATTGTTTCGCTGATTACCATCTTTTTTACCCAACGGAAATGGTTCTGGAAAACCTGATCAATCATTGACCAGGTATTCCAGAACACCGCCTTCCAGGATTTGCTGATGTGTAATAGCAATGACAGGAAGGCGTTTTCCGTTTAACCTTACCTGCTGTATACCACGGTTCATATTTTTTGCTTTTATGTGCTTTACAAGAATTTGTAAGGTGCGATTCTTGGGTAGTTGCACTATAGCGCTATCCACTAATGGCAACCCAAAAACATAATTACCTGAAGCAGGATTCATGGGGTACATACCTAAAGAAGACCATACTAACCAGGCACTCATTTGGCCGCAATCATCATTACCGGCAAGGCCATCCGGCCCAAGCTTGTACATGCTATCAACTACCATCTGGATTTTTTCAGCGGCTTTTTGCGGGTAGCCTAAAGCTGTATACATATAGATAATATGATGGCTAGGTTCATTGCCATGGGCATATTGGCCAATCAAGCCGCTTACATCGGCAGATACATTCTCACCGTGTAATTCAGAAGTGGTGGAAAAAAGCGTGTCCAGCTTTTGCACCAACTTTTCTTTGCCTCCATATAATTTGGCTAACCCCATGATGTCATGTGGAACAAAGAAGCTATGTTGCCAGGCGGTGCCCTCAATGTATTGTCCTTCAAAGCCATGTTCTGACAGTAGCGGGTCAAATGGTTCTATAAATCGCCCTGTTGTGTCTTTGGCTCTCATAAAACCTGTTCTGGCATCAAAGAGATTCTTATAGCTCATAGCACGTTTCATAAACGTATTATAATCAGCTGTCTTGCCTAATTTTTGGCCACTTGGGCTATACACCAATCATCAAAAGCATATTCCAGTGTTATGGTTACACTCCATCCATGTTTGCTTTGCGGTAAATAGCCATATTTTATGTAATCGGGTGTGCCTCTTTGCTTTTGATACGCGCTCTTTTGCATGGCTTTGTATGCCTTTTCTACATCAAATCCAGTCTCATTTTTTAAAATGGCGTCAGATAATACAGGAATGGCATGATAGCCTGTCATGGTATTGGTTTCCCATGTACTTAAGTCCCATACAGGCAATAGACCATTGTCGTCGTAGAATTGCAGTAAACTATTGATCAAGTCCGGAAGCCTTTCCTTTTGTGTAATAGTAAATAAAGGGTGCAGTGCCCTGAATGTGTCCCAAAGACTGTACACCGTGTATTTGTTGCCTTTTACTTTATGTAAACTGCTATCCTGATTTCTGTAAGTGCCATCTGAATTGGAATAAAGAACGGGTGCTAAACAGGTGCGATAAAGGGCCGTGTAAAATTGTGTTTCAAAGTTTTTGTTAGTGGCCGAGATCGTTATTTTACGCAATTCTTTTTCCCATAATGCATCTGCTTTTGTTTTTACGAGTTCAAAACTTTCACCTGCTGTTTCTTTCAACTCTTCCTGGGCTTTTTCTGAGCTGACACTGCTAATGGCAACGCGAACATATAGCGGTTGTTGGTCCGTTTTAAATTGCAGTAGTGCGGCTGCATCTTTTTGATGAAGTGGCTTTGCCGTTAAGTTAGATCCGATTATGGGCTTTGAAAAGCGGGCTGCAAAATAGACACGCTGATTCTTGGCCCAGCCTGTTGAAAATCTATACCCTGCCAAAGTACTGTCATTGATCAATTGGAGGGAAGCATCTGTAGGTTTGTCCCAGTTAATACGGAAGCCCATATCAAACTGTAACCATCCGTTTGATGCTGGAAAGGTATACTTATGATAGCCATTATGTGCAGAAGCGGTTAATTCGCAAAGCACACCATTATTCAGTAATACTTTATAATACCCTGGGCGTCCACTTTCATTTTTATGCGAAAAGCCAACTTTGCCACTTTGTGGGCGGGAAGAACGGGTTAATGGAAGAACAGAAATGTCACACCAATCGCCAATGCCAGTGCCGCTTAAATGTGTATGCGAAAAGCCTGCAATACTGTCGCTGCTATAATGATAGCCACTGCACCAATCCCAACCCTCTACACCATTGTCCGGGCTTAATTGCACCATTCCAAAAGGAACTGTTGCACCGGGATAAACATGTCCATGTCCTCCGGTTCCTAAAAAAACATCAACTTTGTCAGTAAGCTTCTGAGCAGAGCAAAAACCGCTGACGGCCATAGCAAGCAATAATATAGTCTTTCTCATAATGGCAAATATTCTCTTGCAACTTAATAAAATATATTTTCAATCGGTCGATAGTTTTTAAAATAATTAATTAACTTGTTCGCCAATCTTAACTTTATAAAAGACATTGCGTGCTAAATCATCAACCCCGAAAACGACATCCCATCAGCTGGATTCCTACTACCTGGTTTGCTATGGGGCTACCCTTTGTGGTCTTGGCTGCGGCTACCTCCATTATGTATAAAAACATGGGGATTTCGGACTCCCAGATTGCTTTTTGGACATCACTCATCATGCTGCCCTGGACGCTGAAGCCTTTATGGGGACCTTTTCTGGAGATGTTTAAAACCAAAAAATTCTTTGTATACACCACGCAAATATTCACCGGCGTATTGTTTGGTTTAGTAGGGATTAGTCTACAATTGGATCATTTCTTTAGTATTTCCATTTCGGTGTTGGCTATTGTTGCCATTAGTGGGGCCACGCACGATACTGCAGCAGATGGTGTATACTTAAATGAATTATCCCCTAAACAACAAGCTCAATATGTAGGGTGGCAGGGGGCTTTTTACAATATTGCGAAAGTATTGTCCAGCGGGGTGTTGGTATACGCTGCTGGAGAACTGGAAAAGCGCATAGGTATAACAAACGCCTGGATGATCGTCATGTTTTCATATGGCATCATCATGGTGTTGCTGGGAATCTATAATATGCGCATGCTGCCTTCTGGTGGTGAAGCAAAGTCGGTGCATTCCGTAAAAGAGAGTGTCGATACCTTGAAAGATGTGATTGTCACCTTTTTTCAAAAAAAGCATATTTGGTTCAGCTTGTGTTTTATTGTTTTTTATCGTTTTGCAGAAGGACAGGCCATAAAAATAACGCCTTTGTTTTTCAAGGCGTCACGTGCGGAAGGTGGACTTGGGTTGTCTACGTCGCAAATTGGTGTTCTTTATGGCGTAGCTGGTGCCATTGCTTTTGTGTTAGGCTCTTTAGCTGCTGGCTATTTTGTATCGAACAAAGGGCTGACACGTAAGACGCTTATTGTTCTTTGCTGCTTTTTTAATATACCTTTTGCTGCATACGCATTTTTAGCGATTATTCTTCCAGTCAATGTGTATGTGATAGGGGCAGCGGTAGCCATCGAATATTTCGGTTATGGCTTTGGATTTGTAGGCATCATATTGTTTATCATGCAAAACATTGCTCCAGGCAAATACAAAATGGCGCATTATGCCTTTGCCAGCGGCTTACTGAATTTGGGATTCATGATTCCTTCTATGGTGAGTGGTTTTGTGAGTGATTATTTAGGCTACCGTGAATTTTTCATCTGGGTGTTGATTGCAACCATACCCGCATTTATTGTAACCTGGCTTGTTCCCCTGCACAAAGTAGAAGAGGAAGTTGTAGCCGTAGAAACGACTGAAGAAGTAGCTATTGCTTAAATCCTATCATATGAGATTACAGTCATTATGGCTCCTTGTTTTATGTATTTGCATGAATCAAATGGTTGCTGCTCAACCTGGTGTCGATACTTCTTACAGAACAACCTATTATGAACAGAAAGTAACGATGTTTCGCCTGCAACCTGACAGTAAGGATGAAATCATCTTTCTTGGCGATAGTATTACCGATATAGCTGAATGGGCAGAAATCTGGCGTAATAGAAAGGTTAGAAACCGTGGCATTTCTTCAGACAACACGTTCGGGGTGCTGGCTCGATTGGATGAAGTATTATCTGGCAAGCCACGAAAGATTTTTATTATGATTGGCATCAATGATATAGCCCGCAATACACCTGATACTGTTATTGTTGCTAATTATAAAAAGATGCTGGAACGCATAAAGCAAACCTCACCTGCAACAAAAGTATACGTGCAAAGTGTTTTGCCTACAAACAGTGGGTTTACAGAATTTATACGGCACCAGAATAAAGATGAACATATTCGGTACGTGAATCAAGCGCTTCAGAATTTAGCTACATCTACTGGTTGTACTTACGTGGATTTGTATTCTTCTTTCTTAGATGCAACTGGTAAGCTCGATAATCGCTATACAAATGATGGGTTACATATCAACGGATATGGATATGCACTTTGGAAGCAAATCCTGGAAGCAAAAGGATATATGAAATAATTAGAACTGACTTTTATACTATGTTGATCACAGGTACATTTATTGACGAAATCAGCCATGATATTCCACACCAGAACTGGGGCCCTGAAGAATGGGAGCAGGACTTTCAGCATATGGTAGCTGCCGGTATTGACACCGTTATACTCATCAGAAGTGGCTATCGACGTTTTATTACGTATCCTTCTACATACCTGATCAACCAGCATGGTTGTTTTAAACCGCCTGTGGACTTGGTAGAATTGTTTTTGACATTGGCAGATAAATATGGTTTGAGCTTCTATTTTGGCCTGTATGACAGTGGGCATTATTGGGATACAAACGATATGACAACGGAAATAGAAGCCAATAAGTTTGTCATTGATGAAGTGTGGAAGCAGTATGGCCATCATCCCTCTTTCAAAGGCTGGTATTTGAGTATGGAAATAAGCCGTAAAACAAAAGGCGCTGTTACGGCCTTTCGTACGCTGGGCCAGCTATGCAAGGATGTAAGTAATGGCTTGCCTACATTTATCTCTCCCTGGATCGATGGTAAGAAAGCTGTCATGGCCGCTAATGCAGCAATTACCAAGGAAGATGCTGTCAGTTTGCAGGCTCATGAAAAAGAGTGGGATGAAATCTTTGATGGCATCCAAGGGGTGGTAGATGCGGTAGCCTTTCAGGATGGTCATATTGATTATACAGAGCTGGAAGACTTTTTTACAATTAATAAAAAACTGGCTGATAAGTATGGGATGCAATGCTGGACGAATGCCGAAACATTTGACCGGGATATGCCTATTAAGTTTTTGCCTATAAAGTTTGAGAAGTTGCGCCTAAAGCTAGAGGCTGCACGTAAAGCGGGTTACGATAAAGCCATCACATTCGAGTTTTCTCATTTTATGAGCCCTCAGAGTGCCTATATACAAGCCCGTCATCTATATAATCGCTATCAAGAATACAAAAGCACTTTATGATAAACCGTCTGTCATTTTCTTTTTATACCCTTCTACTTTTTTGCACCCTGTTTTGTCACGGGCAAAAGTCACAGGCACCCGTTTATGGCACCTGGGTAACCAACGTGGCCAGTAATGCTTTAAGGACTAAAAAAGATATCAGGGAGACCGTGCAGTTATGCAAGTCATATGGATTAAACACACTTTATGTAGTGGTATGGAACAAAGGGGTAACCATGTATCCAAGTGATGTAGTGGAACGGTATATCGGTATAAAACAAGATTCCGTCTACAAAGGTTTTGATCCTATCAAAGAGGTTATTACCGAAGGGCACAAGGCCGGTTTGAAAATATTTGCATGGTTTGAATATGGTTTTGCCTATGATTATAACGACACCAATAGTGTTTGGTTAAAGAAATACCCCCATTGGGCGGGTCGTGATGCAAAAGGACAATTATTACAAAAAAATAAGTTTTACTGGTGGAATTCGCTTCATCCAGAGGTACAGCAGTTTATGACATCGCTTGTATTGGAAGTCGTAAAGAAGTACAATGTGGATGGCGTGCAGGGTGATGACCGGTTGCCAGCCATGCCAAGTGAAGGTGGGTATGATAGCTATACCAAACAACTATATGCGGCGGAGCATAATAATGCATTGCCTCCTGATAACGCAAAAGATGAAACTTGGGTGCAATGGCGGGCGGATAAGCTAAGCCAGTATATAAAAGGATTGTATGCTGATGTGAAAAAGGTGAAAAAACAATGTGTGGTTTCCTGGGCTCCTAGTATTTACCCTTGGAGCAAAGAGCAGTATTTGCAAGATTGGCCTGCATGGTTAAAAGGCGGTTATGCCGACCAGGTGCTTCCACAGCTATATCGCTATGACATTGTTGCTTATGAGAAAGTATTAAAAGAGTTAAGTGAGCAAGTGCCTCCAGGCATGAAGCAAAAGGTGTTTCCCGGTATCCTTACTTCTTTGGGAGATGGCTATAGAATTAAGCAAGAAATGTTGACTCAAATTATTAAGCTCAATCGCAAGTATGGCTTTAAAGGCGAATCTACTTTTTATTTTGAAGGGACGAAAAGTCTAAAGCCATATTATATATCAGCCAATAACGCTGTTAAACCCTGATCCATGCGGATTATTTACCTGGCCATACTGTTATTGTTTGTTGGTACTCTGGCCGCACAGGAGTCTATTGCTATCGACAGCAGTTATATCAATAGTCACTACCAGCATCGAGTACAATTGTTTCGTTCGTTGCCCAAACAAAAAAACGCGATTGTTTTTTTAGGAAATAGCATTACTGAAGCGGGTGAGTGGCAGGAGTTAATTCCCGGTAAACCCGTTTGTAACCGAGGCATCAGTGGCGATGTAACCTATGGTGTGCTGGCGCGTCTTGGAGATGTTTTGGCTATAAAGCCTGCAAAGCTTTTTCTACTAATTGGAATTAATGATTTAAAAAGAGGAATACCTGTCGATACCATTGCATGCACTTATGAAAGGATCGTGGCTCGAATCAGGAAGGAATGTCCAACGACCAGGCTTTATCTGCAAAGTGTGTTGCCTGTTAATGAAACTTTACTGCCAGCCTCTTACCAAAGAATAAGCAGCGCAAAAGTAGCAACGCTAAACGCTAGGATAAAAGCTTTGGCAGCTGCTTACAGTGTAGCATATGTGAATTTACATGAAGTGTTTGCAACCGAACAAGGTCAGCTGCCGAAGGGGGTAACTATAGATGGTATTCATCTTTGGCCTGATGCCTATGTAAGCTGGGTGAAATATTTAACAGAGAAAGGATATTTATAAATGAGAAAAATAATTGCAGGGCTTTATTTACTATTGAGTTTCCACACTAAGGGATTTGCCCAGGCGGCTGTCACGATTGATAGTAGTTATGCCAATCAACATTATAAACAACGGGAAGAACTCTTTAGAAAAATGCCCGATCAGAAAAATGAAATTGTTTTTTTAGGCAATAGTATTACCGAGCAAGGAGAGTGGCAGGAACTGATTCCTGGTAAGCCTGTAATAAATCGAGGTATTGGTGGCGACAATACTTTTGGCGTGTTAGCCCGGTTGGATGAAGTGGTGTCATCACATCCCAAAAAGATCTTCTTGCTGATAGGTATTAATGATATTGGTAGGGGATTGCCTGTGGATGTTGTTCTTAATAATTATAGTCGCATTATTCAATTCATAAAAACGGCATCGCCTAAAACAACTGTATATATCCAAAGCATTTTGCCGCTGAATGAAAGCGTACTGAAATACGATTATCTGAAAAAGAAAAACCCAATCGTAAAAGTAGTCAATGAAGGATTGCAGCAACTGGCCGCTTCTACTCATTGTACTTATGTGAATTTACACACCTTGTTTGCTGATGAACAGGGAGAATTGAAAAAAGAGTTGACACTGGATGGTATTCACTTGAGAGCTGCGAGTTATATTCTTTGGGTGAATTATTTAAAAGAAAGAAACTACCTCTGATTCGTTTATCAAAGTTATCGTTCATTTTAAACTTATTAGTCATTGCGATATGAAAAAGCATTTTAAACTCACTTTCTTTTTTGCTAGTGCATTAGCACTGCAATCCTTGAGTCTGAAGGGGCAACAACTCACCTCTGAACACAATAAAGCTTTGCTGATTGCGGCGCAGGGATCAATTGTTGAATTGCCTGGCTTTTTAACGGAGAAAATTTCTTCTATTCCGTACCAAAAAATGGTGTTGCCTGGTCCGCAGTACATAATTTCTGACGATCCGGAATACATCCGTGTGCCAGAAATTATTGCCCTGAAAGAAGCTGTACAGCCTGGCGCCGTTCGCTTGTATGTGTATAATGTAAATGGTATTCAGGAGCCCCAAAAGATTGATAGAAAAATTACGGCCGTTATCAAGAATACAGGTAAATCCAATATGACGATCCGTATGCTTCGCTATTCGTCACAAAAGCCAACTACCAACTATTTCCTGGCAGGTAAAAATGGGTTGGCAGACTATTTCGCTTCACAGCCGGAGATGAAAGGAAGAACGGTAAAACCCGGGCAGATTATTGCCATTGATGAAAAGCTGGAAAAGCAAATTGTTAAATACGATGAATTGGTTCATGGGTTTTATGAATTTGTGATTGACCAACCGGCCGAGATCAGCATTCTACAAACAGACCCTTCTACACCAGGCCCCAAAGCGGCTGCCCGTATAAAGGACGTGGCCTCCTCACGGCATACCAATGCAGGTCGTGGCTTGTTTGGCGTCAGCAATTACCTGGTGGTAACAAAAGATACTTTCGATACTAAAAACGAAGCGGCTGCATTTGTAATGGCAGACGGTAAAGAAGATCCATGGATAATGGGTAAAGATGCCAGTACTGGTGATATGGCTAAACTGGCAGGTAATTATGGTGTCATGTATAACGTTGAAATGAAGTGGAAAAGCACCAATGGTAAAGGGTTGGCACTGGTTACCTGGAATGCCAGGGCAGGTGACAATAAGTGGTGTGGTGGCATGGCGAATACCATGGTAGTTAGCGACGGCAAGTTTAAAGAAGGAATTATCCAGCTACCGGCTGATCAATTGCGCACCAAAGGTGCACCAGAAGCGATCTTGGTCCAGATATTTCCACCCGCCAAGAATGGAGAAGTGCAGACGATTAATTACACGTATTCGCCACCCGGCGCCTCCTGCCTGCCAACCCCGTTGATCGTTATTCCAATAGACATGCAATAAATAACGTACTGGTATATACGAAAAGACTTCCCTGGGGAAGTCTTTTTTGTTAGTGGTGTGCTACTTATTTCTTTTCAGTGCGCTTTTTCAACTCGTCAAGCGGTATAGTGATCATACGTCCTTTAGGATCCTTGCCTTTATAGGTTATGATGCGCAGCATAACAGCGTCTTTAGGCGGAATAAGCGCCTGGGTGTATTTTGGATAAAAGCGGTCAGGGAAGGAATTATCAAAGGTGTAATAAATATCCAACCCATCCACTTCGGTGCTAAGTTCAATTTTTAACTCGTTTTGCGGTGTTTTACTGGCTGAAATAATTGGATCATAAACACTGGGGGCATATTTGATCTCTGCTACATCAAAACGTTTGAAATGTTCTTCGGTTTTTGCAAAGAAGTGGTTCCAGTTCTTTTTTTCTTTAGGTGACCATAACGACTCAGAAATTGCGAAGCCCCTTGGCCAGGTCATGTATTCAGCGTGACGGATGTTGTATACGTTCTCGGTCCATAGGTTCGCCTGTCCTCCTTTAATATATCTGGCATCAACGCTATCGGGAAGAGGATCAAATTGGTAGGCCTTGTTTAAGCGCAGGGAAGCATAGATCCGCGGCTCTACAAGAGGATCACCCTGCATATAATCCAGGTAGGCAAAAGTGGTAGGGCTCATGACCACCTCGTGCCCCAATTTAGCTGCCGCAATGCCTCCTTTCAACCCGCGCCAGCTCATGACAGCAGCATTGGGTGCTAAACCGCCTTCTAGGATTTCATCCCAGCCCATAAATTTCTTGCCTTTGGATGAAACAATCTTCTCTACCCGTTTTTCAAAATAGCTTTGCACTTCATGCATATTCTTCAAGCCTTTATGCTTCATCAGCGTTTTAATAGCTTCGCTTTTTTCCCAAAAGTTTTTGGCGCATTCATCTCCACCCATATGTATGTACTCAAAAGGAAAGAGCTGGGCCACTTCTGTTATAACTTTGTCTAGAAACTCATATACTTTTTCATTGGCTGGGCAAAGGGTGTTGTCAATCAGGGCTTCAAAACCACCGGGCTTCCAATCGATAATTTTTTCACCTGAGCGAACCCGGTAGTTTACAGCTTCAGGGGTACATGATAGCTCAGGATAAGAGGCAATGGCCGCCAGGCTGTGGCCAGGAACATCGATCTCGGGCAGGATATTGACAAAACGCTCCTTAGCATATTGCACCAGCTCCTGAATGTCTTCGTGTGTGTAATAACCGCCATAATCTTTGGGTTCCTCCGGTGTAGGTGGAGTAAAGTTGCCAAAGTAGCCGGTCTTATTCACCCTCCAGGCACCAACCTGCGTAAGTTTTGGCAGACTTTTGATTTCAAGACGCCAGCCTTCATCATCAGCTAGGTGCAGGTGCAACAAGTTGTATTTGTAGCGCACCATGGCATCAATGTATTGTTTGACCTCCTCTTTGGTAAAGAAGTGCCGCGTAACATCGAACATTAGGCCACGCCAGGCAAAGCGAGGGGAATCAGTGATCTCTACCTGCGGTAGAGTCCATTGTACATTCGCAGCCGGTACCGGGCTTTCAATAGAGTTAGGAAAAAGTTGGATCAGCGACAACACTCCGTTGAAAACGCCTGCGGCTTGGTTTGCGTTAATAGTAATTTGCTTATCAGTAATAGACAACCGATAACCTTCTTTTTTAATCGAGCTATCGGCTTTTGCGTTGAGCTTTAGGCGCAAGGTTGCATTCGGCGCTACACGTTGCACCACCAGGGAACTACCGGTCGGAAGTGCAATATGAGATCTTATATAATTCAGTACGTATTTGAGTTCTGCGGTGGTGTCAGATTCTACCAGTAGCGTAGATGGTAGTACAAACTGACCTGCTTGTTGAATCAGGTTAACCGGTTCTGGAATAATAGATACCGGTTTTACTGACGGCTGGCAATAAGCGACTGCAGAAAACAATAGTGCATAAGTAGACGTGAATAATTGTTTCATCATGGTATTGAAACTTAAATGGCTACAAATTATTGCAAATATGTGTAGGATAAACAAATGCTGGGAAGTGTAATGGAAAGAGAGGTAGCATTTACTACATTTTAAGTTGTAAGAGTTTATTACGATGGAACTAAATGATTTCAACTCTTAAAAGCGCCTTATCTACGCTTGCAGCATATTTGTCAGGCGGTGAAACCCGTAGGGGAAATGAAGTTCTGCTGTGACTCTCCTCAATCCATTTCAACCACTTATAATTGGTGCTTGAATATTTTCATAACTAAAATATGTAACAATTTAATATTATAGGTTTCTGTTATTTTTTCATAATTCGCCTGACTTCAATCAGCATTGTTTATGAAGGGAGTCATAAATAATATATGAACACGCAAGCGTCCTTTGCAGCTAATATGGCTACTCCTGGCACGCTACCGTTACACCGATCTAAACCATTGAAGGCTGAAGTAATACATTGTTTTCATTGTGGGGAAACCTGCACCGGGCAGATTGAGTTTGACAATTATGCTTTCTGCTGCGATGGTTGCCAGTTTGTATACAAGCTGCTTAAAGACAATGATCTTTGCAACTATTACGATCTAAGTAATACGCCGGGTATAAAGGTAAAAGGCAATTACGCCGCTGAGAAGTTTGCTTACCTGGACAATCAAGAGGTGCAGCAAAAGCTGGTACGTTTTACTGACGGTAAACAAAGCCATGTAAGCCTTTCCCTGCCCCAAATGCATTGCGCCTCTTGCGTATGGTTACTGGAAAACCTGCATGTCTTACAACAAGGTATTATATATTCAAAGGTTAATTTCAATAATAAAGAGATAGTTGTGGCATTTGAGCTGGAGCTTACGTCTTTACGTAAGGTAATCGAGCTCTTAAGCTATGTGGGTTATGAGCCGTATATCAGCCTGAATGACTCTGAGAAAAAACGGCCCAAGTCTATTAGCCGGCAGCAATTTTATAAAATAGGGGTAGCAGGCTTTTGCTTCAGCAATATCATGATGCTAAGCTTTCCCGAGTATTTTTCTTCAGGTGATATCCAGCAAGCCTTTCTAAAACACCTGTTTACGTATTTGAACCTTTTCTTGTCGCTTCCTGTATTTTTTTATAGCGCTTCTGATTTCTTTATTTCAGCTTGTAAGGGACTGAAGCAGAAATGGTTAAATATTGACGCGCCCATTGCATTGTCTATCCTGATCACTTTTAGCCGGAGTGTTTATGAAGTAGTAAGTGGAACAGGTGCGGGCTATTTTGATAGTATGAGTGGCATTGTGCTCTTTATGCTGGTAGGAAGGTGGTTTCAAAACAAAACCTATGATGCCTTTTCTTTTGACAGGGATTATAAATCTTATTTTCCATTAGGAGTAACCCGAATAAAGGAGCAAAGGGAGGAATGCATACCGATCAATGCTTTAGAAAAAGGAGATCGTATTCTGGTACGAAGTAATGAGATGATACCTGCCGATGCTATTGTGATCAATGGTGAAGGCAATATTGACTACAGCTTTGTATCGGGGGAAAACCTTCCCGTTTTAAAACGACCAGGGGAGTTGATCTACGCAGGAGCCAAACAACTTTCTGGCCGTATTGAGCTGGAAGTAGTAAAGCCGGTATCACAAAGCTATATTACCCAGTTATGGAATAATAACGATATTTTCAGAGAGCAAAAGAATAAAGATAAATCGTTTGTACACCCCTGGAGCCGCTATTTTACTGCCATACTTTTCAGTATTACTGCTATTGCCAGTGTTTACTGGTATGTGGTAGATGCACATAAAGTATTTTACGCCCTCACCGCGGCCTTGATTGTAGCCTGTCCTTGCTCACTTTTACTTTCCTCCAGCTTTACATTTGGAAACATGCTGCGGCATTTTGGAAAAAGCAAGCTATATCTTAAAAATGCTAGTGTCATAGAGGCATTAGCCAGGATCAATACGGTTGTGTTTGACAAAACAGGAACGCTTACCTTTTCGGCCAAAGCCCAAATTGATTTTGAAGGAAAGCCCTTGAGTGATGAAGAATGCAGCCTATTGTACTCGGTTGTCAGTCAATCGGTACACCCTTTAAGCCGCCTGCTTACGGATTATTTGTTGCACCAACACCCGGTGCAGGCTCTAACGATAAGCCAGTTTGCCGAAAAAGCTGGTCAAGGTATGGAAGCATTGGTGAATGAAACGCCTATACGTGTGGGCTCCTTTGCTTTTGTAAAAGGATTTAGAAAAGAGCGAAGTACTTCGGCTACTGAGGTGTGGATTGCTATAGATAGCAGCGTGCGAGGATGTTTTTTTATTCGTAATCAGTACCGAAACGGCGTCAATGAAATGGTACAAAAGCTGGAGGAGCGCTCTTATGATCTTCATGTCTTATCTGGAGATAATAGCGCTGAAAAAGAAGCCTTGCAACAGTTTTTTGGGCAGCAGATACCACTTCTTTTCCACCAAACACCTCAGGACAAGCTGGAGTACATTAAACACTTGCAACAAACCAGTGCTACCAAACGCGTTTTAATGCTGGGAGATGGGCTTAACGATGCAGGTAGCTTGCAGCAAAGTGATGTAGGTATTGCGGTAGCAGAGAATACCAGCCAGTTTACGCCTGCTTGTGATGCCATCTTAGATAGTAGCAAAGTAGGTATGTTAGATGCTTTCCTGCAATACGCACGTTCGGGCAAACGCGTTGTTTCTATCAGTTTTACACTTTCTATTTTATACAATATTGTAGGATTGAGCTTTGCTTTACAGGCAAAACTGAGTCCAATGGTGGCTGCCATATTAATGCCTTTGAGTTCTATTACCATTGTCACCTTTGTAACGATTGCCACTTCCATAGCTGCTCGTCGTAACGGGGTGCAATAGCTGATAATTGTCATAAAACTGTATGATTCAACTCAGCGCCCCTGCCTATCAGCCCTAATACTTTTGCCAGCTTAGAATTTATAAATGAGTGTACTATTTGTATTAATCATTGTTAGTGTCATTGTGGCCGGCGGATTCCTGGTCGCCTTTATCTGGTCGGTAAAAAAAGGCCAATATGATGATGCTTATACGCCTTCAGTTAGAATGCTGTTTGATGACAAGCCCCCAGCAGAATAAAATACACTTGATTTCCTTATACTAATTCAAAACAAATACATACATGCAGCCGGACCAAATCATTCAAGGACGTGAAGCCGTTGGAACTCCACACCAACACCATTCAGTGGGCAAGCGGGAAACGTTTTATTATGATAACAAGATTGTAAGAAACTTTGCTTATGCCACCATTATCTGGGGCGTAGTAGGCATGCTGGCAGGTCTTTGGGTAGCCTTACAACTGGTGTTCCCAAAAACTTTGAACCTGCAGCCATATTTCAATTTCGGTCGGCTGCGTCCACTACATACTAATGCAGTGATTTTTGCATTTGTCGGCAATGGCATTTTCATGGGCTACTATTATTCTATTCAGCGCCTGCTTAAAACGCGCATGTGGAGTGATGCAATGAGCAAGATCCATTTCTGGGGCTGGCAATTAATTATTGTCGCTGCGGCTTTGACGCTACCACTTGGATTTACTTCTGGTAAAGAGTACGCAGAACTGGAATGGCCAATTGACATTGCCATCACTGTAGTATGGGTGGTCTTTGGCTGGAATATGTTTGCTACGATCCTAAAGCGCCGGGAACGTCATTTGTATGTAGCTATTTGGTTTTACATTGCCACATTCGTCACAGTTGCCGTACTCCACATTGTTAATTCTATTGAAGTTCCTGTCAGCTTTTTGAAAAGCTATCCCGTTTATGCCGGTGTGCAGGATGCGCTGGTACAATGGTGGTATGGACACAACGCGGTAGCCTTTTTCCTGACTACGCCTTACTTGGGTTTGATGTATTACTTCCTGCCAAAAGCAGCCAATCGTCCTGTATTCTCCTATAAGTTGTCCATTATTCATTTCTGGTCTTTGATCTTTATTTATATCTGGGCGGGTCCACACCACCTGTTATATACAGCATTGCCTAACTGGGCGCAGTCTTTAGGTATTGTGTTTTCATTTACGCTCATCTTCCCAAGCTGGGGTGGTATGATCAACGGACTATTGACCTTGCGTGGTGCCTGGGATAAAGTACGGGAAGATGTGATCCTGAAGTTTATGGTAGTAGCGGTTACGGCCTATGGCATGGCTACATTTGAAGGACCCATGATGTCGTTGAAGAGTATCAACGCTATTAGCCACTTTACAGATTGGACCATAGCTCACGTACACGTTGGTGGCCTGGGTTGGAATGCCATGCTCACCTTCGGTATCTTATACTGGTTAGTGCCTAAGATCTTCCGTACGGAATTACATTCTAAAAAGCTGGCCAACTTCCATTTCTGGATTGCAACATTGGGTATTCTCTTTTATGCTATTCCCATGTATTGGGCTGGACTGATGCAGGCTTCCATGTGGAAAGAATTTACACCGAGCGGTCAATTAAAATATAGTTTCCTGGATACAGTAACGTTTATGAAGCCGTACTATGCAGTACGCTCTTTCGGTGGCGCCCTGTTTGTGACTGGTGCCATTGTAATGATGTACAACCTATTTAGGACCGTTCGTAAAGCCAACCTGCTGGCTGATGAAAAAGCAGAAGCTCCATCATTAGCTAAAGAATATACAAAACATACTGGCGAGCACTGGCATCGTTGGATCGAGCGTAAGCCTACACCATTACTAGTGATGACACTGATCGTGATCCTAATTGGTGGTGCAGTGGAAATGATCCCCACTTTTATGGTAAAGTCAAACATCCCTACCATCGCTAGTGTAAAACCCTACACACCATTGGAACTGCATGGGCGCGATATGTATGTGCGTGAGGGCTGCAATACCTGTCACTCACAAATGATTCGGCCGTTCCGTTCAGAAACAGAGCGATACGGAGAATATTCAAAGGCAGGCGAGTTTGTTTTTGACCATCCATTCCTGTGGGGTTCTAAACGTACAGGCCCCGATTTATCTCGTGAAGGTGCTGGTAATAATAAGAAGTCAGATACATGGCACTTCAACCACATGGATGATCCTCAATCACTTTCTACAGGTTCTGTAATGCCAGCCTACTCGTTCCTCATTGATAATGTAATTGACACAGCAAGCACTGGTGCAAAGATCCGTGCTATGCAAGCAGTAGGTGTATCCTATCCGGCAGGTTATGATATGATTGCTAACCAAGATCTGGTAAAGCAGGCCAATCAGATTACAGCTAATCTACATAAGGACAGTATTAATGTGCCCTCTAACCGTGAGATCATTGCTATTATAGCTTACCTGCAGCGCTTAGGAAAAGACATCGATAACAATAAAGCACAACCCAAATAGTCAATCATGCTAAAATATATCAAACAATATGCAGCTTCAATTGAAGGGATCAATATCTACCCGATTTTTTCATTGTTAGTCTTTGTTATCTTCTTTATTGCCGTTCTGTATTACGTAAAAAAGATGGATAAGCAGCGGGTTGAGGCTATAAGTAATCTGCCGCTGGATCTGAGTGAAGAGAAAAATGTATTCTCCAATTTCCTAAATCAAGCTTAAACAATGAGAAGAAAACACACTTTCAAGATATTAATTGCTTTATCACTCCTATTTGTCACCACTCTTGCCTTTGGACAAGAGCAGGCGGCACTAGAGATTGTAGCGCCTAAAGGTGGCGGTAATGCATGGGTGTGGGGCTTAACCTCCATGATCCTATTCATGATCTTTTTAATGATTAACGTATTCATTCGGTTGAAAAAACTGGATGAAAGCGAACCTGAAAAACGCCTTACGTTCAAAGAATGGTGGGCTACTATTGATGCTAAATTCTTTACAAAAGCCATACCTCTTGAAAAAGAAGAGGAGTTCATATTAGACCATGAATATGATGGCATCCGTGAGCTGGATAACTCATTGCCCCCATGGTGGAAATACGGCTTCTATGCTACAATTGTTGTTGCTTTTTTTTACCTGCTTCGCTTCCACGTTTGGAAAACCGGGCCAAATCCTGAACAGGAGTATAACACCGAAATGCGTATTGCCGCTGCTGAAATTGAAGCTTACCGAAAGTCGTCAAATGATATGGTGGATGAAAAGACCGTTACAATGTCTGATGCAGCAGGCATCGCTGCTGGAAAACAAATCTTCAATAAGCAGTGTTTTGTATGCCATGGCATGAATGGAGAAGGTGGTGTAGGTCCAAACCTAACCGATGACTATTGGTTGCACGGTGGCAGTATTAATGATGTATTCAAAACCCTCAAATATGGTGTATCTGATAAGGGTATGCCGGCATGGGAAAAAGCGTTTTCTCCATCAGAGATCAAAAACATTGCTAGTTATGTTAAGTCATTAAAAGGTACTAAGCCTGCCAATGCTAAATCGCCACAAGGCGAATTGTTTGCCGAGAATGAATTGGCAAAAGTGCAAGTGGATACTGCCACTAAGAAATAATATCAAAATGCAAAATGAAAGCCCAATAGCGATTAGTGAAAAGAAAAAAGAATTGCTGGACCAGAGTTTCCGGGATTCAGTTGCTACCATTAATCAGAAGGGAAAGCGGAACTTCCTTTTCCCTAAGCAACCTAAGGGAAAGTTGTACCGCTGGCGGACGATTGTCTCGTTGCTATGCTTGGCTGTTTTTTTTACCCTGCCTTTAATAAAAATACAGGGAGAGCCACTGTTTCTATTTAATGTTGTGGAGCGCAAGTTCATCTTATTTGGGCAAATCTTCTGGCCACAGGACTTTTTCATCTTCGCTATTGGTTTTCTCACGTTCATGGTGTTTATCGTACTCTTTACCGTGGTGTTCGGTAGAGTATGGTGCGGTTGGGCTTGCCCACAGACCGTTTTTATGGAAATGGTATTTCGCAAGCTGGAGTACTGGATTGATGGCGATGCGGCGGCACAGAAGCGTTTGAAGGAAATGCCCTTTAATGCGTATAAGTTTAAAAAGCGATCCTTAAAAGTAGCTGTCTTCTTCCTGGTTTCTTTTGTGTTTGCCAATTTCTTCCTGTCTTATATCATTGGGATGGATCGGGTAATAAAGATGGTAGAAGATGGAATCGCCGATCATTTAGGAACGTTCTTCTCGTTGCTTGGCTTCACCACTGTTTTCTTCTTTGTATTCTATTGGTTTCGCGAGCAGGCTTGTATTATAGTTTGCCCCTATGGCCGCTTACAAGGTGTACTGCTAGACCGTAAGTCAATGGTAGTAGCGTATGATTACGTACGCGGAGAACCAAGGGGCAAATTGAAAAAAGCCACTTTGGATACTTCGGCTGGCGACTGTATTGATTGCACGGCCTGTGTCAGGGTTTGTCCAACAGGTATCGATATCCGAAACGGTACACAATTAGAGTGCGTGAACTGTACGGCCTGTATTGATGCTTGTGATGCCATCATGGAAAAGATCAATAAACCGTTGGGATTAATACGCATTGACTCAGAGGAAAATATTGCTACAGGAAAGAAAACATCGTTCAACTGGCGATTAGCTGCTTATTCAACTGTATTGGTCTTATTGTTAAGTGCCTTGGTGTATTTGTTAGCCAGCCGCAGTGATGTTGATGTCACGCTCCTGCGTACGCCCGGGCAGATCTTTCAAACCCAGCCTGATGGCCGGATCAGTAATTTATACAATATCAAGTTAGCTAATAAAACCAAAACGGCTATTCCAGTAACCATGAGGCTGGAGAATGTAAGTGGAGAGATCACGGTCATTGCTAAAGAGCTAGCCGTACCAGCTGAATCTTATTTCCAGACAACCTTTTTTGTAAAAGTGGATAGGGCGCATATTGTTCGGCGGAAGACGCCCCTCACCATTGGCATTTATGAAGGCACTAAAAAAATAAAAACGGTTACCACCACATTTTTGGGCCCCGGTTATTAAACCCTGGCTGATGTCAAGACACAATTGGATAACATGCTTACACCATAAAATAATAAAGATTATGAAACTGAGTTGGGGATATAAAATAGCAATAGCTTACCTGTTATTTGTAGCTGGTATTTTATACTTGGTATTTCGTGCGAATAATGAGCACTTTGACCTGGTTACAGAAAACTATTACGAGCAGGAACTCAAATATCAGGATATAATTGATCAGAAGAAACGCGTGGCACATTTATCTGCTGAACCAGTTATCGCTTATAAGAACAATCAATTATCCATTCAGTTTCCTGCAGAATGCGCAGGTTCCGCAGTAAAAGGGGAAGTGTATTTGTACCGCGCTTCTGACGCCAGTCAGGATATCCGCCAATCATTTGAAACGAACAACGGCGCATATAATAAACAGTTTAACCTGTCACTAACAGGGTTGTATACGGTTAAGTTATCGTGGGAATGGAAGGGAGAGCAGTACTTCCAGGAGCAAAACCATTCCTTTTAATAATTATTTTATGAGCGTTCCGGAAATTATAACATCGGCTATTATTATGGGAGCCGTGGGTAGTTTGCACTGCATTGGCATGTGCGGTCCATTGGCCTTTGCATTGCCCATCAGTCACCGGAATAATTGGGGACGGGCAGCAGGTGGTGCGTTGTATAATTTTGGTCGCATTACTACTTATTCACTATTAGGGGTTTTGTTAGGACTTACTAGTCAATATGTGATTTCCACACGCTGGCAAAGTGTATTTTCCATTGTATTAGGAAGCGGTATTCTTCTTTACTTGTTGGTACCTGCTGTTTGGAAATCAAATCGCCTTAAGATGATGAAAGGATATGATCCTTTCCTTTTTTTAGGGAAGGCGTTAGGTAAACTGTTGCATTCAAAGAAGTATAGCTCAGTTTTTAGCTTTGGGTTATTGAATGGGCTATTACCTTGCGGTATGGTGTACCTGGCAATTACTTTTTCTTTCCTTACAGGTAGCGCGCTAAAAGGAGGGATGTTTATGTTCTTCTTTGGTTTAGGTACATTCCCCGCTATGTTGGGTATAGTCTTCTTTGGTAGTTTTCTGAACCAGCAATTGCGCCTGCGGTTGCGTCGCCTGGTGCCCGTGTTTCTCTTTGTCATGGCGGCCTTATTGATATTACGCGGCTTGGGATTGGGTATTCCATATTTGAGTCCAGATCCACCAGCTTATATTGTTCAAGGGCAGGAAGCAAGTTGTCATTAATAATATATAGGAGACCATGCTAGATAACGATACATCATCTCTTCATGGAAACGTTGAATTAAGGCTTATTCATACTTAAATACTAATACACAACTTAATTATAGCGAGCAGGTTTAGAGTCAGACGTAATAATTCAGGCACAGGCCTAGCAGCAGATCGAACTTTGAGTTTGAATATTTGAAAATGTTGGCTGATTATCAATAATCTACAAGTGAAGACTCCTTTGTAATTTGGTAAATGCTACAAATGCCAGCATGCTAAAACGGCCTACGCCACAGGGTTTCTCCAGGACAAAGGTTAGCGGCTTTTTCTCTAAGCCCTTTTTAATTTCTTTATAGGATAGGCGTTTGCTGGCCCCTTTAGTTAGGAGGAAGAAAATGGAACCTGAAACAAATGTTCCCAAAACTCGCAGCAGGGAATATGTATAACTGTTAAGAGTAAGGTCATGGTAGCGAGCATCTGTATGGTACAACCTTAGATAAGATTATTGCCGCTGGAGTAAAAAGCCGGGCTTATCTTACACTCCTCAAATATTTTCGTGTAAAACTGCCTCTCTCATGTTTAAAGTGGTCTTGCCTCTTTTTTTAATCTGTTTTTATAGCAGTGTTGATGCACAAGTTAATCGGCGTGTTCGCATTGCCGTGCTAAATGACAAGAAAGTCGCATTACAAGGGGCAACCGTATATTTATTAACGGTGGATTCCGTTGCAATCCAAACGGAGACAGTCAACGCCGACGGTACAACTGAATTTTCTGATATAAACCTCGGAACATACAGGGTTAAGGCAACCAGTTCGGGACACGAAGACGGTTTTAGCCGGTGGTTGGATCTCCAAAAAAATACTTCAGTTATAGATACGATTATACTACAGCCGAAAGCAGGCTTACTGACCGGTGTAACCGTCGTTTCCAAAAAGCCATTCGTTCAATTTCTGCCGGATAAAACCGTTATAAATCCGGAGGCCAATATTACAAACGCAGGCGCAACGGTGATGGATGTCCTTGAAAAATCACCTGGCTTGACCATCGGAAAAGATGGCTCCATCATTATGAAAGGCAAGCCTGCCGTCACGGTATTAATTGATGGGAAACCGATACAACTTAGTGGTGCCGACTTGCAGGCCTATCTTTCAGGAATCAGTGCTTCACAGGTAGCTGCGATTGAGCTTATTGAAAACCCGGGTGCCAAATATGATGCTTCCGGTAACGCTGGTATTATTAACATTAAAACCAAGACCAACAACCAGAGAGGTTTCAATGGCTCCTTAAATCTAAGTGTTGGGCAGGGCGTTTATTCCAAAACAGGCAATACCCTTAACCTGAATTACCGCCAAGGGAAAATAAACGGGTTCCTGAACTACGGCATTCGTGCAAACACTGAGTTTCAGGACATCTGGACACTTCGGACTTATTTCGATAATCAAGGGGAAGATTCTGCGTTGCTTGAGCAACCGAATTTTGGGAAGAACAGAGCTTCGGCGCATAACCTTAAAACAGGTTTAGATTTCTTTGTAAGCAATCGCACCACCCTGGGCCTTGTATTTACCGGGGGCCTCTTTAACCGGAACGGATCTTTTTCCAGCGACATCAATTGGATGGACAAAAACTATATTATCGATTCTACGATTAATACCCTTGGCGAAAACACTACCGAATTTAAAAGAGGTGGAGTTAATTTCAACGGCAGGCATCAAATCAATAAAACCACCGAATTGAGCTTCGACGTAGATTATGTGAATTTCAATATAGACAACGATCAACATTATCAAACACAGCTACTCATACCGGGCAGTCCTGTATTGACGACAAAAGGTAATACGCCGTCGAAGTTGGATATTGTAACACTCAAAGTGGATTACGCTAAACGCTTTAAAACAATTTTGCTGGAAACAGGTTTGAAAACAGCAGTCAACAAAACAGATAACCTGGCCGAATATTTTTACCTCGATAATAACAACTGGCGGCCCGACTTGAGCCGCACCAACCATTTTTTATATAACGAAAAGATCAGTGCTGCATATGCAAGCGCAGACGCCGAGAAAGGGAAATGGCATGGGCAGGCCGGGTTGCGATACGAGTTTACATCTTACAAGGCACACCAGCTTGGAAATGCTGTGGTAAAGGATTCGGCCTTCAAGAGGACCTATGGCAGCCTTTTCCCAACTGCTTTTGTTTCTTACCAGGCCGATAGCAATAACACATTAACCATTCGGGCAGGAAGAAGAATAGATCGGCCTCCGTTTCAAAACCTAAATCCTTTCCTCAGGATACTGAACAAATACACCTACGAAAGCGGTAACCCTTTTATCAAGCCACAATACACTTGGAATGTTGCATTGGCGCACACCTACAAGGAAAAGCTTACCACGGAATTGTCGTACGGATACCTGCGGGATTATTTTTCACAGATATTCATCATTGATTCAAACAGCAGTAATGAAAATAAGAATATTATTATCTATACCCGGGGTAATGTAGGTTCCTTCCAGAATTTCAGTGTCAGTGAAACCTACCAGGTTCCGGTAACAAAATGGTGGAACATGACTGCCGTTGCCATATTCAATCACAAGATCATAAATGGCGTTGTTTGGGCTCCTATAACGGTAAAAATAAGTCAGTTGAATGTGAGCCTGAATAACCAGTTCCAGTTTAAAAAAGGATGGGGAGCCGAAATCAGCGGATTTTATCAAACAAAAAGCCAGATAGATTTACAGGAGTGGCTGAAGCCACAGGGGGAACTAAACCTAGGCGTTTCAAAGCAAGTATTGAAGGGTAAAGGTTCGCTCAAACTAAGCATCCGTGATATCACTTATTTTCAGAACTATTCCGGCTATTCCACATTTGAGAACGCTCACGAACCATTCAGGATAAAATGGGACACTAGAGTGGCGCGACTCAGTTTTAGTTGGCGGTTTGGCAAGACGATGAAAGCCGTAAGACGATCTGAGGGTGGTGCCACAGACGAGATCAACCGGGCCGGTAGCGGGAATTAGGTCTCTCATCCGATACTTTTTCATCTGAATGTAAAACGGGTACAAGCACTCAGTAATTAATTTCTAAGTTCAAACTTCAACCAGTTCGTTTGATGGGAAAAACAGTAGGGGCGAAGCCATTGAAAGTGGAGCGTTTAGTTGCCGGGTCAAAACTATTTCCCGGGCAGCTAATTGCAACAATAAATTGATGGTTGTAGCATAACCGTAAGTAGCGATGGCTTCCTTATGACTTCAGAATAATATTACGTCGGAATACTATTATTCCGGCGTAATTATTTGTGATGGTGATAGATTTTTCTTCTTAATAGTGTATACAAGCGAAAACGTTCCGTCTTTGAACTGGTGGATTTGACTGGAGCGATTACAGAGCAAAATGCTTCAGTCTTTATTGTCGTACATACAGACAAATTCATTTGCCAAAACCGAATCTTTTCCCCGGATAAAATGCATATTCACTTTATTTCCGCTCCATTCAGCCAAGCCACCACTGAATAAAAAGCCTGCATACATTTTGCCATTGGCTGCCCCTAAAAAAGTGACATATCGGTTTTGTTGTTGAGAAGGGAGTTCAAGCCTTTCAAATGCAAGTCCGGCGTAACGACAAATGCCAAAATAGGAACCAAACCACATAAAGCCTTCCTCATCCTGCGCAATGGCTGTAATACGATCGGATATCAAACCATTTTTAGAAGTGTATTTTTCAAATGGAAGTGATTGCCCATAGACAACAAATAGGCTGAAGATGCCAAATATAGGAAGGGTGATTTTCTTAAAGTACATCACAATTTCATATTGTTTAAATATAATCAATTGTTCGACGCGCCATATAGTAAGAATGTATTTGCCCTTCAAAAATCTATGATGCGATTAGTATACAACGATTGTATCTGCGTAGAATTGAGAAAGCATAATTGCATGCAAAATCATTAATGAAAAAGCAGCTTTTAAAGTACTTTTATACGAATACGTAACAAATGATTACTCTAAATAATAAATCTGTTTTTATTCAAAACGAATCAATAATCTGGGAAAAGGTAGGAGAGGGTGTGAGAAGAATAGTGATGGCCTATACGGATGATGTTATGTTAGTAAAGGTGGCCTTTGAGAAAGGAAGCATTGGCGCTGTACATCAGCATGTACATACGCAATTAACGAATATTGAAAGCGGCATCTTTGAAGTAGAAATAGCAGGAGTAAAGCAGGTGCTAAAAGCCGGTGATGCTTTTTTTATTCCCTCCAACGAGTGGCACGGCGTAGTTTGTTTGGAAGCCGGAACATTGATTGATGTATTTAGCCCCATGCGCAAAGATTTTATTCCTCAAATTAGTTTGTAAACGATAATTCTGTTACTCCAATGCTTGGGTAGTCTACTGTAAAATCTAAACCATTACCTCTAAGGAAACTTAAGCTTATGATCGTCTGATTAACAGAGATGAACTTTTAGAATCAAGTAGCAATTATAAATAGTAAATAATATTATTCCGATACAATATGTCGGAATAAACCTAGCTTGGAAACCCTTTCTGTACAAGGGCGAATTGGAAACAAGCCAAATTCAGCTTAATAAGAATTATTACGCCGGAATAATAGTATTCCGGCGTAATAAATTGTGCCCAAGACTGGATTCGAACCAGCACGCCGTTTCCAGCGCTACCACCTCAAGGTAGTGCGTCTACCAATTTCGCCACCTGGGCATGTGGAGCGCAAAAATATCTTATTTTTTTAAAATTATGCGAAACGTTGTGCCTTTTCCTAATTCAGAGTTTTTTACTTCTATAGAACCCTTGTGATATTGTTCAATAATTCGCTTTGATAAACTAAGCCCTAAGCCCCATCCACGCTTCTTTGTAGTAAAGCCTGGCTTAAATACCTTGCTTAAATTTTGGGAACTTATTCCTTTCCCGGTATCACTGACATCTACAATTACTTCTTTTTTGTTTTCCTGAAGATCTATTGTGATACTTCCTTTCCCTTCCATGGCATCAAGAGCATTCTTCAAAAGGTTTTCAATGACCCAGTCAAACAAAGGCCCCGACAAAGGAATGATTATGTCGTTACTCAAATAATTATTGAGCTTGAACAGTACTTTGCCTGGGGCTCGCTTACGTACATATTCTACTACTTCTTCTACCTGCTTAACAACATTTAGTTTTTCTAGTTGTGGCGAGCTACCAATCTTGCCAAATCTATCGGACACCAAGCGAAGGCGTGAAATATCTTTTTCAAGTTCAGGCACATATTTTTCATTTCCAGGTGTTTCCCGCAATATTTCAAGCCATCCTTCCAAAGATGATACGGGTGTTCCTAACTGGTGTGCTGTTTCTTTAGCCATACCTGCCCATACCTGGTTTTGAGTAGATAGGTAGCTGCTACGTATGGCTAATATGGTTATAATAATAAATAGTGCTACAATAAATAGTTGTACTATAGGGTAATACTGCACCTCATTTAAAAGCTTTGAGTTGCCATAATAGTATCGGTTGCGGTGTGTTGAATCTAAGGGGTCTGTCCATTCTATTGGAGGACGGGATGATTGGAACGTAACTAGGCGGCCCTTAAGGTAGTTATTGGTATTTAGATTCTTGGTAGGCTCATGATTAGGCCATCCTTTTTTCACTTCGGCAGAATCCAGGTTCACCCAGTTTGTAATACTATCCTTTTCATTGGTTTCTATAATGGGAATGTCTGTTTGAATAAGGATCAATGACGCCAGACGAATATCTTGGTTGCTTGGGTTATTTATAAAATTACCGGCCTCTACCCATTGTTCTACTTTTTCTCTTTCATCTTTCTCGATCTTCTTGGCTAGGTAGGATGAGTATGAAATAGTGCCGCTAACAATGAGGATGGCTACTAGTGCTAATAAAGCCCGCCAGGTAAGGAGTTGACGAAACATGTGCCGAAAATAAGCAGTATAATAAACGTTCGCCTAATTTTGGTGAAATTATTTAGTTGTTTTGGCTGCATTACCTTCAATAGCTGTTGTTATATTAAACTGGAATGGAAGAAAGTATTTAGAACAATTTCTGCCGTCTGTATTGGCTTCAACATATTCTAACTTTCGCGTGGTTGTAATAGATAATGCATCAACAGATGATTCCATTAGCGTAATACAAAAAAACTTTCCACATGTAGATATTATAACGCTTACACAAAACTTTGGGTTTGCGAAAGGGTATAACGAGGGGCTGAAGGAGGTTAAAGCAGATTTTTATGTGCTTTTAAATTCAGATGTAGAAGTAGACCCAGGTTGGTTGCAGCCCATGGTGGCTATATTGGAGAAGGATGAAAAAAACGCTGCTTGTCAGCCTAAACTGTTAGCATTTCACCAAAAAGATCAATTTGAATATGCTGGTGCTGCTGGTGGATGGATTGATAGTCTTGGCTATCCTTTTGCTAGGGGACGTGTTTTTGATACTTGCGAGAAAGATGATCTTCAATATAATGATACGGTAGAGGTGTTTTGGGCAAGTGGAGCTGCTCTTATGGTCAGAAGTCATGTTTTTCATGAAATGAAAGGATTTGATGATTTCTTTTTTGCTCACCAGGAAGAAATTGATTTATGCTGGCGTATTCATCTGGCGGGCTATAAGATTTATTGTTGCCCTTCATCCATTGTATATCATGTAGGAGGGGGCACCTTGGCAAAGGGAAGCCCTAAAAAGACATTTTTGAATTTTCGAAATAACAATATCATGCTGGCAAAGAATCTCCCATTTAGTGAAAAATGGTGGAAGTTGCCGGTGCGTTTATTACTGGATCAGGTTACTGCATTTAAAGAGTTAGTAGGAGGGGATAAGAGGTATTTTATGGCAGTTCAAAAAGCGCAAATTGCATTTTTTAGATGGTTGTTTTCAAAGAAAGCTGTTAGCAAAAAATACGTGGCTAAACCTCTCAAACAGTTGCCTGGCGTATATAATGGAAGTGTAATTTGGCAGTACTTTGTAAAAGGTCAGAAATTATTTAGTGCTATTGTGAAGTCTTGAGCCATTTTCAATTTGTTAATTTTAGTTTGTTCCCCTTATTTTTGCACCACAAATTTAGTCTATGGATTATCAGCAGGAAGAATATCATGAAGAGTTGCAGAAAGTACAAGACCGTGATTTCACACATAGCTGGGTTTCTTCTTCTGCATTTCTATTTTATTTGTCTATTTTTTGTCTTGTAGTTTTCTTTTTGGGTAGCTGTTTCAGACTTTATAGAGAGAGATTTGAGCCATTGAAGAATGTTACCGTTCAGGAGAGTACACAGTATACGCCTAAGTACAAATAAATTTAAAAATATTTGGTTGGAATTGTAAGGCTACCTTATATTTGCAACCCGAACAAAACAAAAGTTCTTTTAAAAGCGGAAGTAGCTCATTTGGTAGAGCACGACCTTGCCAAGGTCGGGGTGGCCGGTTCGAGCCCGGTCTTCCGCTCAAGATTTCCTCCCGCTTTGGGAGGATTTTTTTTGGAGCCCTGGTGGTGGAATTGGTAGACACGCAGGACTTAAAATCCTGTGACCCGCAACGGTCGTAACGGTTCAAGTCCGTTCCGGGGCACTAGATAGCCGATCTTTTTAAGATCGGCTTTTTTATTTTATGCCCTACCTGGTCTATATCCTTTACTCTGAAAAATTGAACCGCTTTTATGTTGGAACAACGGATGATGCGGAAAGGCGCCTGTTGGAACACAATACGGCACATTACCAGGATGCGTATACCGTCAAGGGCATTCCATGGACGATTTACTTGACAATAGCGTGCACAAACAGTGAACAAGCCTATAAACTGGAGCGCTTTGTTAAAAAGATGAAGTCATCGGTTTTTATTCAAAAACTCAAAGACGTTCCTGGTGTACTTGAATCGGTTCTTGCTAAAATTTAGTGGTGGTGGAATTGGTATCCCGAAGCTTCGGGAACGCAGGACTTAAAATCCTGTGACCCGCAACGGTCGTAACGGTTCAAGTCCGTTCCGGGGCACTAGATAGCCGATCTTTTTAAGATCGGCTATTTTTGTTTTATGCCCTACCTGGTCTATATCCTTTACTCTGAAAAATTGAACCGCTTTTATGTTGGAACAACGGATGATGCGGAAAGGCGCCTGTTGGAACACAATACGGCACATTACCAGGATGCGTATACCGTCAAGGGCATTCCATGGACGATTTACTTGACAATAGCGTGCACAAACAGTGAACAAGCGTATAAACTGGAGCGCTTTGTTAAAAAGATGAAGTCATCGGTTTTTATTCAAAAGCTCAAAGACGTTCCTGGTGTACTTGAATCGGTTCTTGCTAAAATGTAGTGGTGGTGGAATTGGTATCCCGAAGCTTCGGGAACGCAGGACTTAAAATCCTGTGACCCGCAACGGTCGTAACGGTTCAAGTCCGTTCCGGGGCACTAAATAGCCGATCTTTTTAAGATCGGCTATTTTTGTTTTATGCCCTACCTGGTCTATATCCTTTACTCTGAAAAATTGAACCGCTTTTATGTTGGAACAACAGATGATGCGGAAAGGCGCCTGTTGGAACACAATACGGCACATTACCAGGATGCGTATACCGTCAAGGGTATTGTTAACTTACCTGTCTATCGCGTGTAGAAACAGCATAAAAAAAGCAACACATTATGTTGCTTTTTTTATTTCTTTACTTTCCGCAAAAGCCTACCAATAATTACGTGTTTTTCTCCATTTTCAAATTCAACCAGCATCGTTCCGTTCTTTCCGCGTTTACATTTGCCATCGTTTCTTCGAACGGCTTTACGCAATTTATTTTTTAAAATAAGGGTGGTATTCCGGTCTCCAAGGTATTGGTACTCCATATACTAAGAGCTAAACGAATAGATATATTCGATCTTTCCGTTTAATTGCTTTTGTTTGTTATATATAGCTTCTTTGATCTTTAAGCCTCTGTTGTCATATTGAAATCGCCAAATGAGGTAATCAGAGTTGTTTGAAGGGACGGTAATTTTCTGAATAACCTGGTTGGATTTAGAATACTCAAACATATACTCCGGAAGTAGTTTGCGTACTTTATTATTATAGCGTACAATGTCCGTCAATCGATTTTGATCATCGTAATAATAATAAACAGGTTCGCTTGCCTTGCCATTAATAAAACTTTGTTCTTCTGCAATATTGCCGGCTTCGTCTAACTTAAATTGAACAATAGAGGTGTCTTTCTTATTCTTTATACGAATTAATTTGCTCACTTTCCCTTTTTCATATTGCCATTGGTGCTCTTCGAATTGCGAAAACACGTTAGCCGAATCAATAGAAGATTGCTGTACATTTATTAATAATCCTTCATTATCATAAGTATAGATCATTGTATTTACCAGGGCATCGCTGCTGTCTATAGTCTTTGATACTTGTCCTTTTTCGTTAAAGAATGTAGTTAATATAGATGCTGATGTAATTCCGGACCGGGTAATCGTCTTAAGGGTATTGGTTGTGGGTGAGAAGGTTTGTTCAACAAAAAAAGCATCACTCTTAGTGCCGTCACCATCGTAGCTATTCAAAACAACCTGGTTCACTTTATTTTGCTTATAAAGCTTTATTGTAGTAGCTGTTTCATTGGTGCCAATAATATCACTGTAATAATATTGAGCCGATACCGACAGGCTGATAAACAACAGACTACTAAAAAGAATCTTTTTCATTGGATAATGAGCTTTTACTCAAAGTTAAACAAACGGTTAGGCTGTACGGTATACCTGCAGAGAATAATCTATTTTGTGACTATTTTTAGCAAAAATTTGACGTGTCTCATCAACCAGAACGTAAAGAAAAGAACTGTCTTAATTGTGGAACAACCGTACAAGGCCGGTTTTGTCAGAACTGCGGCCAGGAAAATGTCGTTACCCATCAAAACTTTTGGTCTTTAAGCAAACATTTTGTTTTCGATATCTTCCATTTTGATGGAAAGTTTTTTGACACGTTGCGGTTTTTGCTATTTAAGCCAGGGTTTGTAGCTAATGAATATGTCAGCGGAAAAAGGATGAAGTACTTGGATCCGATCCGTATGTATCTATTTACGTCGGCTGTTTTTTTCTTGGTGTTTTTCTCTATTAGTCATATTAATACCATGGATAATGAAGGGTCACAAGCGGCAAATCTTTCTAATAAGGAACGCCTGGAATTGGTAGAAAAATATAGAGAACAATTTAAGGAAAGGCCTTTAGATACGCTTTTAGGTAAAAAGATTGCCTTATTGCTGGATACTAGCCAGTCAGTACTTAAAGCAGATGTGAAGATTGATAGCGGCATTGAAATCAACAACAGGCGCTATTATTCCATTCCTGAGTATGATTCAATACAAAAAGCATTGCCAGGACCTAAAAGAGATGGGTGGATAGCACGAAAGTTTGCCCGTAAAAGCCTCGAGTTAGATGAAAAGTTTAAGGGGGATGGAAACCTCTTACTTAAGAGCTTACTTGAACATTTTATACACCGGTTTCCTTATATACTTTTCCTTTCACTGCCGTTTTTTGCAGGGCTGTTAAAGCTGTTATATATCAGGAGGAAATCTTTCTATTATAGTGATCATGCTGTGTTTACCCTTTACCACTACATTTTCAGTTTTATCATTTTGTTAGTCATATTTGGTTTTATCAGGCTCGGTGATGTGTTAAATTGGGGACTATTTGGTTGGTTAGCCTTTATGTTGGTTATTCTTTGGTTTGTATATCTATATAAAGGATTGCGTAACTTTTATGGTCAACGTAGAGGAATTACGTTTCTCAAGTTTTTGCTACTGAACTTTACAGGACTTGTATTAATCGCGGCGCTATTATTATTTTTCTTCTTATTTACGGCATATCAACTTTAAGTTATGACAAAGCATGCAGAGGCATTTGAGCGTTTAGTAACAATTATGGATGAATTGCGAGAGCAATGTCCCTGGGACAAAAAGCAAACAATTCAATCATTGCGTCAACTTACATTAGAAGAGGTATATGAGTTAGCCGATGCTATAACTGTTGAAGACTGGCCTGGTATAAAAGAGGAGCTGGGCGACTTGCTTTTGCATATTGTATTCTATGCTAAAATTGGAAAAGAGGAAAAGCAGTTTGAGTTAGCGGAAATGATTCATGCCATTTGTGATAAATTGGTAGCCCGGCATCCACATATTTATGGTGATGTTAAAGTGAACAGCGATGAAGATGTAAAACGAAACTGGGAAAAGTTGAAGCTAAAAGAAGGCAAGAAGTCGGTACTTTCTGGCGTTCCCAAGACGTTACCCGCACTGGTGAAAGCCATGCGCCTTCAGGAGAAGGCCAAACAGGTAGGTTTTGAGTGGGATAACAAAGATCAAGTATGGTTAAAGGTACAGGAGGAAGTTGGTGAACTCCAGGAGGCTATGAAACATGCTGATCCAAAGAAAGTTGAAGAAGAGTTTGGTGATGTGGTGTTTTCATTAGTGAACTTCGCACGGTTTTTGAATGTTGATGCCGAAAACGCTCTTGAAGTAACCAATAAGAAGTTTATAGAACGTTTTACGAAGATGGAAGAAATAGCTTTAGAAAGAGGTCGGCAACTAAATGATATGACCTTGGTGGAAATGGATACCATCTGGAATGAAGTCAAACAGAAGTCCCGTTGAAACTTTCTTCTTTAAATAATCGATTGCCTAAAGTCACATTACTGCTGGCAGCAGTAATTCTTTTCTTATTGTCGTTTGTTTCTGCTCGGTATTTTAGCGTTGCTCCCTCCATCAGAAACGAAGTCAAAAGTCTTCAGAAGTATATCAAAAATCAGGAAGCGGATTTTGAAACATTTCTAAAAGATACCCTTTTACTTAAACAACTGGCAACTCATAGAGAAACATTAAATACGTTTGAGAAGGTAGAGAATACCCCTTATGGGATCTTTTTAGTAAATACAACTAATTCCAATGAACCGGAATTGGTGTTTTGGAATAGTCAGCGCGTTTTACCTCCATTTAAAAATAAATCGATAGTAAATGGTGAAACATTCATGCTGCTATCAAATGGGTATTACCTAGTTGTAAAGCGTCCGATACAGCTAGTAGGAGTTGCTCCTGTTACATGTTATGCTACGATACCTATTCTATACAAATACGATTTTCAGCAGTCTAATTATTTACGAACACAGTTTGTTCATGATAAAGATGCAATAAAAAAGATCAGTATTACGGGCGAAAGGACACCTTATCTAATTCGTTCGTTACACGGTAAGCCTCTGTTCCATTTAGAGCCTAAAACATACATGCCCATTTTTGCCAATGATGCAGTAACGGTTACATTACGCATTTTGGCTTTTTTGTTACTATTAGCATATATACATTTTATAGCCACCTCTTTTGTACGAAAAAGAGGGGCCGTACAAGGAACAGTATTATTATTTGTATTACTTATAACGGTACGGGTTGTACTTCTCTCATTCTCTAACGTTTTTTCATTACGTCAGTTTGAATTATTTGATCCTACCATCTTTAGCGCCAATTGGGTAAACCGGTCGTTAGGCGACCTGTTGTTAAATGCAATTCTCTTATGTTGGTTGGTAATATTTGCCTGGTATAATATTGGCTCTTTTAAGCAATTGCCCTCTTTCTTTCAAGGTAAAAGATTATGGGTAATAGGAATTGCCTCACTTGTCTTGTTAATACTAATGACCTTTCAGTTTGCAGAGGCAGTCAGAAGCCTGGTTGCGGACTCCCAGATATCCTATAATGTTACTGACTTTTTTAGCTTAGGTAAGTTCACTGTTGTGGGTTTTGTGGTTTTGGCCTTACTATCCTTAACCTATTACTATTTTAGCCGCATTTTATTCCATTTTATTTTCCCAACCTTTAAAGGGCGGCAAGTCTATATTTATTTTACCCTGGCGTTAGTAGGCTTGCTTTTGTTAACGTTTAAAACAAATAACAAGGTTGTTCTGTTTCAGCTCCCCATTTTACTTTGGCTAATTATTTATACGCTTTTAGTTAGCCAGGAAACATTTATTATAAACCGGTTTAGGGTTACAATAGCGGGCGCTCTTTTTTGGATATTTATCTTCTCCATTTCTCTGGCTGGAATTATTTTACAAGAGAATAGGGTTAAGGAATTACGAATTCGAAAAGGTATAGCTGAAAAGTACGACCAGTTAACAGATCCTACCAGTGAGCTTACTTTAAGTATTGCATTGACTTACCTTGATAATGATTTTCTACGGGCTAATTTCTGGCGTTTTAAACAGCCTGAACAAAACAGGCAAATCAGAGATAGCATTATTCGGCAAAATATATCTACAGGCTTTCTCAATAAATACGATACGAGGATTTTTGTATTTGATGCTAAGAATCAGCCAATAAATAATGAAGATCCGATAACCTACACTGAGCTTAATAATGTATTAACCACTCAAAGTAGATCTACCAAAATCCCGGACTTGTATTATCACGAAACCTCTTTTGATCAATACACGTATATAACAAAACGTACTATTAAGGATTCGCTGCCTATAGGTACCTTCTTTATTGTTTCTACGCCCAAGCGATACAATCAGGATGCCTTATATCCAGAATTGTTTCGCCGTATCAATGACGATGATCCGGAAAATTCACCACTGTACTCATATGCTATTTATAAGAAGAATATTCTGGTTGCATCAAGTACCAAGTATCCCTTTAGGATTAACCTGATGCCTAGTGAAGTTCCAGTGCAGGAGTTTACACGCTTTTTAAATGGCGATTATGATGAGTTGTGGTTTAGAGCAAGCACTGAGAAGGTGGTTGTGATTGCTAAAAAGCAAGATTCTCTATTAGAAAGCATTACTTTATTTTCTTACTTGTTTTGCGCCTTCCTTTTTTTGGTGGCATTCTTACAAATAGTGTCCATTCTATTAAGGGCAGGGGAAGATTGGAAAGTTTTGCATGTGTTCTGGCAAATGAATATTCGATCACAGGTTCATGGGACCGTGATCTTTATTAGCATTTTATCATTCCTGATTATAGGGGTGGCAACTATCTCTTTTTTCATTTCCCGATATAATCGTAACAATATTGACAGACTCAGCCGTACCGCAGGTATCATGGTAAAAGAGCTGCAAAAGCGTGTTACCGAATATGGCGTTTTTGATGATGTTGTGAAAATTTATGATCCAATTGTCAACGAGAATTTAAAGGAACTGATTGACGATGTAGCAGATATACATAATGTCGATGTCAATGTATATGATCTCCAGGGAAATCTCCAGGTATCATCCGAGAATGAAGTTTATAACAGGGGTATATTGAGCAAAAAGATGCATCCAGAGGCATACTTTCACTTAAACAGACTAAGGCAAGTGCAATACGTACAAGAAGAAAGTATGAGCTCCCTGCAGTATTTAAGTATTTATGCGGCTGTTAGAGATGAAGAAGGAAATGTATATGCCTATCTGAATATCCCGTATTTCTTATCCCAGATTGATCTGAACCAGGAGATTTCTAATTTTTTAGTGACTATCATTAATCTGAACGCCTTTATTTTCCTTATCGCAGGTGTTATTGCTTTGTTTATTACAAACCGCATTACACGTTCCTTCTCCATCATTGGAGATAAGATGAAGGAAATACAGTTGGGTAAAACTAATGAGGAAATTGTTTGGAATCGTAACGATGAAATAGGAGAGCTGGTAACGCAGTATAATAAAATGGTACATCAATTAGAGGAAAGTGCTACTGCTTTGGCCAAAAGTGAGCGGGAAGGGGCTTGGCGGGAAATGGCGCGCCAGGTAGCGCATGAGATCAAGAATCCACTAACACCTATGAAGTTGAGCATTCAGTATTTGCAAAAAGCAGTTAATAATAACCAGCCGAATGTAAAAGATTTAACGACCAATGTGGCCAATACGCTTGTAGAGCAAATCGACCATCTTTCTAAGATCGCTGCCGACTTTGCCCGATTTGCAAATATTGGTTACCGCCACTTAGAGCGTTTTGATCTTCATGCAGTTTTAGAAGGGTTAATCGATTTAAATCGGGCTAACCCTAAGGTTACATTAAAGTGGTATCCGTTGCCTCATGCCTTGTACATAGAAGCGGATAAAACACACATGAATCGCTTGTTTACTAACTTGTTAACGAATGCAATTGAAGCTTGCTCAAATGAGAAAGCGTGTATTGTAGAGGTTATAGAATCAGTACAACGTGAAGGCATGTTTGCTATTCACATTAAAGACAATGGTATTGGTATTCCCAAAGAAATGCAGTCTAAGATCTTTACCCCCAACTTCACAACGAAGTCTTCCGGAACAGGGCTTGGATTGGCCATGTCAAAAAGTATCGTTGAGCAAGCCGGAGGTAATATCTGGTTTGAAAACAATCCAGGAGGTGGAACTACTTTCGTTGTAGAACTACCTACAATTAACTAAGCTTTTTTATGGCTTTTCGGTTTTGAAGGAAGGCTTCAAATGCTTCTCGACTATAACTGCTGAGGTTATGCTGTTTTGTTAATCCTCCTTTTTGCGCTACTAATACACCATACTTAATATTAGCAAACTCTTCCAACGCATGGGCGTCAGGGTTGATGGAAAGAAGTACGCCTTTTTCCAAGGCATAATCTATATAACGCCAATCTATATCCAGGCGGTAAGGACTGGCATTTATCTCTATAGCCACATTGTTGGCTGCACAAGCATCAATGATGGCTTTATGATCTACAGGATAGCCTTTACGGCGAATAACCAGGCGGCCCGTCATGTGTCCCAAAATAGTTACATAAGGATTGGTAATGGCACCCATTAAACGCTGCATAGCTTTCTCTTCATCCATATCCAGGTTGCTATGGATAGAGGCAATCACCATGTCAAAACTAGATAGCACTTCATTGCTATAGTCCATGCTGCCATCTCCTAATATATCGCACTCAATGCTTTTGAAGATCTTAAAAGGAGCTAACTTTTTATTTAAGGCATCAATTTCACGATGCTGTTCTTTTATTCGTTCTTCACTTAAGCCGTTAGCATAAGAGGCAGCCTTTGAGTGGTCTGAGATAACAAGGTATTCAAAGCCAAGGCGAATCAGTTCATTGGCCATCTCTTCTAGCGAATAAGAACCATCGCTCCAGGTGCTGTGTGAATGTATCAGTCCTTTAATGTCTTTGACTTGCACTACATCTGGAACACCCTGCTCTTTGATTTTATGTAGAACATCGCTGTTCTCTCTTAAATAAGGAGGAATGAAAGGGAGCCCTTTAGTGCTAAAAATAGCTTCTTCACTTTCACTTGTGATTACTGCGCCAAAAGCTTCTAAAAACGCCGGACTAGCAGTAGTAGTAAATAACTTCTGTATAAAATTTTCTGGTGATGCTAAATGAAAGTATAATCGAATAGAGCCATTTGCCAAGAAATGAATATGCGCATCGCTCTCATCAAGGATTTCTGTTTCTTCTTTAGGGAAAAAGTGAATCAGGTTTTCTTTTGATAAGGTAGTTACCCATTCCAGGGTTTCTATTACCTCTAGTTGTCTTCTAAAGGCACCGGTAATACTTGTCTGGGCCTGGCTATATTTTTCAGATAGCTTGGTTTGTAAGGCTTCTGCAAAACTTTCTATTTCGGCATACATAAACTTTCCTTTGTTCTGTTGTTGGAAGTGTATAGCCTCTAGAATTTTTTGTTCTGTCTTATCGCCAAAGCCTTTTTGCTTGGCAATGCGGTGTTCTTGACAAGCTTCTTTCAATTCTTCAATGGTAGCTATGTGTAATTCTTTCCAGATAGTGTGAATCTTTTTAGGTCCCAAACCTTTTATGCTCATCATTTCCAAAACACCTTCAGGAGTTATAGTTAACAGCTCTTTCAAAGCTGATAGTTCGCCTGTTTGTACCAGTTCTACAATCTTCTTGGCCACACTTTCACCAATGCCTCTAATAGAGGATATTTTGTTTTCGGGTAACGTACTTAAGGCCTGTGGCAACTTCTCAATGGCAAACGCAGCCGATGAATAGCTCTTAGACTTAAAGCTGTTCTCGCCATGAATGTCCATTAACTTGGAAAGTAAGTTCAGTTGCTCTGCTATCTGGTAATTATCCATGACTGCAAGATAGTGAATCGCCAATGCTCATTGGCGAATAATGGATTCCAAATAAAAAGGGGAGAAGGGACGAAGGAAAGATCCGGCAAAGAAGTTTGTCGTTTCAAATGCTGCAGGGGGAAGCTGCATGAATAAGTTTAGAAGTAACGGTTATATTTTTTGTGAAGTTGATAATTTAGATAGAGGCAGAAATGATTCTTTATAAATGAAAAGTATTAGCGGAGAGGTCTCTGGTGTCTATGAAAACAAGCCATCCTTTTATTCTCTTACTGCGAAATCCATTCTAAATCCCATAATCTGCAATAAAAGAAAAAGGTCCCGAATAATCGGGACCCATATAAATAAGAAAGTTTGTTCTTATTTCTTTTTAGCTGCTGCTTTTTTTGCAGGAGCTGCTTTTTTAGCAGGAGCTGCTTTCTTTGCTGCAACTTTCTTTGCAGGAGCTGCTTTTTTAGCAGGAGCTGCTTTCTTTGCTGCTGCTTTTTTAGGAGCTGCTTTTTTAGCTGCTGCTTTCTTTGCAGGAGCTGCTTTTTTTGCTGCTACTTTTTTAGCAGGAGCTGCTTTTTTAGCGGCTGCCTTTTTAGGAGCTGCTTTAGATGTTGAACCTTTGCTGGCAGCTTTTTTTGCTGTTGCCATAGTTTTTGAATTTAATGGTTAGTTAAAAAATAACGATAGTAAAGTTAGAAACAAATTTTATACCGTCAAATTTTTTATGCACCATTAATTCAGGCAAGGCAATTAAGCAGTTGCTTCAACGGCATTAACAGATACGAATGTTCTGTTTTGTCTGCCTTTTTTGAATTCAACAACACCATCAGATAAAGCAAACAGTGTATAGTCTTTACCAACACCTACGTTTGAACCTGGGTGATATACAGTACCACGTTGACGAACAATAATGTTACCTGCAATAGCGGGTTGACCACCGTAAATTTTTACGCCCAAACGCTTGCTGTTTGAGTCGCGGCCGTTCTTTACACTACCTTCACCTTTCTTGTGAGCCATGATAGTTTATTTTAAAAATGATAGTTATTAATTAATAATTCCCTAAGCTGACAAAGGGTTAAGCAATATTGCTGATTCTGATTTTAGTATAGTGCGTACGGTGACCTAATTTTTTACGGAAACCTTTTCTACGCTTTTGCTTATAAGCAATTACCTTATCACCTTTTACATGATCAAGGATCTCTGCTTGTACTTTTACACTTACAGCATCTGCAAATGATAAATTTCCGTTGGCATCAGCTAAAATCACTTCGCCAAATTCTACTTTGTCGCCGGCGTTGCCTTTAATATTAGGCACGTATAAAGTTTGGTCTTTTTCAACCTTGAATTGCTTACCAGCTATTTTTACGATTGCGAACATAACGGTTCAAAAATTAGGTTGGCAAAGGTAATGGTATTTTCTGAAGTGACCAACAATTTCCCTTTTGTTAAAGCTAAATTAAGAGCGCCTTAACGGCTATTCAGTATATTCGTGCCGGTTTAGCAGCCATTTTTTCCCTCTGGGAAGAGGGGCAGCAGCTTTATATAAGCCTACGATGAAAATCAAATCACTATTAGCAAAGCCTTTTGCTTCCTATATACATTCAAAAATACGTAAGGGTATGCATACTGCCCTTGCCGATCAGGATGCTATTTTAAAGGAGCTTTTAAAGGTTGGAAAGAATACAGAGTTCGGAAAAGATCACCAGTTTGGAAATATTAACTCCTATAGGGAGTACACTCAAGGCGTGCCCATTCGCGATTATGAGGCCTTTAAGCCTTATATAAATAAGGTAAAAGAGGGCCGGCATAATGTACTGTGGAAGGGTAAGCCCATCTATTTTGCCAAAACCTCTGGCACTACTAGTGGGGTAAAATACATTCCCATTACAAATGAATCGATTCCCAACCACATCAATACAGCCCGTAATGCCTTGCTCTGCTATATGGCTGAAACAGGAAATACAGCCTTTGCCGACGGCAAATTAATTTTCCTGTCTGGCTCGCCAGAGCTGGAGCGTATTGGCGGTATTCCTACAGGTCGTTTGAGCGGCATAGTCAATCACCACGTTCCTAAATATCTGCGCTCTAACCAACTGCCCAGCTATGAGACCAACTGCATTGAAGACTGGGAAACCAAGTTGGATAAGATTGTAGAGGAAACGATCAACCAAGACATGACACTGATCAGCGGTATTCCGCCATGGGTGCAGATGTACTTTGATCGCTTGCAGGAAAAAAGTGGTAAAAGGATCAAAGACCTTTTTCCGCAATTCTCTGTGTTGGTGCATGGCGGCGTCAACTTTGAACCTTATAGAGCAAAACTTTTTGAAAGCATTGGTCAGAAGATCGATGCTATCGAAACCTTCCCTGCCTCTGAAGGTTTCTTCGCTTTCCAGGATACGCAAACAGAAGAAGGCCTATTGTTAAATACCAATAGCGGTATCTTCTTTGAATTTATTCCTGCTGGCGAAATATTTAATGATAATCCTACGCGTCTTTCTTTGCACGATGTAAAAGTGGGAGAGAACTATGCCTTGATTATAAACAATAATGCCGGTTTATGGAGTTACAACCTGGGCGATACAGTAAAGTTTGTTAGTACAGATCCATATCGTTTAGTTGTTACAGGTCGTACCAAGCATTTTATTTCGGCGTTTGGTGAGCACGTTATTGGTGAAGAAGTAGAACACAGCCTGTTAAAAGCTGCTGAAAGAAACAATGTACGCATCACCGAATTCACCGTAGCTCCATTTATTCAACAGGGCGAAGGAAAGAGCTACCACGAGTGGTTCGTTGAATTTGAAAACAAACCTGACAATCTTGAAGCCTTTGCACAACAGGTAAATGAGAACCTGCGTCAAAAAAATATCTATTACGATGATCTGATCAGGGGTAATATTTTGCAGCCGCTGAAAATTTCTGTGGTGCGCAAGAATGGCTTCATTGATTATATGAAATCGATCGGCAAGTTAGGCGGGCAGAATAAAGTGCCTCGCTTAAGTAACGATCGTGCTATTGCTAACGCTTTACAAAACTGGATAGAGTCATAATGAACCTATTTTGTTATTCCCTAATGACTTACTTATTTTTATAAATCCACTATGAATGCAAACGCCTCGATAAAACGCATTGGCATCTTTGGTTCAACAGGGTCTATTGGTACACAGGCCCTGGATGTGATTGCGGCTAACCCTGATAAGTTTTCTGTAGAAATATTGACCGCCAATGGCAACGAGGATCTACTGATTGAACAGGCGATTAAGTTTAAGCCAAACGTGGTGGTGATCTGCGATGAAAGTAAATATGCCAAAGTACGCGAAGCTTTAGCATCTTCGGATAGTAAAGTATTTGCTGGAGAGAAAGCATTGGAAGAAGTGGCAGGTATGGATATCTATGACCTCATGCTGGCAGCCATTGTTGGTTATGCTGGTTTGAAACCTACACTTAGCGCCATCAATGCCGGCAAGGCTATTGCGCTTGCTAATAAAGAAACGCTGGTGGTGGCTGGCGATATCGTAATGCAAACGGCCTTTCAAAAGCGCGTACCAATTATTCCCGTCGATTCCGAGCATTCCGCAATATTTCAATGCCTCGTAGGGGAAACCCGCAACCCGGTTGAGAAGATCTTGCTAACCGCTTCTGGTGGACCATTCCTGGGTCGTAAGCCAAACTACCTGGTGAATGTAAAACGGGAGCACGCCCTGCAACATCCCAACTGGAGCATGGGTGCCAAGATCAGCGTAGATTCAGCTACATTGATGAATAAGGGTTTGGAAATGATTGAAGCCAAATGGTTATTCAATCTACGTCCTGAACAGATTGAGGTGCTTATACACCCACAAAGCATCGTGCACTCCATGGTGCAATTTGAAGATGGTAGCATCAAAGCGCAAATGGGACTGCCAGATATGAAGTTACCCATTCAATACGCTTTAGCTTTCCCTCAGCGCATTCAAAATAGCTATCCGCGTTGCGATTTCAAAAAGTTCAAAACGTTAACATTCGACGAGCCCGACTATCGCACTTTCCGTAATCTCACGCTGGCCATTGAAGCCCTGAATAAGGGAGGAAATCTGGCCTGTATTATGAACGCCGCCAACGAAATTGCGGTGTATGCGTTCTTACGGAACAAGCTGGGCTTCCTTGATATGACGGATGTTATAGAGCATACCATGCAAAAAGTGAAGTTCATTCAACAGCCTACTTTGGAGGAGTATTTGGATAGCGATGGTGAGGCCAGAACCTATGCCGCAGAGATGATCAAGCTGTAAAATCAAACACTTAAAACACCGTTAATAATAGCTGAGCTGCGTCCTAAAATGACAAAGGGTGCACGCAGGTTGGTTTATTATAAGATATTTGTTACTTGATTTTTTCAATAAAAGATTCTTCTGATATCATTCAATATGTTTTTATTAGCTGTTAATTGGTCCGCCTTATTTGCCAACATCGGGCAATTTATTTTGGCTTTCTCTATACTGGTTGTACTCCATGAAATGGGGCACTTCTTTCCTGCAAAATGGTTTGGTTGCCGCGTCGATAAATTTTACCTGTTTTTTAATCCCTGGTTCTCCCTGTGGAAGAAGAAAATAGGAGAAACAGAATACGGTCTTGGCTGGGTACCCTTGGGTGGCTATGTGAAGATTGCTGGTATGATTGATGAGAGCATGGATAAAGAGCAAATGAACCAGCCGGCTCAGCCTTACGAGTTTCGTAGCAAGCCAGCCTGGCAACGTTTGATCATTATGATCGGTGGGGTAGTAGTGAACTTTATCCTGGCACTGGTGCTGTTTGCTATGATCCTTTTTGTTTGGGGTGAAGAGCGCCTGCCCATGAAAAACCTGACCTATGGATTGGCGGCCGATTCATTGGCTACGAATGTGGGTGTTAAAGATGGCGATTTGATCACAGCCATTAATAATAAACCGCTGGCTTATTACAACGACCTTCCAGCTAGCTTAATGTTGAATGAAAAGGCCAACCTGACTATCAACAGAAGCGGAAAGGATACAGTCATTAACCTGCCAGAAGGATTTATAAGTAAGCTAACGCAAAACCAATTGAAAGGTTTTGTTTCTCCGCGTTTCCCTATTATCATTGACAGCCTTTCTGACGATGTAAATTATATCAGCGGTAAACTACAAAAAGGTGATCAGATAGTGGCGCTGAATAATCAGCCTACACCTTACTTCCATGAATTTGAAAAAGTAAAACGCCAGTTTAAGAGCACACCGGTTACACTGAAAGTGTTACGCAATGGCAAAGACACAGTTGATGTTAGCGTAAAAACTACGGAGACGGGTAGTGTAGGCTTTTTCCCTAAAAACGTATTTGTAACCGAGAAGAAGGAATACACGTTTGCGGAGTCTATTCCAGCGGGTATTAGCTTTGGTGTAGATAAGCTAAAAGAATATGTTAGAGGTATAGGGCTATTGTTCACCTCTAAAGAACATAAAGTAAAAGACAACCTAGGCAGTGTGCTTTCCATTGGTAAAACCTTTGGCGGCAGCTGGGATTGGCAGCGTTTCTGGACCATGACAGCCTTATTCTCTATTATCCTGGCCTTCATGAATATCCTTCCTATTCCGGCTCTGGATGGTGGTCACGCACTGTTTACCATTTATGAAATGATCACTGGCCGCAAGCCTAGCGATAAGTTCATGGAGTATGCGCAAATGGTAGGTATGGTACTGCTGTTGAGCTTGATGGTCTATGCTTTTGGCTTAGACATTTGGCGCTTATTTAAGTAAGTACATGACTAGGTAGAATTGAGAAGTAATAATATAGTTTACATAAAAGAAAAGCACTCTTAACAGAGTGCTTTTCTTTTTTTTATTTATTGCCTCTTTAAAACGCTATTATTTATTTACTTGCCTTTAATTGTAAACTGCAATCATTGAGAGAAAGAATAGTAGTTGTTGTAAGCCACAAATGGACTGCAATAGTAATTAGTAGAACTTGCGTTTTCTTTGTTACCAGATTCGCATTACCAGTGCAAATTTGTTCCAAATTTTATTGGTAGTCAATAGTAAATGGAACAAGGAGTTGCATATATTAGATAGTTATCGGCAACCAAAACCATTATGATTTTCGACGATTTTTCCTTCCATGATGCGATAGTTCTTGAAGTAAGAGAAGATACTGCCTCTCAGACATTGGATTTCTTGCTTCACTTTCCTGTAGACTGGGAAAACAACGTATTTGAAAACAAGGTGCTTCGTTTTAAAGATGCTATTGTATACATCAAAAAAGAAATTCCGTTTTTAGGGCGACCCACTATAATGGAAATAAAACAGCTTCATTCACAAAAGCATACATACATGAATGCTTATGGAACTGTTCAAAGCTCAAAACTTAAAGTTGAAATCATGACCAATGCAGGCAGTCGGTTTGTAGAATTTAATGAAGCTGAATTGCTAGATGCCTGAGCTGAGCCGATAACGCAGGTTTCCCGAAATACAGGCTGTAGTATAAACACTCAACCCATAAATTCTATTATCTTTAAATCAGGAACGAGGTTACAGAATCACAGATGCCTGTGCTTCAGAAAGCCTCTCCGTTAGCCGAAATTAACAATCTTCAAGAAAGTGCAAAAGGATTTAAAAGAAAGAGTTGACCATCTTCTATCAGGTCTGGAAAAAGATGAACCAATGCAGGAACTGGAATTTGAAGGAATAATCAAATCATTTGAATTCCGATTTCCTGACTCTTACATTGAGGTAATGAAAGGGTTTAATGGTGGTGAAGGTGAGGTTGGAGAAGATAGTTGGCTGTGTTTTTTTCCTATTACTGAACTCAGGCAGGTTAACATTGATTATGAACTTTTAATGTCTGACATTCCAGATTACTTTCTCTTTGGTAAGGATGCAGCCGATACTGGTTATGCCTTCCATAAAATCAACAGCACATTTCATTCGTTTGGCTTAATGTCCAACTTTGATACTGACCCTATTGCATTCTTGGGGAATGACTTTGTTGCATTCTTAGAGTCATTATACAACTATCGGTATGAGGAGTAAATCACTTCAGCTAACATGAAGTTTACTGCCATAGCGGAAGCATTAAATATCGTTTCTTGTTTCCTCCTGTTAAGGTCTAGAAACAGGAAACTGGGTCTTTTTAATATTAAAGTCGTTGTTATAACTTACCCTAAGCGATATGTATAAACGCTTATATTTTCTATAGAATAATTCTTACATTACAAACCAAAACCAACTGTTTATTTATGGACTTCAAAGACCAAGTAAAGCAACTTGCTGACCGAGTTGCCAAAATGAAGGATAAAATTCAAACTGAAGAAGCTACCAAGAACGCCTTCATTATGCCCTTCATTCAATGTTTAGGCTACGATGTATTTGACCCGTTGGAGGTAGTGCCAGAGTTTGTGGCTGACATCGGTATTAAGAAAGGTGAGAAAGTTGACTACGCAATACTGAAAGATGAGAAGCCAATTATTTTAATTGAATGCAAACACTGGTCGGCTGATCTAAATCCACATAACAGCCAGTTGTTCCGTTACTTCCATACATCTTCCGCTAAGTTTGGTATCCTGACAAATGGGATTGTGTATCGTTTCTACACTGACCTAGTAGAAGCCAATAAGATGGATGAAAAGCCATTCTTTGAGTTTCGCATTGATGACATCAAAGACGTACAGGTAGAAAAGCTGAAGGAGTTCCATAAAAGCTATTTTAATCTAGAGAGCATCATTAATACAGCCAGTGAACTAAAGTTCATGTCAGAATTGAGAGCCAAGATTGTGCATGAAATTAGTGAACCTTCAGATGATTTTACCCGCTACTTTGCCAAGTCGGTATATCCTACAGTGGTAACGGCAAAAGTATTAGAGCAGTTTCGTGGACTGGTAAAGCGTTCCTTCCACCAGTATATTAATGATGCTATTAATGAGCGATTAAAATCAGCATTAGCTACTGACCAACAACGCCAACAAGAGATTGAAAAGGAAGAAATAACAGCAACGGCTACAACAGCTACAGAAGAGAACAAGATTCAGACAACGGCAGAAGAGTTGGAAGCCTTCTACATTGTACGTGCTATCTTATGCTCTAAATTCAATGTTAGTCGTATCACTCAAAGAGACCAACAGACTTACTTCGGTGTTTTGTTAGATGATAATAACCGTAAGCCAATCTGTAGGCTTCACTTCAATGGAAAGAAGAAGCATGTAACCTTCTTTGATACAGGTAAGGAGGAAAAGGTGGAGATTCAGGATAACAACCAACTCTATGAATATGCCTCTCGGTTAATCAAAGGTGCAGAACAGTATGACAAGGTTGTGTTGAAAGCTCCTATTGATGAATTGGGTTAAAATACTATAGCCTAAGACATTAGCCTCTCAATCACGAGAGGCTTTTTAATTATATAAGTCAATTTATGTTTGTTGCCTCTCATGCTTTACTTTTAATTTATTATATATGTTTCAGCCATATCAGACCATAGAATTATTAAGAGACATCAATCCTATGCTCAAAATAGGGATGAAGGGTGTTATTCTTGGCGTTTGGGATGAAGAAACAGTTGAGGTTGAATTTCTGGACAATGACGGTTACAACATTGAGTATAACGGTCAGGTTACTTTTACTTTAAAAGCTAAAGATGTTCACCCATGCTAATTGATCTTACTGAAAAGCAACAGGCATTGGCAGATGCAATGAGTGACATTTCTAAAGCAGGCTACTCTGCTGGTTGGTTACAAAATCTAGAGTATGTTTTATGGGATGCTTTGGTGAATGGTGAACGGGAGTATGGAAGAACCTGCATTACAAAAACTGAAATAGATCATTTGCAACAGTTGTCAAATGCTTGTAATTGTTGGATATACTTCGATGAACAATTAGAGGAAACGGCCATCCATCTGGTAAGCTGGCAGGTTAAATTCAAAGAAGCTATTGAGCGAAACCCTGAGATAATAAATGGATAAGACTAGTTCTGTGACTAAACAAAAGATAAGTAGTATTTATAGCTAGAAATAAATACTCTGAATAAAAACACTATAACTATATGATCTCCTATGATATAAACTGGCTACAACAGCGATACGACAATAACGAAAGTATTGATTACCTATTCTTCTGGGGACACACCAACAAAACAGGAGAGCAGGTTGGCAAGTTTCTTTTCAGCCAATGGTATCCTTCCCACTTTGTTGTTGATGGAATAACCTACCCAACGGCAGAACACAGGATGATGGCAGGTAAAGCCAGGTTATTCAATGATGTAGAGATATTAGAAAAGATTATCAATGCGAATACGCCCAAAGAAGCTAAAGATTTGGGTAGGCAGGTGAAAAGATTTGATGCAACTGCATGGGAGCAGCACTGTTTTACCATTGTTAAGGAAGGCAACTACCACAAGTTTACCCAGAACAAAGGTTATAAGGAATACTTGCTGGCTACGGGCAATAAGGTAATAGTGGAAGCCAGTCCAGTGGATACCATCTGGGGCATAGGACTCACGCAGGATAGTATGCAGGCAAAGAACCCGCACCAATGGCGTGGGCAGAACCTGCTAGGCTTTGCACTAATGGAAGTTAGAGATAGGCTACGATAGTCTTATAAAGCAGCAAAAAGTAAATTAGACTAGAAGGTTAATATATTAGATTGCTAGTGGCAACATTATGGCAACCATACTTAAACTAACAATAACTCTTAGTATTACACTGCTATTAAGTTGTAACAGTCAATCAAATGACACGACTAACAGCAGTAAAAAAGATACCGTAATATCTAACATCAAAAAAGCTGCATTCGTTGACTCACCCCGAAGTTTTATAAAGAACTACGGTGCAGGAAACAGCAACCGCTTATTTGCTTTTGTTGGGGAAAGGGTCTCAGTTGAACCATTGCCTCATGAACAAGGTTCTATGGACAACGGATTTAAAGGGAAATACGCCATTCTGCAAAAAGTGTATGGTGATTTTCCAGAGGACACTATTGAATTTGTCGCCTACGACCATTATGGAAAACCGCCCTTTTCTAAGTATAAAAATGTTTTGCTGTATGTTTCAGCGGACAGCGGTACATATTATCACCAGAAGTACCAATACAATGACGTTTACAAAACCAAAGACGGACGATGGGCGGGTACGTATACAGCCGACGACTATGAACATCCCTACAATAAGCACACGGAAATCAAACCTGTAAAAATAAAATTTGTTGCGAAAGTTACCTTTCCAACGAAAACGGTTGACGATGAAGGGCGACAGCTTGAATATTTATTTCCAAAACCCTATTTTAAAACAGAGGGCGACAGCGCCATTGCTATTTATGGCAATTATGTCGAAGACCTGTTTGCTTTAAAAAAGTCAGGCGTTCTGACCGCCAGAGGATTATTTGTGCCTACTGCCGAGCAGGAAGAAGACATGGTGGAATCAGGCCAACCTGAAGCACCCAAAACGCCACCCAGTGCAGATGATTTAAAATTTCTGGCATTCTGGAAAACCTTTGTAGCAGCAGTAAAAGAACCTGGGATGAAGAACTTCAAAAATATTGCACTGGATACTTTATACGTATGCGACCAACTGCTTCCAGTAGGCAAGTTTATAGATAAATGTTTTGGGGAAGTGATTGATGATGAGGTACAGAAAAGAATTGTTGACAGAACCAAATTGGAATATACCTCCTCAGAGGTAGAATTTTATAATCTGCTTACCTCTCAGGTTAAAAAAGAAATTAAGAAGGTAGGTAGCGGCTACCGGCTAAGGAAAATGGTGGTCACCCGCAGTACCAAAAATAATAATCCACCGAAAATCTACTTTGGTTTTATTGAGACTAAAAAAGGATACCGTCTTTATGAAATAGATCATTACTGGTTTAAGCAATGTTGCCAATAAATTATTTACCGCTGCCAACCTGTTGAGAGCATGGTATTGCTGCACCACATGCTTTGCATTAACTTACATCCGAAATAAATTACCAATAACGATTGAAGAGTAGGCTACAATAACTCAGACGTCCTGTACTGTCAGCAACACCTGTTCAGTTAGCCGCAATTACAACTATTCTCTTATGTTGTGGACAATAGTTATAATCTTACTTGCCTTTTCAGCACTCTTTTTCAGTCTGGGAATAAACTATTATGCTATACTGTTGTTTTCTGTTCTCTCTGCGGATAGACATACTTTTCTCAGATATGGCCTGACTTTCCTGTTAAGTTTAGTAACTGCAATCTTGCTTTTCCTTGGGCGATTTGAAATCATTGAAATGCCTTTGTTATTATATGGAGGTATCACAGGTGTTTCATTTGGTGCTGTATCGCTTCATAAGACTTTTGAAGGCAACATGCGACTAGCTCTTGTACAAGTTGGAGGAATAGTCATCCGATTGGCTTTATACAGTTTTGCAGGAATCGTACTGGCTTATCTATGCCGTATGTTTTTTAATTATGCCTTTACTCAAATGGTTGGCTTGTTTTAGAGAAGCGGCTAACACAGGTGGCTGTTGCACAACTCGGAACTAAAACAGTATTTGTATGTGGTTTTTTGATTTTAGCAAGCGTAGCTTAAGCTGGTTTGTATTTGCTCTCCTCTTCGGCTGTAGAGAACCGGTAGCCAGTACAGCATAACCAGTAGCTGGCCAAGCGTTTTTTCGCCTTTGCCTTCGGCTTCCCCCATCCATTTTAGGAGTCTTTTCAAATTATAACACACGGCGGCCATCAGCAAACACTTGTTGGCCAGCTGGATGCCTCTTGTGTTCACTCGTCGCATCCCTAAAAAGTTCACCAGGGTACCAATCACCGGTTCGACGGTGGCTTGCCTAAGCCGTTTCATACGTTTGGCTTTGCGGGTTTGTAGCCGGAGATGCATCTCATCATAGAGGGGTTTGTCTACAGTGTCTTCAATCTTTTTAAAATCACTTTTACCAATACAGGTTTTTCTCAAAGGGCAGTTCCTGCAATCCAAAGAACTGCTTCTGTAGACCCGCATCTGGTACGTGCCATCATGAGAGTCCTTGATGCGTTTAAAAGGAAGCCTTACTCCCCGGGAGCATTGGTAATAATCCCCGCCGGCAAAATAGCGGAAGCCTTCCCGGGTGGGTTTATATTGCCCAAAGTTGGGGATATAGCCGGTGACACGGTACTGCTTCAGTGCTTTTAGGGCCTCCGAAGAGGAGTAGCCCGCATCGCAGAGTACTTCTTTTACTTTTAAGCCTACCGCCTTTACATTGTCAATGGTATGCCGGAGTAATGAGGGCAAACACTGCGAGTCTTTTTTACTGGCATAGTCGGCCTGTATACAAGTAATAACGTGATGGGCGGTATCGACACTGAGTTGCCCCAAATAGTTTAACTGGCGGGGCTTGCCGGGTTTGACGGCCACACGGGCATCCCCATCGGTAGTGCTGTAGTGGGTGTGGTTGGAGACAAAGCGAGCCCGCCATCCACCACTGGGCCGCCCTTTGTAGGCCTTCCGCTTCCAGCCGTGATGCCACTGCACTTGCTGGTGTTTGAAGACGGAGACGGTTTGCTTTTCTGTTTGCTCTTCGTCCTCTGCATCTTCACCGAGTTCACCTGCATAGGCTTCCCCGTCCTGCACAATTTCTTTTTCTTTTAAGGAGTCCATCGACGCATTGGCTTTGACATGCACCGAGTCCAGGGCCTGGCGTTTGCCCTTCACCATGCCTTGTTGCACACACTGGCGTAAGACCCGTTTGAAGAGTTCTTTAAAGACCTCTTCACCCAGAAGTTGACGCGTGCGGCTGATGGTAGAATGCCAGGGCAGCGGTTCGTCCAGGGAGTAACCGATAAAGTACAAAAGATCCAGGCGCAGGCTGACGGTCTGGATGATTCTTCGATCGCTTAAGAGGTTCTCGAGATAACCAATTAAAATGAGTTTGAAGAACACCACCGGGTCCAGCGATTTGTGGCCCTCACGGCCATAGTACTTTTGGGTGGCTTCATAGAGCCACTCCACATCCATGATTGCTTTTAAGCGGCGGTAGAAGTTGTCACGCGGCACCCGCTCCGAGAGGCGGAAGGAAGCAAGGCGCTTGTCTTGAAAAGGTTTCTTTCCTTGCATGGTTTAATTTACCACTTTTACAGTGGCTTTAGGAGGCTGAGTTGTGCAACAAGCACACAGGTTATCCAAAATACAGGTTGTAGTACATAGGCCGTACAAACCAATTCTGATTATCTTAGTGCAAACGTAAAAGGCATGAACACAGACTGCCTGTACAGCAGCAATACCTTCTCCGTTGTGAAGCAAAGCAAATAGGTATCAAAAAACTAAAGATGAGCCTAGGCATACCAACAGTGCCCCAAAAACAAAAATGCCTCATAAATCATTGATTTGCAAGGCATTTAAGAAACTAATTGTGGAGGTGACCGGAATCGAACCGGTGTCCAAACATGATATCCAAAAGCTTTCTACATGTTTATTTCCGAATTACTTGTAGGGAAATAACAGGAACGGAACAAACCAATTACTTCCTTAGCTGGATGGTCTTAAGCAATGGTCACAGCCTTCCATTGCAGCAGCCTCTATTTGTTTTAAGTCGGCGGCGGCGCTTGGTAAGAGACTAACCTGCGCGGCGGCCCTAATGACTACTTAATCACTGATTAGGCAGCCATGGCATACTGAGTATTGCCATTTGTAGTTTGAATATTCAGATTTACGAGCTAATTATCCAACGCTCGACATGCTTACACTTTCAAAGATCGATGCTGTCAAAACCAAACACCCCCATTGTGTGTTTGTAGATTCCTGATCTAATCAGCAACAGGGCTACCCATTAAAACAGGACAACAAATCTATGCTTTTTCCATGGTATAACCTGCTAGAATATCCTTAAAAGACCCAAAATAACAGGAATACGTTTTAAGCGTTAACGTATACCATCTCTTGGTTAAACCGGTTCAGCCGTGGCAAGCACTTAATAGTGCTCGAATTCCTTTTTGGAAAAAAACGATTGTTCCAGCCTGCGAAACACCTGCTAAAATGAAGAGTAACAATTTTGAGTGGTAAGAAATGAAATTGACTACAACGAAATGAATTAAAAATGAACCTTTATGTGTAAGTAGTGGCGGGCCCAAACAAGAGATATGTCCACATCCTTTGTTTCTTTAATAAGCTGCCAGGTAGAAGCAAAGGCTTTTTTGGGCTAATACAATCAAATCATAGTCTATTTTGTTAGCCTTCCAATGCGCCTCTTGCCTTTGTCACCCTGTACAATATCCTAAGCTTGTCCAAGGAATCATCTGCTTCACCCAAGAACTGTCAGAAATAGGCATTAACGAAATAGCACTGGTAGGGGAGAACTAACAAAATGTACATATAGGGTTAAAACTCTATTTAATAAGCCATACTTAATAGCAGCCCCTATATAGTAGTGAACTATTATAGGAGGAGTATAGGAGTAGTATAGGAGGAGTAGTGAATGTGGAAGGCAGGTAGAGGGCTTTATCTGTGCAGTTGGTACGGACTTACCTACAGAAGAGGTACAGACTAGGTACAGACTAGGTATAGGAGACCAGGGAGAGAGGAGGGAGAGAATAATGAACAAGGAACAAGGAATGATGAATATAGAAGGGAGGAAATGTTCAATGCTCAATTTTCGATACTCAATGTTCAATGAAGAGAGATGGAATTGGGAATTAGGGTATTGGGGATTAGGAGAAAGCCCGGCTCGTGAGTGGTGAGTGGTGAATGGTGAGTAGCCAGCACACGCCCCCGGCCCCTAAAGGGGAGCACCCGCGCACAAGAAGACTCCCGCAGGTAGCGCAGATTGACGCAGAGGAATTAGTGATATTAGAAGTGGCCTACATGTGTATAAATAAAGGATGAAAATCGCTTGTAAGGAAAGGTAGAAATGGGTAGGTTTGCTAAAATAATTAGTAATTAAGGCTCGGGGGATAAGATCCAGGAAGCAAGGGGAGGCCTGGATTTTTAACCTTAGGCTTTAAACGTTTACCTATTAACTCTCCACTTTTTAACCTGTACTCATTATGGCAAAACAAGTAGGCCCCGTCTTCATTACCGGCACCATTGATGGCATCATCTTCTATAAGTTAGGGGACACGTATTACCTGCGTAGCAAGGGGGATTATAAGAGTGCTAAGAGGATGCGCAAGGATCCCGGCCTCAAGCGCACGATGGCCAATGCCGACCGGTTTGGGGTGGCCGCCCGGATGGTGAAGCGCGTGTACTACCGCCAGCTGCCAGGGACCGTGCGCAAACCCGGCTTGTTTGCCAGGCTAACAGGCATGGTCAATAAGTGGTTGTACCAGGGCAAGACCAAGGAAGAGGCCCAGGAACTGCTGCTGGCGCATTGCCAGACACTTGTGCCTGCTGAAAAGACTACGTTGGAGCAGCCTGTTCATTCTACACAAAAGCAAATCACTGAAGCGAATACAAAAGCTTCTTCGCCTTTGCCTATGCCAAAGCCTATAGCGGTTCCCAATAATCGAATGGTAAAGAAAGCGCGATATCTTTCACGCTGGAAGGTAAAACGCTGCGGCCGTCTGCAGGTGCCTCGAAAAGATGTTGCAAGTGTTATGCAGACCCAGCTTACGAAAAGTGATCCTGCTCCTTGCTGATCATAGCAATGTTATTATTCGTGTATCAAAAGGGTGCTTTAAGGGGATGCGATAATTCTATTTCCTTGCGGTTAGTCCTGTTATCCTGGTAAATAATATCTAAGCGGCTTCTATACCCATAGCATATGAATTTTCATTTGATAGAATTTATTAAATGTTACGTTAGCAGACAAAATATTAAAATGCTATCCATATGAATGGTTAGTCAACCTACTATATGTCCTGATATTAGTTGACCATTTTTGATCAGCCCTTTTCTTGACTGCTAAATAAATTGCAGCACATTATTTGTGTTCATTTCCGGGTAATCGTTTTTTCATCAAAAACACTTTTTTATGGCAGAAACTAATTTGGACAAGCAATCCGGTCGTGGTAATGAAAGTAGAAGCAATGATAGCTCATCAGGAAATAGAAATACTTCCCAAAACCAAGAAGATATAAATGTTTCCAATCCACAACGGGGCAGTGAATGGAGTAATTATCAAACCAAGGAGCTGAGCACTAATGAAAAAAGCGATATTAGTGCAGAGGAGGCCGCACAAACCTTTGAAGAAGATGATGAGTAAAAACAATTTGCAAATGAAGGAAGCTGGTTTAAGACCAGCTTTTTTATTTTATGCGAACTGGTGATTATAGCGTTTAGCTGATCATTATCATAATAAAAGCTGAGAAATGCTAGTTTCTATAATTAAAGTTCTTAGCATTTTTGGCAATGGTTTCTAAAGCAGGGAAACATACCCGAAAGCATTTGTATAATAAAGAAGAGGTAAAGTGCTCTATTCTGCAATCACAATTGGTTAAATTTTCTTTTTACAATTTGCTTTTGGTAGCTCTGCTGGGTTTACTCCTAAGATCCTTTCCTTTCCTGCAAAATATTTCTTTAAGCTATAAAAATCTTTTACATGGGCACTCTCACTTTGCTTTTGGTGGGTGGGTTATGCCTGTTATGCTGGCGCTTTTGCTAAAGTATTTTCCTGAAAGTACTAGTAAAGTCGCCTATAAACATTGGCGCAATATTGCTTATTTATTGTTGAGTTCCGCATACGGTATGCTGCTGAGCTTTCCTTTTCAGGGATATGGTGCTGTTAGCATCATTTTTTCAACCTTATCAGTTGGTGCTGGCTTTTACCTAACTATAATTATTTGGAAAGTTTTAAAAGGCGCAAAAACTACAACAAGCACTTCATTTTTACGCTGGGGTGTCTTTTATCTTGCTTTATCTGCTATGGGACCATTTGCCACAGGTCCATTAATAAGCTTGGGATATCAGGGTACACCTATCTATTATAACGCCGTATATTTTTACCTGCACTTTCAATATAACGGTTGGTTTACGTTTGCTGTTTTGGCTCTTTTGTATCGAATGATGGAAAACAATGGCGTTGCTACTAATAATAAAAGGATTTTTCTTTTATTTAATATTGCATGCATTCCTTCTTATATTCTTTCTATTCTTTGGAATCAACCTGGCTTTGTGTTTAATATAGTTGGTGGTTTAAGTGCATTCATACAGCTAGTTGGCTTTTTTTATTTGCTTCAGGATCTGAAGCTTTATTCTAAGAGACACAAAATAGGAGGGTTATTTAAATTAGCTTTTTTCGCTTTCTTTTTGAAATTGGTATTGCAGTTGATCAGCTCTTTTCCTGATACGGCTTTATTAGCTTACCATCAGCGAAATTTTGTAATTGCTTACCTGCACTTAGTGTTATTAGGCTTTATTAGTCTTTTTGTCATTGCTACTATTATTGAGTCTTATAAGATCAGATGGGTTGGACAAATTAAGGTTGGCGTTTCACTCTTTCTATTTTCTTTATTTACAACGGAAAGTTTATTGGTGTTGCAGGCACTAGCCGGTATGTATGGCATTACTTTTCAAAACTACTCGTTACTATTACTCCTGTTTAGTTGTTGCTTTCCATTGGGTATAGTTTTTATAATGCAAGCTGTGTATAAGGCAATCTTTCATCAAAAACCATTTTGGGTCCATACTAAAGAGCCCCTGCATTCAGATAATAATTTAATTGTTCAGTCTTAGTCAGATCATCGTTTTGCAGTTCGTTCATAGCGGCCTGTAAGTTCTCCAAAAGCAATGATATGAGAAGACATGGCCCGTTCTAATTCACTCTTATTTGCCACTGCAGGCAGATCAAGAATGGCATTCAATGCGTATACTTTGAACAGATACCTGTGTGTGCCTTTTGGCGGACAAGGACCGTTGTATCGTTTCTTACGGAAGTCATTTAACCCCTGAATGCCTTGTTCCGTGTTCTCTTTAATTTGATGTGTAATTGGGATATTCCAGACAACCCAGTGTACCCATACGCCTGCTGGAGCATCAGGGTCATCTACAATTACAGCCAGGGTCATGGCTTCTACGGGAATGTGTTCTATGTTTAGTGCAGGGTTTACATCTTCCCCTTCACAGGTGTATTTGGAAGGTATAGCACCTCCTTCCTCAAAGGCTGGGCTGTTTACTTTTAAGACCTTATAATCGATGGCCTTATTTATCTCTGGGTGATTAGAGGTACTCTTCATTTTAATTGGTTTATGGCAATTCAAAGCAACATTGTAAGCGTATCAGTTTCAATGAGTGGCATCAAAAGAAACGCTGATAGCCGTCATTGCTCTAATGGAATAGGTCTGTTAGGTTTGTAGTCTGCTATGTAAATCTTGTACAATAAATGTGATTTTATGGATAAAGTTCATAGTATAGTTTCTCTGAACGACCTATTGGCTTTAGAAGCAAGTCGGATCATGCAAGGTGAAAAAGAGTTAATTCAAGCTTTGCCTACATGGCTTCATCGGATAACATCCTCCCTGTTACGTAATATTCTTTTTCAATATCAATCCTATATTGAGCATCATGCTGAAGAAATGACCAATTACTTTATTAAGCAGTCAGAAACTGCGATTGGAAAAAATAGGGTTATGCGAGCATTGATCGATGATACAAACGAGAAGTTAAGGCATTGTGCTGATGCTGAAATATATGATGCATGTTTATTGGCTGCAGTGCAGGAGATCAATCATTATAAGATTTCCATTTATGGTACCGTTACAGCTTATTTCAATGAGTTAGGGCAAAGAGATACCGCCAGCATATTCCTTAGGGCAGAAAAAGATGAAAAACGTATCGATGAGCAACTTTCAATTCAAGCGCATTCAGATATAAATGAACTGGCTAAAGCTCCAGTCATAAAATAAACGTATGCTACCGCCAAGTAAAACAGATTTAAGTATATCAATAGGTAATAATCGAACTGTATCAGGTAATCTGATATTGCCAGATAATGCAAAGGGGTTGGTCATTTTTTCTCATGGTGGCGCTAGCAATCGATTGAGCCCAAGAAATAAGATGGTTTCAGACTTTTTGGCGCAACAACATTTCGGTACATTTTTATTTGATTTGTTAACCCGGGAAGAGATTAATGATCATGCTAATAGACATAACATACGTTTATTGGCGGAGCGGTTGATTATTGTGAGTGAATGGCTACTGTCTTATGACCAAACAAAAAACATACACCAGGCTTATTTTGGAGCTAGTACTGGTGCTGCCGCTGCTTTGTATGCGGCAGCAGCGGAGGGGTCAGAAATTGCTGCCGTTGTATGCCGTGGCGGCCGCCCAGAACTGGCAATGGAAGTATTGCCAACGCTACAAGCACCTACCTTATTTATCGTCGGTAGCAACGATGATGATGTATTGCTGTTAAATCAAAAAGCACTATCAGTTATGCATTGTCCCAGGCGGCTGGAAGTTATTGCTGATGCTTCCCATTTATTTGAAGAAAAAGGGGCCATGGAAAAAGTTTGCCTTTCCACTGCAGGTTGGTTAGAGCAATACTTGCATCCAATGAAGATGCTATCAAAATAAGCTTGTTGAATTCTCTTCCAGGTAAAGCCTCACTACTATTCTTTATTCAAATCAAGATTTCATGAGAATTTCCTTTCTCAGGCTAATAAAATCTAGAAGGGCAATTTTAGGTATAGTTCTTGATTAATTAGAAACAGTTTTCATAGGGTACGGATTAAAAACGGGCTGAAGTTTCCACTTCGGCCTTTTTATTTCCATTAAGGCATTTGTTTAATACTATTCGGCCTTTTCGCACTTAGTTAAAATGGTAACAATTGGCTTTCACTCTTAGTTAATCTATAGTAAAGTAAAAGACTTTAGTAGCACCTTCTATCAGAGAATGATTGTAAAACTTAGCTTAAGCGGGTTATTTGAACCTAATTAAAATGAGTAAAGGCAATTCCATCTGCTATTTGGAATTTGAAACTTGTTATTAGGAATTTATACTTACCATTTCGGATTCCCCATCACTAGTCTATTCAATTTCTTTTCTGAACGTTCTTTTTAAACGGATATTGGTTACTGGCGCCACAACAAGTGGGAATTTTTCTACGACTACATTGCTGGTGTCTAATCCAAAACCACGTTCTTCCGAAAGGCTTATTTCTTTTAGCCAGAAGTGTAGCCTCATAACCAGGCGCTCAAAGAAGGGGAGTTCATTATCCTGGCTTAAGAATTTTTCCATAACAATAAATGTAAAGTCCCCAATCACATTTCTGCGTTCCAGGCTTTCATAACGGCTGGTAATATTTACTTCACGGTTAGTGACTAGATCCTCCACTACTTTCTGGAAGAGTAGGTTAATACGTGGCTGAACGCGGAAGCCTAAGCGAAATTCAACACGTATTATATCATTGGGAATTACGTGGTCTACCTCGTATTCTAATGTATAGGGATCATCAACTGTATCTACGTGTATGAACCAGTAAATGTCAGCTCTTTTGGGTTTCCTGTTTAAAATGGAGTGAATTATCTTATGCTCAATCTCTTTTGGGTTATCGGCGCTGGTCAGGTATACAAGGTGAGTAGCGTATTTGGGAACAGTGCGATCGTTGCTCAATTCCTGTATCTTGGGAATATAATCCTCAATCCGTACAAATTCCACATACCTGTTTTTGATCTTGCGGGCTTTAAACCAGGCAAACATGATTAAAAACAGGCCGCCACCTACAAAAAGGGCAATGTAACCGCCATGTGGAAACTTTTCAAGGTTTGCTACAAGGAATGAACCTTCAATGGTTACATAGACTATCAGGAATAAATAGATCAAAATAGGTTTTACCCGATGAAGTACCAGGTAGTTTGAAAAAAGTAGTGTAGTTGCCAACATGCACAGGGTAATGGCCAAACCATAAGCAGCTTCCATATTAGTGGCTTTTTGGAAGTATAAGACAATACCACTGCAACCAATGAACAACATGGCGTTGATGCCTGGTACAAAAAGCTGTCCCCGGGCTTCTGATGGGTATTTGATCTTCATCTTTGGCCAAAGATTCAGCCGCATGGCTTCACTGATCAGGGTAAAAGAACCACTAATTAAGGCCTGGCTGGCAATAATAGCCGCACTGGTAGCTATAGCAATACCTATCATCACAAACCAATCTGGCATGATACCATAAAAAGGGTTAAAGCCAGCGGTTATCAACTCTTCCTTTATAGTCTGTCCTCTGTAATGAGATAATAACCAGGCACCCTGGCCAAGGTAGTTCAGGATCAAACAGCTTTTTACAAAGATCCAGGATACACGGATGTTGCCCTTGCCACAATGGCCAAGGTCAGAATATAGGGCTTCAGCACCTGTTGTACACAAAAACACAGCGCCTAGTAGCCAGAATCCTTTGGGGTAGTTGATCAGTAAATTAATGCCATAGTAAGGGTTGAGGGCTTTAAATACACCCAGGTCATCCAATAGATGGCTAGCACCTAAAACGGCCAGCATTACAAACCATACGGACATTACCGGCCCGAACAACCGACCTATAGAAGCGGTGCCAAATTGCTGCATAAAGAACAAGACAGCAATGATGGTTAATACAATTCCAACAATTGTATGATCTCCAATGTTGTGAAAATACTCAATGTTGCGTAAGCCTTCAATGGCTGAAGTTACTGAGATGGGCGGTGTGATCATGCCATCGGCCAAAAGAGCCGCACCTCCAATCATAGCAGGGAATACCAGCCATTTCTGACGGCGCCGCACCAAGGCAAAAAGAGAAAAGATCCCACCCTCACCGCGGTTGTCTGCTCGTAGGGTTAAAATGACATACTTAACGGTTGTTTGTAAGGTAAGGGTCCAGATTACGAGAGACAAAGCCCCTAGTATGAGCTGGTCAGTGACAACCCTATCTTTTAAAACTGCATTTAGTACGTATAAAGGAGAAGTTCCAATGTCGCCATAGATAATGCCCAATGCAACCAAAAGGCCGGCTGCAGAGACCCTGCTATTAATATGTGAACCCATAAAAAGTTTGGCTAGTAGCCGTCATGAGTAAAAATGAAGAGCAAAGGTATATGGAATTAACACATTCAAACATCAGTAGCAAGTTTGTTTATTTATGTTTGGTCACAATTTATTGCCGAGCGGTTGGTTTTATAGAATCAAGGAAAACTGGTTAAAAGTATAATTCGATTGTCTTTTGTATCCTTTAAAGCAAAAAACTAGCCAGTGCAAGCCCCCTGCCAAGCCTATTCTCTTTCCGGACTTTTATTAGCCTCATTGTTACCGCTGAGGAATTCAGCGTTCAAGTGCAACTGACCGTCATCATCCAAAAGTGGTGAGGTTTATCATTGCATTTAATATTTAAGTAATTCAACTTTAGTAGTACGTAAACTGTAGTTGCATGCATCTTGCACTTTCTGCCACTTCAAGGGTTAGAGACATAAAAGAGGCTTTCCATGTAGCTTTTCCGTTTTTAAAACTGGAATTTGGTAAAAAGAATTATAATAAATACAAGAGTGCATTTGTAGACGACGTTACCTCCGATGATACATTGCTTGTAAATATTATTGGCACCATAAGGCAGGACGGGATAGATATAGCACCAACACAGAGTGTAGGAGAGGTGGCTTTAATGTTTCAGCAACAATTTAATTTGCCGGTTCTCGTATTTCGCAAAATGGGTACCGTATGGATAGAAACATCAGAGACCAATAAATTAACCTTGGAAAAGCAAAATCAAATAGGAGAAGAAGCACTTTTACTGATAAAACGCAGTAGAGATATCTATTAAGATGCCACTAACATTCCATTTCAAATAGAAAGGAAATCCACGCATTTCGTTTTTCGTATTACGAATTTTGCTTTTTAGAATTGTTTTCTGGAATTTGGAATTTACTCTTTGGAATTTGCTTTTTTAGATTTCCTAAAAAGCTATTGCTTTATAATCTTTCCATCTTCCATTTCAATAATACGCTGCGTGCCTTCAGCAAAAGCGGGGTCGTGGGTTACAATAAGCAAGGTTTGTTTATATTCTTCAGCCAGTTCCTTAAAAATATTGAATACTAACTCGCTGTTCTTTTTATCCAGGTTGCCTGTTGGTTCATCACCCATTATGATATGCGGATCATTGATCAAGGAGCGCGCAATAGCCACGCGTTGTTTTTCGCCTCCCGACACTTGGTTCGCCATTTTATGAGCTACATGTTCTATGCCCAGTACCCGTAACCATTCCATTGCTTTGTGCTCTACTTCATTGGCAGAGCGGTTGCCCAGTTTTAGCCCGGGTAGCATTACATTTTTAAGTACAGTAAATTCATTTAATAGGTAGTGGAATTGAAATACAAAGCCAATCTTTTCATTGCGGATACGGGCTAGTTGACTTTCCTTTTTATTAGTCATGTATTCATTATCTATTAGTAATTCTCCTTCGTAATCGGTATCCATGGTAGAAAGAATATAGAGTAGGGTAGACTTGCCACATCCCGATTTGCCTACTATTGAAACAAATTCTCCTTTTTTTACTGAAAAGGTAACGTCATTCAAGACCTGTGTGGTTACCGGATCGTGAAAGTACTTATTGATATGTCTTGCTTCCAATATTGTTGCGCTCATGCTATTTGCCTCTTATTATAATAACAGGATCCACCTTGCTGGCTTTGCGGGCAGGAAACCAGCCTGCCATATAAGTAGTGATCAATGAAAAAGACGAACCAATAAAATAAAAGGTCGGATCGTAGTTTATTGGAAAAGTAGTGATTGTAGGTAAGGCTTCTGTAATAAAGGGAATCTGGTCAATGATTACAGAAAGTACAAAGCCAAGTAGTAAACCAACCATGCCACCAAAAAAACCAATGCTTATAGCAATAGATAAAAATATCCGCTTTACGTCTTTGCCTGAAAATCCAGTAGCTTTTAAAATAGCAATGGAATCCATTTTCTCATAGATCATCATATTTAAGATGTTATAAATGCCAAAGCCTGCTACTATCAACAAGGTAATGCCTACCGTATAGGAAATAAGTGTACGAATGAAGTTGCCGGTTTCAAACTGCGAATTGGCTGTTTGTATATCTTCTGCATCTGTATTAAATAATTGCCGGTATTCCTTAGCTACAGCTGGCGCCTCCGCTATATCTTTTAATTTGATATTGATATCTGTTATATAGTTTCCCGGTTTGCCAAGCAGTTTTTGTACAGTGGCAATGGAGGTATAGCTCTGTAATTTATCAAAATCCTGGATGCCCGATTGAAAATAGCCGACAACGCGTAAGGGAAAGCGTTCGCCATTAGCAGTAGTTATTTGCACTACATCACCAATTTCTACATTCAGGTTGGCGGCTAGTGGTTTGCCTAACACAATACTGCTGGATACCGTTTTTAGATCCTGTGCATCTCCTCCAACCATATAGTCGCTAAAATGAAATAGCTGGCTTTCCGCTTCTACATCAATGCCATTGATCATTCCTGTAACATCAATTGTTCCTTCATTAAAAAATACCTGTGTGGTAAGCCGCGGTGCTAGGCCTAATATGCGATCATCTTTTTGTACCGCCTGTATAATGGCACCACTATTATATAGCTCCTGGCGGATGTTGGTTGCTTTTACAGACCTTACAAAGTTGTAATACTGCTTGTATTCAACAGAAGTATTGATAGGTTGTTGTACACGAGGTTTCACTTCATTATACAATCGCACATGCGGGAGTCGGTTAACAATTAAACCATCAAGCATAGCATTTAGGCCAGTCATAAAGCTTAATAGTGTAATAAACATGGCAATACTGAAAGTAACACCTATAGCTGCAACCAGCGTTTGTCGCCACCGGGCTAACAATAAAGATTTAGCAATGCTTAAAATTAACTTAGTGTTCATTTTACAGGCTTAATAATGAAATCAGAAGCAGCCAGTCCCTTTAGTATTTCTACTTTTTTGTAATCTTTCAAGCCTGTTGTCACTTTTATTTTTTCTTTATTGGCTAACATTACGAAAGAGTCGTTGATAAGAAAACTGCGAGGAATAGTCAGTGCATTGGCCTTCGTTTGAATCAGTACGTTTGATTCTACTGTCAGGTTGGGATAAAGTGAAGGTGGTGCTGTAATAAAGGTGGCTTCTACTGTAAAGGAACGAGAGCGCTCATTCATGATCGGGTTGATCTTACTAATGCTGGCTTCAAATGTTTTGCCTTTATAACTGTCCATAGTCACCAATACTTTTTGGCCAAGCCGTATTTGTGCTATATCATATTCATCAACCTGCAGTTCTAACAGAAAGCTTGTAGCGTCTCCTATTATAGCAATTGGAGTCTGCATATTTACCATTTCACCTTTTTCTTTCAAAATATTATAGACTTTACCATTGGTTTCACTCTTAATAGTAAAATCGCTAGCTAGCTTGTTACTGATTTGAAGATTTTTTTGCGATTGCTGTGCTGAAAAGCTTACTTGTCTTTGCAGGTCTCTGTAACGAAGAACTGCAGCCTCATAGGCCGTTTTAGAATTCTGATAAACCAAATCCCGTTGGTCCAGTTCATTGCGTGAGCCTATTCCCTGCGCCCAAAGGTTGTGTTGCCTTACCATGAGCAGCGAGTCGTTGTTCAATTTGCTTTTAGTCAGGTCAATATTGATCCGTAGTTCTTGTAGCTTATCTGCATTGGCACTTACAGATGTGTAATCGGCAGCCAGTCGTGCGTTCTCAGCACTCAATTGTGCTGTTTCGTTTTCAATACGGATGATCGGCGTTCCTTTTTGTACAAGATCACCTTCTGTTACCATTATGTCCTTTATAAGACCATTAGAGGTTGAAAAAACCTGGTATTGGTTTTTGCTTTTAACGATACCAGAGGCGTAAACCGATTCGGTAATGTTTTCAATAGTGGGTTGTGTTTGCTCCTGCTTGCTTTTACAGGAAATGAGTAGGAGTAGGAAAACTAACGGTGATCGTAAAAGGTACATGGTCTGGCTTTAAAATTGGGTACTGTAAAACTAAAGCTAATGTGCTTGTAGTGCTATAGTCAAAATTGCTTCTTAAATCAGTTTTATGGCTATTTCTGTTTTTACATATTGATAGGGTTGATGATTATTTGTTAATACAGTTATTACTTCTATTCAAACACTATAAGGTGGCCAAATGCCCGGTAGGATCAGGTACTGCAACGTGAGTAGCATAGTAAGCTGCTCCTAGTAAAGCTAATTTGTCATTGGCCAATACATGAATAGGAATTGCTTCCAGAAAGGCGTGTAGCCGCCCGCTGCTACAAAAATTTCTGTGGAAAACATGTTTGTCCACCAAGTGACTGTTCTGTCTTAATAAACTGCCTCCCAAGAAAATGCCACCCGTGGCTTTTAACTTTAAAGCTATGTTGGCACTTTCGTATGCCAGGTAGCGGAAAAAATGCTCCATGGTTTCATTGCAAATAGAACAGGCTGTAGCATATTCGCCAATTACTTCAGCCGGGTTATGAACCAGTAATTTTTCAGCCAGCCAGGCAGGTTCCTCCCTTTCTTTTTTGTCACGTAGAAATTGAAAGATGGCGTAAATACCAGCTTCGCTAATAACACGTTCCCAACTTACATGACTAAACTTCTTCTGTAAATACGTGTAAAATTCAACATCTAAAGGTGTGCGTGGAGCAAAATCGCAATGACCTCCTTCTGTTGCAAAAGGGTAATGGCTTTCTCCATCCCAAAACAGTCCGGCTTCTCCCAATCCTGCTTCAGGTGATAGGACGGCCATGTTTCCTTGTCCACCTTCATTTCCCATATAAATTGTATGAATGTCTTCTGGTTTTAGCGTTCCTAAACCAAAAGCCATTGCTTCAATATCGTTAAGCAGGAAAACAGGAGTGTTATCCCACAGTTGAGATAAATGAGCAGCGTCAATCTCCCAATGCACATTGGTTAGTACTACTTTGTCGTTCTGCACGGGTCCTGCTACTCCCAGGCTAATTACTTCGGGCCTTTCAGTTCCTTGGCTGAAGGCTTGCAGCATTTCATGAATGCTTGCAAAATCTTTAGTATGAAATCCTTGTTGATTTAATACCGAAAAACTATCTCTATTAAAGCGGATTAAAGCCAAATTAGTTTTGATAGCCCCAATATCACCTGCTAGCAGTGTTATGTTTACAAATGGTTTGCGTGTTTTGGATATGAAAACCGGTTTCATACTTAATAGTTTAAAGCCTCAGTTATTGACAGTACTGCTTTGTGTCTATTTACAATGGCGGTGAAGCCGGTCTGTATTGTTCAGCTTAGACTATTTAGTACGTTAATAGCTGAGTAAACTGGGTTTAAAAATAGATATCCCTGTCTGCATACTCAATGAATGAAATCAGTAGTTCAATTGATAACGATCACTTATAACCTCTTTCCGTCAGTTTAATAGAGTGGTGCATTTAGCGTTCACGTTATAAAAAATGCTAATCTTCTACGAGGTCGTGATCTAATGTAAGATCTCTACAGGGTAGTGGGAATAAGCTGTTCCTTAAGGATAAGGATGACAACTATTTATATATAGATGTAACTCCTTTATCAGTAGTTGAAAATAAGCAGAAAAGAATTAAAAGTTTAGGCTTTTAACGTAGAATTTTTTGCTTGAACATATTGTTCAGTATCATTCTGCAATAATTGTCATAGCTCTTAACATTGGCAACTTTAAAAGGTTTGGTTTGCGCCCAGTAAACAGGAGAAAGTGTTGAAAGGTTAAACAGTGTAGCTTCCCACAATACTTGATCAGGCTCTTCCTTATTTTGAGCAGAACCTTCTATGTCAACTTGCGAGGCTCGATAGTTTAATATGCGTTTGTAGTAATAAGAACTGGTGAACTTGTCTGAATAGTTACTGGGATGTTTATAATCTTTATTGTCATCTAATAATGCAATAGTTAATACGGCATCAATACCTTGATTGCAGAGTACAACATAAGTTTGTTCTAGTTCCATGTTTGCAAGGCCTTTATAGCCAAATGTCTCTAGCGCAGAAACAGAATGGTGACCATGATTACTTAGTGTTTTTACAAAACAATCTTCTATATTCTTTCTTACTTCAAATAAAGAATCATGTACAATGCTTACAACCAGGATCTTATTCAGCCTAACCCTTGGTTTATTTTGCTCTTTCCAGACAGAGAGTTGAGAAAATGAAATGCAAGAATTCGCCAATAGCAAAATAAAGACAGCTTTATAGATAAGGCTCTTCATGCTATATTCAACAATCAGTAAATAGAAGTGGTAGTAATGCTCAAATCCTAATAACATACAAAGTTAGCCCCATTTTTACTCTGGTTCCTTGGATCAGAGTCAAGGGAAATGTTGATAGTTGTCAGATTTGCTGAAGGGCTTATTTGAAATACTTGAATTGATGAGTTCTTTTTGTGTTCACGCTTTTAAAAGTTCACCTGTTAGTTGAAAGGAACTTGTGAACTCTTTTGAAAGTTGTATAATAGCTGCTGGACATTATGAGATTGCTAAAATTTCTTTTATTGTCTTTCGTTATTAGAAAAAGGAGGCTAATAATTTTAAGAAAAACTCTTGAATAATTAGCTTTATGTACGTTCTTGATCTACCCTTACAACTTTAATCATTACAGATAACTGCGATAGCTAATTAGCAAAATCTTTCTCAATGAAAAAGATTCTTGTTATAGAAGATAATATTTCTCTGTTGGAAAATACGGCAGAGCTACTTGAGCTCTCGAATTATCATGTGTTAACGGCAGAAAATGGCAGACAGGGGATTGAAGTGGCTATCAAAGAAAAGCCCGATCTGATATTGTGTGATATCATGATGCCCGAAGTGGATGGATATGGTGTGCTGCAAGTACTCAATCAACATTCAGATCTCAGTCGCACACCTTTTATTTTCTTATCGGCAAAGTCGGATCGTAGTGATTTCCGGAAAGGAATGGATCTTGGTGCTGATGATTACATATCAAAACCATTTACAGCTACAGAGCTATTGAATGCCATACAGCGGCGGCTTCAGAAGTCAGAATCCATCAGGCAGGTATTTGCTAAAGGGATTAAAGACGATAATCAGCTATACTTGTCCGTTTCAGGAGAGCAGACGCTTAACCATTTTATTGATGGGAGAGGGATCAGTAATTTTAAAAAGAAACAAGTAGTTTATTTTGAAGGAAATCATCCTTTATTTCTTTTTCATGTAAAAAAAGGTAAGGTAAAAACCTTCAAAACGAATGATGATGGTAAAGAGTTGATAACCGGGTTATATAATTCCGGTGAGTTTTTTGGGTATGTCTCTATGTTAGAAGGTGCCACTTATAAAGAAACAGCGCAAGCAGTAGAAGATGCAGAACTGATTTCTATACCCAAGTCTGAATTTGAAGAATTGATTTATCATAATGCAGAGGTAGCTAAATCCTTTATTAAGTTGCTATCACATAACCTGGTTGAAAAGGAGCAACAGTTACTAAACATAGCCTATAACTCCTTACGCAAAAAAGTAGCCGATGCCCTTTTGCTTATGAAGGAGAAACTATCTTACGCACAACCCGAAGGCTTGCATTCCATTCAATTAAGCCGCGAAAATATGGCTGCCATAGCCGGAACGGCAACGGAATCGTTTATTCGCACGTTAACAGATTTTAAAAATGAAAAGCTGATTGATATAAAGGATGGACATATTGTTATTCTAAATGAAGTCAAGCTTAAAAATATGCGCAATTAAGTATGCTGTCAGGTATTACGTTAGCAGTACAGTCGTTTAATGAATAAGACCAGAAGATAAATCACTTAAATTTTTTAAGCTGTTATTATCGGTATTATTGGTTTGTATCCATGCGCCGTTGACTTTTTGAAAAATTTGAACATTTAATCCAAATAGTTTCTTGAATTCATTTTCTATGTGTCCTGCACTATCTGTTGAGAATATAATTAAGTTTCCAGGATCATGAGTTTTGTGAATGCTGGCAATAACCGTATTGGGGTCTATTAGTTGTTCTGCAGGTGAAGATTCTTTAAAGTGATGCGGCTTTTTATAAAACTCAATCTTTAATGCTGGGAAGCTTTTTTCAAATTTCTCTTGTATTTCAGCTATGGTCATTGAATCATCGATGTGCAAGATCATTTTTGCTTAATTTTTATTTATGTGCAATAAATACTGGCAATCGATGTGAGCCTATGGCTTCACTTACAAAGCTTTTATGAAACATAGAAGCAAAGCCAGATTTGGCATAGGCGCCACAGACTAAGAATGCATTGGATTCTTCGTTTAACCAGGTAGCAAAATGTTTTCTGGAATCGATCTGCAGCCGTTCAATATTTAAATTAGGGAAGTGATGCGAAACCAATTCTGTGATGTGTTCTTCAGAAGGTAAGCCCTCCTTCTCGTCTTTACTTACATAGACCAATAGTGTTTCATTCTGGCACAAGTCTGGAAAAAGGTAAGCGAATTGTTTAATGGCATAAACGGAAGAAGGATTGCCATCGTAGGCCAAAATATTACGAGTAGGGAAGTTAAAGGCTTCAGGAATTACAATAACAGGGCATTCAGCATGGTGGATAGCATCTTCCATATACTCATTGGTCGAGTTCTTCAACATGTTTTCATAGAACCTTTCACTACTAATAATTAATAGATCAGCATACCTGGATTCTTTTTTAAGCTCGGGAAGTGCGAAGTCATAGAAGTCCTTATGAATGGTGTATTTAATGCCATAGCGCTGGCATAATTCTTCAAACTGCTGAATCGTTTTTTGAATAGCTTCAGTTTCTTCTTCTTCGACTAATGGGATAAAGCCTGGGCCAGCCATGGCAGTACCATAACTCCATAAGTTGGCATAATTTACCTGTGGTACAAATACGCCAGTAAGCAGAATTGGATGCATTTGATTGAGTTCGCGGGCCAGCGCAAAAGCTCCATCTGAAAACAAAGTGCCATCAAAGGCAATGACAATTTTATTCATTATAGAAGGTTTGGTAGCAAGAAGTTTTGTCTAGGGCGCTGCTTTTTGCAGCAGATCTTGTTTACACAAGGAGACCTTCCTTCCAATTAATGTTCAGCATTATTTGTACCAATTTCTTGTTTCAGGTAATAATGGAATGACTAGAGTTTGTACTAAGCTCGAAAACGGGTAGTAAATTTTTATACCATGTCTGTACTAATTCTGGTTATTGGCTATAGCATTTTTGGGAGTCGCAAAGGATACATTGTATTTAAATACAACATAAGGAGACGATAAGCTGTAGATTACCTGTATTTATATAGACTCAGGTTATCCTTTCTTTATCCTCAGGTTATCCTATAAAAGAATAGTAGTTGAAATAGAAGTTTCATTTAGATGAAAGAAGGTAGTAGTGCCCTGAAAAACCGGGACATTATTTGAGTAGTTAGCTGTTAAAAAGAGGGGAGTTGGGAGTTTGTTTATAAGCCATAACTCGATTCTGTTCCTAAACTCACTAATGTGGCACCGTTTTTTCCGTCAACAATTATTATTAACTATAAAAGTTTTTAATGTATGAAAGACAAAAACAAAGACCGGTCAAGACCTGGTCCACAAAAGCAAGATGCCAGCAATTCTATTGGTAATCAGCAAAATACCACTCAAACAGGTGCTCAAAATGCTGGAGGTAGAAACCGCGAGCAAGTTGAAGACCCATTCGCCGATGACTTGCGTAAGTCTGGAAACCGACCAAGTGGTAATAGAAAATGAGAGCGGTTTAGTTCGTAAAGAATCAATTGTATGAAATAGTACGCCCAAGCTCAGCTTGGGCGTCTTGTTTTACAGTAGGATAGGAGGGCTGGTAATGAGCGTCAGAAATCCAAGCTTAAGGCGCTTTCCTCGGATATATTTGATTGATCGGGTATTAGAAAAAATCAATATTAAAAGGCTTTTGTAGGCTGTAAGCCTGTATTGCTGAGTTATTACCAATCAAAAAGCGGATTTGTGTGTTATTTAAACAATCTATTTATACTTTTTTGTATAAATGGGCGTAATTTTGCGCCATGAAAACAGAAGTATTGCAGCCGGAGAACAATATCCTTGATGATAGCCGCAGTGAGATTGAAAAAGTGGTCATCAGTGAGTATAAATATGGCTTTGTAACCAATATTGAAGCTGATGAGGCTCCCAAAGGCCTTAACGAAGATACGATTCGCTTCATTTCTGCTAAAAAAAATGAACCAGCGTGGATGTTGGAGTGGCGCTTAAAAGCTTTTGCACAATGGCAAAAGATGACAGAGCCACATTGGGGTAATTTGAACTATACACCTATTGATTATCAAGATATTATATACTATTCTGCACCCAAGCAAAAGGTAAAACCTAATAGTTTGGACGAAATAGATCCTGAACTGCGCAAGACTTTTGAAAAACTAGGTATCTCCCTAGATGAGCAAAAGCGCTTGACTGGTGTGGCGGTAGATGCCGTAATCGATAGCGTTTCTATTGCTACTACTTTTAAAGAGCAGCTGGCCGAGCTGGGTATTATCTTCTGTTCCATGAGCGAGGCTATTGAAAACCATCCTGACCTGGTTCGTAAATATCTAAGCTCTGTTGTACCGGTTACAGACAACTTCTTTGCCGCTTTAAACGCTGCCGTATTTAGCGATGGTTCTTTTGTATATATTCCTAAAGGTGTTCGTTGCCCAATGGAACTGTCTACCTACTTCCGTATCAATGCAGAGAATACAGGCCAGTTTGAGCGTACACTGATTGTGGCTGACGAAGGAAGCTATGTTAGCTACCTGGAAGGCTGTACTGCGCCTATGCGTGACGAGAATCAATTACATGCTGCTGTGGTAGAGCTGATTGCTATGGATAATGCCGAGATTAAATACTCTACTGTACAAAACTGGTATCCTGGTGATAAAGACGGTAAAGGTGGTATTTACAACTTTGTAACAAAACGTGGTATCTGTAAAGGAAATCACTCTAAAATATCCTGGACACAGGTAGAAACCGGTTCTTCCATTACCTGGAAGTATCCAAGCGTTATCCTGAAAGGAGATAACTCTATCGGTGAGTTTTATTCTGTGGCCGTTACCAATAACCATCAACAGGCTGATACCGGTACTAAGATGATGCATCTGGGTAAGAATACCCGCAGCCGCATCGTATCGAAAGGTATCTCTGCCGGCGTGAGTAACAATAGTTATCGCGGATTGGTGCACGTAAGTAAGAATGCTTCTAACGCACGTAACTTCTCTCAGTGCGACTCCCTGTTGCTAGGTGATAAATGTGGTGCACATACCTTCCCTTATATAGAAGTTAAAAACCACACTGCCGTAGTAGAACACGAAGCCACGACCTCTAAGATCGGTGAAGACCAGATCTTCTACTGTAATCAACGAGGTATTGATACAGAAACAGCCGTAGCGCTGATCATCAATGGCTTTGCCAAAGAGGTAATGCAGCAGCTGCCAATGGAGTTTGCTGTAGAAGCTCAGAAGCTCCTTGCTATCAGCTTAGAAGGTAGTGTTGGATAATTAGCTGATTAGCTGATTTGGTAATTAGCTAATGAAAGAATCAAAAACAATAATTAGTAAATAATAATTAATAAGCGATAATGTTAACGATAAGGAACTTACATGCAAACATTGACGGTAAAGAAATCTTAAAAGGTATTAACCTGGATATCAAACCTGGTGAGGTGCATGCAATCATGGGCCCTAATGGATCTGGTAAAAGCACATTGTCTTCTGTACTGGCTGGTCGTGCAGATTTTGAAGTAACAGAAGGCACTGTTGAATTCCAAGGTAAAGACCTTTTGGAGTTATCTCCTGAAGAAAGAGCAGGTGAGGGTATCTTCCTGGCTTTCCAATACCCGGTAGAAATTCCAGGTTTGACAACTACCAACTTCATTAAGACCGCTGTAAATGAAGTACGAAAATACCGTGGTGAAGAACCCTATGATGCTGTACAGTTTCTGAAATTGATGAAAGAAAAAATGAAGATGGTTCATATTGACCAGTCTTTATTAAGTCGTTCCTTGAATGAAGGTTTCTCCGGTGGTGAGAAGAAGCGTAATGAGATCTTCCAAATGGCTATGCTAGAACCTAAACTGGCTATCCTTGATGAAACGGATTCTGGTTTGGATATCGATGCTATCCGTATTGTAGCCAATGGTGTAAACCAGCTGCGTAATAAAGACAATTCGGTACTGTTGGTAACGCACTACCAGCGCCTGCTGGATTACATTGTTCCTGACTATGTGCATGTTCTATATAATGGACGTATTGTAAAATCAGGTACTAAAGAACTGGCGTTTGAGCTGGAAGAAAGAGGATACGACTTTATTAAAAACGAAGTGAATGAGGGGCAGCAAGCCTAAGTCCTCACCACTAAACCACAAGGCATGAACACTATAGAAACGATCAAAGAACGATATCAACAAATACAGTCCAAAAACGGCAGCAGTGTGCTGACGAAGTTGGAACAAAACGCCTTTGATGCTTTTAACAAGCAGGGTATCCCTACTGTTAAGCACGAAGAGTGGAAGTACACACGCATCAGCGGTGTATTTAATAAAGACCTGGCAATGGCCTCTGCGCCTGCAACCAGTTCCATTTCTGCAGAGAATTTGGATACTGTACGCCTGCCTGGTTTTGAGCAAGCCAATGAACTGGTATTTGTGAATGGTTTTTATAATCCTTCACTATCTACTATTCGCTCTTCTTCCCTGGAAATACAGTCGTTGGAAGAAGCTGCACACAACGAGAACCAAGAATTAGTGCTGAAGCACTTAGGACACAGCGGCCGCTATATTAAAGATGGTATTCACGCCCTGAATACGGCCTTTGCTCAGGAAGGTGTGTTTATCCAAGTAAAAAGAGGTAAGATAGTAGAGCATCCTGTATATATCTATCATATTACAGATGCCCGCGAGACTAATATATTAGCACAGCCACGCAGCCTGGTGCATATAGGTGCAGCAGCGCAAGTAGACTTTGTAGAGAACTATGCTACCATTGGTGCTGCGGAAAGCTTTACCAACCAGGTATTAGAAATGGTAGTAGAGCAGGATGCCGTTGTTGAATATTATAAGATTCAAAACGATGCGCCTCATACCAACCAGGTAAGCACAACGCACTTCCGCCAGGTTGGGAAAAGTGTGGTACATGCTGTAACCATTTCATTGAATGGTGGTATTGTACGCAACAACCTGAACCTGTCTTTAGAAGCAGAATATTGTGATTCTTATATGTACGGTTTGTATTTCTTAAAAGGAAATACTCACGTTGACAACCACACGGTAGTGGACAATGTGATGCCGAACTGTCTCAGCAATGAATTGTATAAAGGCATTATCGATGATAACGCTACGGCTGTTTTCAACGGTAAGATCTATGTGCAGAAAGATGCACAGAAGACCAATGCATTTCAGTCTAACAAAAACATTCTGCTCTCTGAAAATGCTACCGTTAACACGAAGCCACAGTTGGAAATCTTTGCAGATGATGTAAAGTGTTCACACGGCTGTACTGTAGGACAGTTAGATGAAGAAAGTATGTTTTACTTACAGTCAAGAGGTGTGTCAGAGCCTACGGCCAAGTCGTTGTTAGTGCATGCCTTTGCGGTTGATGTTTTGGAGCATATTAAGTTGGATCCAGTACGTGAATATGTTGATCAATTAATTTCTGAACGTTTAGATGTTGAATTAGTATGATAGAACCTGCCATAATAGAAACCAGTTTTGATGTGTATGCAATTCGTCAGCAGTTTCCTGTATTGAACCGTGAGGTAAAGGGGAAACCATTGGTGTATTTTGATAATGCGGCTACTACCCAAAAACCGCAAGTGGTGATTGATGCACTGGTCAATTATTATACAGGCTATAATGCTAATATCCACCGCGGTATTCATACGCTGGCTGAGGAAGCTACTGCTGCTTTTGAAGCTACCCGCGATGCGATAAAGGAGTTTGTGAACGCTGAAAGTCGTGAGCAGATCATCTTTACAAAAGGAACAACTGAAGGGATCAACCTAGTAGCACAAACCTGGGGCCGCCAGAATATCCAGGCTGGAGATGAAATTATCATCTCTAACATGGAGCACCACTCTAATATTGTTCCATGGTATATTTTATGCCAGGAGAAAGGGGCTGTTCTGAAAGTTATTCCTATCAGCGATGAAGGTGAATTGGATATGGAAGCTTTTGAAAAGCTTTTAAGTCCAAAGACCAAGCTGGTTTCTGTAGTACATGTATCCAATGCATTAGGTACTATCAATCCTGTAAAAACTATCATTGAAAAAGCTCACCAGGTTGGTGCGCTGGCCTTGGTAGATGGTGCACAGTCTACGGTGCATTTGGACATTGATGTACAGGCATTGGGTTGTGATTTCTTTGTTTTCTCTTCTCACAAACTATATGGTCCCACAGGTATGGGGGCCTTATATGGTAAAAAGGATATTCTGGAAGCAATGCCTGTTTACCAGGGTGGCGGAGAGATGATCAAAGAAGTTTATTTTGATAATATTATTTATAATGACCTGCCTTACAAGTATGAAGCAGGTACTCCTAATATTGCCGATGCTATAGCGTTTAAATCTGCTTTAGATTTTACAAAGGGTATTGGCAAGGAAAATATTCGCCAGCATGAAAATGAGTTGTTGGCTTACGCTACAGCTCAGCTGGAGGCTATTCCGGGCTTGCGGATCATTGGTCAGGCCAAGCAAAAGATCAGTGTGATCTCTTTTGTTATCGATAATGTTCACCCACAGGATATCGGTATTTTATTAGATAACAGAGGTATTGCTGTAAGAACTGGTAATCACTGTGCGCAGCCATTAATGGATCGTTTGTGTATTCGTGGTACAACAAGGGCTTCTTTTGCTATGTACAATACAAAAGAAGAAGTAGATGTATTGATCGCTGGCTTACAAAAGGCCATTAAACTATTAGCATAAGAACATGAGGGAAAATCAATCCATAGAGGCTATTGAGCAGGAGATTGTTGAAGAGTTTTCTCTCTTTGACAGTTGGGATGATAAATATGAATACATCATTGACCTGGGAAAGAAGTTAGCACCATTGGAAGATGTACATAAGAAAGATGAGAATAAAGTAAGGGGCTGTCAATCTACGGTTTGGTTAGTAGCTGATTACCAGGAAGGCAAAGTAATGTATAAGGCTGATAGTGATGCTATAATTGTAAAGGGTTTGATCAGTATGCTAATCCGTGTGTTGTCGGGCCAAACGCCTGATGCCATTATAAACACGCGCCTGGATTTCATTAATGAAATAGGTATGATGGGGCACCTGGCGCAGACACGCTCTAATGGCTTGTTGGCTATGGTGAAACAAATGAAGAATTATGCTTTGGCCTATAAAGTGAAAGATGCTTCTCTCAATAATTAAGGGTGGATGGTGAGAAATCGTGAAACGTCAAACGTGTGACGTGAAAGGGGGCTACAGAGGACAGTACACAGTTGACAGAAGAGAGTGGTCAATGGTAAACATTCTTGAGGGAGTAATTTTAGAAATTAAATTATTATAGATACAAATGGATACAGCAGCATTGCGGGATAAGGTTGTAGAATGCTTACAAACCATATTTGATCCGGAAATACCTGTGAGCATTTATGAGTTAGGCCTTATCTACCGTATTGACATATTGCCTATAAATAACGTACAGATCACTATGACGCTGACTGCACCTAGCTGTCCGGCGGCACAAACCATACCTGTGGAAGTAGATCAGAAAGTGCGTGAGATAGAAGGGATCAACGATGTACATGTGGTAGTAACCTGGGATCCACCATGGGATAAGAGCATGATGTCTGAGGCGGCGCAATTGGAATTAGGTTGGCTGTAAAGACGTGAAAAGTGAAATGTCAAAAGTGAAAAGGTATTTAAATTTCACGTTTCACGTAGTATTTAATGAATCTAAAAAATAGTAAAACACATTTTTTTTAAAATAGCATGAAGATCACCGCCCAGGAAGAATATGGCTTACGTATTATGATACGTATTGCCTCCTGTAAAGACCAGGACGGCATGAGCATTCCTCAGCTAAGTGAGGCAGAAGGAATTAGCCCTCACTACGTAGCTAAGTTGACCCGCAGTTTGCGTATGGCTGGTTTTATTAATAGCACACCAGGCTACAAAGGCGGTTATGTATTGGCTATGCCTGCACAAGAGATTGTTATCAATCACGTGTTGAAGGCACTAGGTGGAGCTCTGTTTGACTCTTCATTTTGTGGTACACATGCCGGAACGGTAAAGCTCTGCACGCATTCAGTGGACTGCTCTTCCCGCTCTCTATGGCAAATGGTGCAACTAATGATCGATCAGTTTCTAGACCAAGTAACCCTGCATGACCTGGTGAATAAAGAAAAAGATTCTAACCGCATATTTGCGCAGATGGTTGAACAGTTCAATCGCACGCTAATACGTCAGGAATAAAAAAGATTTACAATTGTATTAAAGGGGCTAACAAGCTCCTTTTTTTTGTTTGTACATGTGATCTCTAGATCACACGATTAACTTAATAGAGTATAATTGCCCAATCCCGCTAATCCCTTTCCCATCCATTCTATGCACGGTCTGATTTTGGTAGACCCTTTTATATGAAAAGGCTTCACGAGGATACCGGTGAACATCATCAACTTCGCAGGAACCTGGTTGATCATCTTTTTAAACATGGTATTGAGGACCGACGTGTGTTGAATGCTATAGCTACTATACCCCGCCAATATTTTATGTTGCCACAGGATGAGTCTGTAGCTTATGTGGATCGAGCCTTTCCAATAGGGGAAGGACAAACGATATCACAACCTTATACGGTGGCCTATCAATCACAGTTGCTGGATGTGGAAAAAGGTATGAAAGTATTGGAGATCGGAACTGGAAGTGGTTACCAGGCCGCTGTATTAGCCGTTATGGGAGCTGATTTATATACCATTGAACGGCAAAAGAAGCTGTTTGATAGGAATCGGAATTTTGATTATCTACGAGGGTTTAATAATATCCATTTCTATTATGGTGATGGTTATGAGGGGTTGCCTGCTGATGCACCCTTCGATCGCATTCTAATTACAGCTGCGGCGCCCCAGGTTCCACAACCCTTAGTGCACCAATTGGCAAGAGGCGGAAAGTTGGTATTGCCTTTGGGAGAGGCACCTGTGCAACGCATGGTGCGTATTACAAAACACCACGATGATTCAATAACTGAAGAAACTTTTGATAAGTTTTCCTTTGTTCCCATGTTGAAGGGAAAGCAAGAGTAGTAAAGGTTGAAGATCTCAAAAAGCAATAACTGCCTGCTATTTCCGCAGAAGTAGAATTGAAAAAGGGATTGTTGTTTCTCGTATTGCATTAAGCTCTGCAATAATTGGCTAAGCTTATTGTACTTATACGTTAACAGCTGAAGCTGGTTTTTTCTTATTTGATCAAGGGTTGCAAAGAAAAAGGACTTAAACAGATGAATATTCGTTTTTAAAGCATTAACTTAATAGGAGCTTATCTCTTCTATAAGAGCTGTATTCTTCATTATCCAATCTTATCTAGGGAACCAAACATTGCACAAAGGGAATTTGTTAACCCTTTATGCCTTTTTGTGTAATGGCTTTCCATCCGCTTTGCAACTGTAATTAAATGAATCCTCTATTTTGTTGCAGTTACACTACTCTATAAACTGATGCTACCTTATTTAAAAATTTATGAACGCAGGTTTATAAATGGGAAACAAATTAAAAGTCGCTTCTCTTCAAGATCTCGAGTGGAAATGGAAAGTACTTGCGATCATTTTTTTGCTTGCTGTTATTTCCTTTCATTCTGACCTACTGGCACAGCCACCAACTTGTTTTGTAAAAATTAATAATCCGCCAGCAGGGTGCAAACCAGTGGACTTAACTGCAGTTGCTATTACAGCCGGTAGCGATGCAGGGTTAGCCTATACCTATTGGATAGATGTAGGTGCTACAGTTTCTCTGGCTAATCCAAGCTACGTTACCCAAAGCGGCACTTACTATATAAAAGCAACTAATGGAAGTGGTTGTAATACAGTGAAGCCTGTGGTAGTAAACCTGGTTGGAGGACCAACTGGGAACATTAGCCCTGCAACAGGTACCATTTGTAAGGGAGAACAGTATGGGTTAGTAGTTACTACAGCAGCCGATTCTTACCAATGGTATAAAGACGGCGTTGCGATTTCTGGAGAAACTTCGCGTAGCATATTAATAACAGAAGGAGGAGTCTACACTGCTGATATAATCAAAGATGGTTGTGTAGGTAAAGCATCAAATGAGAGTGTTATTACAGATGCATTTGAGGAAGAGGTAACAATATCTCCCTTCCGACTGACCATATGTAATGGTGGTTCTGGTTTGTTAACTGTAACCGGCGGCGATTCTTATCAATGGTATTTGAATGGAAGTGCTATATCTGGGGCTCAATCATCCATTTATATGGTTACAGAGCCAGGTACCTATACCATTGATGCAATCAAAAACAATTGCACCTGGCGCGAGGCTGCTGTGGCCTATGTAGAGTTGCGGGAGGAATTGGATGGGCCATTAAATCCGGCATCAGCCATTTTGTGTCCGGGTGATTCTATAACCCTTTCGGCTGAGGGTGGTATCACTTATAAATGGTATAAGGACAATGTATTGATCGCGAATGCAACCACTGATTCATTTGTAGTTAAAGAACCGGGTATTTATACTTTTGAATTGTTTAGAGGTGAATGTAAGGGTCGGTCATCAAATAGTGCTATCATTAAAGCTGGTGTTGTGCCAGTTGGAACTATTTCGCCTACCACTGCTGTTGTTTGTGGAAAAGATGCGGTAACCTTAAAAGCTGTAGGTGGTGTGCGTTATAAGTGGTATAGAAATGATATGGCGATAGAGAATGCTACTACAGCTTCTTATGCTGCTTTACAACCCGGAACCTATACCGTCAGTATCTTCAATGAGGATGGGTGTATAGCAAAATCCTCTAATGAAAGTATTGTAAGTCAACAAGCAAAGCCTGTTGGTACTATTACTCCAGCTACACTAACCATATGTAGTGGGAGTGCAGGAGTCTTAACGGCTAATGGAGGTGATGCATACCAATGGTTCCATGAGGGAGTTACTGTTAGCGGCGAATCTGCAGCGACCTTGAATGTAAAAGAGAGTGGTATCTATACTGTAGTTATACAATCAGGAAGTTGTAAGGCTCCTGCTACTAATCAAGCCAATGTAATTGTAACTCCAAAACCCAAAGGGGAGATTACTCCCGGAACGCTTACTATCTGTAATGGTAGTATGGGTACACTTACTGTTAGTGGGGGAACATCCTATCAATGGTATAGGAATGGAGTTGTCATAAATGGTGCTACACAAGGTACGCTCACTATTAGCGAGGCTGGTTTATACACGGCAGATATTATCAAAAATGACTGTAAAGGGAAAGCCGGAAATGAAGTGAAGGTTACTGTTAGTGACAAGCCTGATGGTTCCATTTCGCCTGCTGTTGCAGGTATCTGCGAGGGCGCCTCTGTTACCCTGACAGTAAAAGGCGGTACCACGTACCAATGGCTAAAAGATGGCCAAATTATTAGTGGAGCTACTGCTGCTACTTATAATGCAAGCACGCCCGGGCAATACAGTGTTACTATACATAATGGACAATGCAGTGGTCCATCCTCTAATACGGTTACTGTTAGTTATAACAAACCAATCATTTTTAAAACAGGAGCTACACTTGCTGGATGCACCGTAGCCAATGGTATCATTGAAGTTGGTTCTGTTGTGGGAGGAAGCGGTGCAGGTTATCAATATTCAAAAGACAATGGTCAAACATATCAAACCGAAAATGCATTCAGAGGTCTTGCCCCTGGCCAATATCAAATAGTTGTAAAAGACGGCACCGGTTGTAAAAGTGAACCGGTAAGTGTTTCAGTAAAGCAAATTGAAAATACAATAACTGTCTCTGCTGCTCCAATTGATATTGTATGTGGGCAGCAATTTGGAAAAGCAACTATAAGCGCGGCAGGTGGTGTAGCTCCGTATACGTATAAACTGAATGACGGTACAGATCAATCTGGTAATGTATTTACCAATTTAGCATCAGGTAATTACGCTGTACGAGTAAAAGATGCAATGGGATGTACTGCCGAGACAAAGTTTGCCATCAAGCAACTAAATTCAACCATAACAGCTACCGCTACTGTTATTGATCCTAAGTGCAATGAAACAAAAGGAAGGGTGGAAGTGGCGGCAACTGGTGGTACACCCGGTTATCAATTTAGTCTCGATAATGGAGTATACCAAAATAGTTCAGCCTTTACTAATGTAGTGATAGGTAAACACAGCATAAGGGTAAAAGATAACGTGGGATGTATATTAGAAATGACACTCGAAGTTAAAAAAGGCGCCGGTACACCATCGTTGGTAGTTAACAATCCAGCTCCAATATGTGCTGGCTCAACTATAAACCTAAAGGATGCTGCTATTACAGCGGGGTCAGAAAGCGGATTAGTCTACACTTACTGGAAGGATGGAGATGCTACCAGTGCACTATCTAATCCAGAGGCTGTTGATGCAGGTAGATATTTTGTAAAAGGCACCAATGCGGCAGGTTGCTTTACGATCAAGCCTGTGGAGATTACCATTAATAATACGTCAAGCGGTACTATTTCACCCGCCGATCTCGCTACAATATGTAATGGAGAATCTAAAATACTAACTGCAAGCAGCGGTCTTTCATACCAGTGGTTTAAAGACGGCGTAGCTATAAATGGAGCAATAGCTGCAACTTATAAAGTAACACAGGCAGGTCGCTATAGTGTAATGATCAATAATGGTACTTGTACTGCCTTAGCATCAAATACAGTAGTTGTAAAGTATCAGGTATGTGTACCCACAGGGGAAACAAGGGTATTTGTACCAACGGCGTTTACGCCTGATCGAAATGGTGAAAATGATGTGCTGATGCCTTACTTCATCAATATCCGTCAATTGGTGCTGTTTAAAGTGTATAACCGCTGGGGGCAACAGGTTTATCAAACAAATATCATAGGGCAGGGGTGGGATGGTACAATCAATGGAACACCGCAGCCTGGTGAAACGTATAGCTGGATATTAGAATGTATTGACAATGATGGTAAGGTTATCCGGCAAAGCGGAAGAAGTGTATTAATCAGATAATTGTTTGCAATGAAAAAAGCATGGATCACCGTATTGGGACTGATGTTTATGTGCAAGGTGTTGCAAGCACAATCCTATCATTTTTCTCAATTCTTTTCAACACCACTCTTAACCAACCCGGCAAATACAGGTTTCCTAGAAGGGCCATATCGGATAGCTTCTAATTTTCGTACACAAGGCCAAATGGGTGGTGGCGCTTATTTCACAGGTTATTTGTCTGCCGATTTTAACTTATTTCAAGATCGTTTAAGCGAGTATCATAAGGCAGGGGCTGGTATTTATTTAATGAATGATCAATCCTTGAATGGTGCTTTGAAAACTAATGCTGTTGGCTTTAGTGCTGCTTACCATGTGCCATTAGACATTCATGGCGATCATAGTATAGGTCTTGGTTTTCAGGGTGTATATCACCAGCGGTTAATTGACTATTCCAAGCTATCTTTTGGTAACCAGTTTGGCTCTGCTGGATATGATCCTTCATTGCCAATTGGAGAAGGTCTAAACAATAAGAGTGTTGGTTATTTCGATGTCAATGCCGGGATGGTATATAATATTATTTTGGAAGACCGGGCTTTTTTTGGAGGAGTATCTGTTTATAATATTCTGCGTCATACAGAAAATGTTATTGAAGATGAATTTCGGATGCCGCTGCGTATTACAGCCCAAGCTGGCGCACAGTTTTTTATTGCGGAATATAGCAAAGCTTATTTTTCAATTACACATATGCAGCAGGGCGAGGCAAAAGAAACAACTGTTGGTGCCGCTTACGGGCAGCAATTGACAGACGGAATAAAAAATGAAATCAATATTGGGCTCTGGTATAGATACAAAGATGCTGTGATACCTTATGTTGGATATTTTTGGGGTGGATTTCAAGTAGGACTTTCTTATGATCATACCGTTTCGTCCTTAAAAACAGCTGCTGAAGTACGCAATGCTTATGAACTAACGTTGCTGTATAAAGCATTTGATAAAACCGCCATGAAAAAGTTGATTCCGTGGTATTAGTCTTTTAAGGTGCTTATTGTTAATAAGTTAATAGTTGATAGTTGGTAGATGACAGAAGCGATATGTGAGGTAGTTAGATTAACTCGTGATTCGATAATGCTTCTTTTCGGATTTATTAAATCTTATCCAGCGGCTTTCTGTTTTTTTCCTTCATTTGTTTAAAGTAGGTAGGTGTTAATCCTGTTACTTTTTTGAACTGCAGTGACAAGTGTTGCACACTGCTATACCCCAGCGCATCTGCAATTTCATTTAGGTTCAATTCGTCATAGATCAATAATTCTTTTGCCCGCTCGATACGTTGCAGAATTACATATTTCTCAATAGTAACACCTTCTATAGAGGAGAATAAGGAGGAGATATAATGATAATCCATTCCCAGCTTTTCAGAAAGGATAACCGAAAGCTTTTTGTTGGACTCTACCAATTCATTGGCATGTACCATTTTAATAATGGTAGACTTGATTTGAGCAATAAGTGCAGACTTACGATCATCTAACAGTTCAAAGCCTAAGCTGTTCAAGCTTTCGCTCAATTTTTCCTTTTGATCTTCTTCCAGTGGTTTGGATAATTCCACCTCGCCCAATTGAATATTCTTATATTCAATGTCTGTTTTATCTAATTCTTGCCGCACTGCCATTATGCAGCGGTCGCAAACCATATTTTTAATGTATAAATGCATGACTTGTTATAGATCAAAAGTAGTAAGAACTTTTAAAAGCAGTTGTGTCTTTGTGTAAGTATAAAACGATAGACTTCTAACACGTAAAAATTCATTTATTATATTTAATAGTCCTGCTATTTATAAGTTGTTATTTGATTTCCTTTGTTGTACTGAAAACCATTTGTAAATGAAAGTGAAACCGCTTTTTGTATTGCTTCTTCTTGCTATTTTGTTTCAAAGTAACAATAGTGTCGCCCAATCTTTTGTAAAACGCCAAGGGCATCAGTTTGTTTTAAACGGTAAGCCCTACTATTATATTGGAACTAACTATTGGTATGGTGGTTTGCTGGGGCTGGAAAAGGACAAGAAAAGAGGTATAGATCGCTTAAGAAAAGAATTGGATTTTTTGAAATCAAAAGGCGTTGCTAATCTACGCTTGGTGGCTGGTGCTGAAGGACAAGGTTTGGTGGCTGGTGTGGAGCGTATTGGCCCAGCACTACAAACCGACAAAGGCGTGTTTAATGAACAAGTACTGGATGGGCTGGACATCTTTTTAGCCGAGCTGACAAAGCGTGATATGAAAGCTATTGTATTCCTAAGCAACAATTGGGAATGGAGCGGTGGCTTTTTGCAATACCTGCGTTGGAACAATCAAATACCCGACTCTGTTTTCAGAAACAAAATGGAATGGGAGACTATGCGTGATGAGATAATGAAGTTTTATGCCTGTTCCCCATGTAAAGAAGACTACCTGAAGCAAGTAGACTTTATTCTCAACCGGACCAATAAGATATCCAAAAAGAAATACAGTGACGAGCCGGCTATAATGGCTTGGGAATTGGCTAACGAGCCGCGTCCTATGCGACCTGCGGCGAATGAGCTCTATAAACAATGGATTAGTGATGTTAGTAACCATATCAAGTCAAAAGACAAAAACCACCTGGTAACCATTGGACATGAAGGGGATATTTCTTTAGAAAGTGACCTGTCTTATTTTGAAGAATTACATGCGTACCCCAGTGTTGACTACCTGACCATACATATTTGGCCCAAAAACTGGGCATGGATGCGGCCAGATTCCATGAAAGCCGATTTTCAACAAGCAATAAATAAGACTACCGATTATATCAATAAGCATATTAGTGCCGCACAAAAGCTGAATAAGCCGTTAGTGATTGAAGAATTCGGGCTACCTCGTGATCAATATTCGTTTGATCCAAAGTCAACAACCACACTACGCGATCAATACTATAAAACCATTTTTTCTGTCTGGGCGCAAAGTAAAAATACAAATGGTGTTGTGGCGGGTGCTAATTTCTGGGCTTTTGGCGGAGTGGCTCGCCCTAAGCAAGGACAAGTATTTTGGAAAGTGGGTGACGACTATATGGGAGACCCGCCAATGGAGGAGCAAGGCCTATATACTGTATTTGATAGTGATAAAACTACCTGGCAAATCATTCAGAAATATAGCCAAATGAAAAAGGACAATAAGAAATAAGGTTGTCTAGAGTATAGGGATAAATGAAAGGTGAAACGTGAGAACAAGCTTAGTTTTCACGTTTCACCTTTCACGTTTAACTCCTTAACCAAACGTTTTAACCGCCTCACCTAAATCATACACTTTGGTAGAGCCGTTTAGTTCTTCCTGAAGCAGCGAGCTGGCTGCTGCACTCCTTGTGCCTCCTGCGCAATGAACTACAATTGGCTTATTGGTTGGAATTTCAGCCCAGCGTTTTCTTAGTTCGCCTAATGGTATATGTATACTATTGGCAAAGATCTTCTTCTGACTAACTTCTCCATTATTACGTACATCCACAACCGTATAATTGGCTGTATGCCCTTTAAACTCGTCTACATCTAATGCCGGCATTGTTTCAAAAGCATTTTCCAAAACGAATGCTTCTTTTACCTGCCCTTCATATCCAATAGCGGCAGCACGATCTACCAATTTTCCCAGCTGCTCTTTGTTGTCGCTTGCTAAATAAAACGTCTCGCCAGGTTGAATAATGCTGCCCAGCCAGGTTTCAAACTTGCCGCCTCCAACGATATTGATAGAGTGCGGTAGATGGCCTTGTTGAAAAGCTTGAGCATTTCGTACATCTACCACCCATATGTTCTTGTCCAGCCGATCTGCCTCATTTGTGTTTTTAATAGTATCTCCATACGTTACTGCACTTATGCGTTCTTGAAATGATGGTGCGCCTTTGCGGTTTAAATCCACATCAAACGGAAAGTATGCAGGTACAAATGGCTGGTCAGCTAAAAGCTGTTTTACAAACTCATCTTCACTGATATCTTGTAAGCACCAATTGGTTTTCTTTTCTTCACCCATGGTGCTGCTTTGGGCTGCTTTTAAGGCTTTACCGCATAAGGAGCCTGCACCGTGTGCTGGATATACAATTGTGTCGTCGGGAAGTGGTAGTAGCTTATCTCGTAGGGAGTGGTACATCTGGCTTGCCAGCTTTTCACGCGTAACTTGCAGGTTGCCTACGCCTTCGCGCAAATCAGGACGACCACAATCTCCAATGAAAAGTGTATCGCCTGTGAAGACAGCTTTGGACTTTCCTTCATGCTCTAAAACAATACAGATGCTATCTGGTGAGTGGCCCGGTGTATATAGTGGGTAAAGTTTTATTTTACCTATTTCAATAGCATGGCCTTCATCAAACGCTTCGTGGGGGTAGAAGGCATTTACCAGGCTGTGTACATATAAAGTAGCACCTGTGCGCTCGCTCAACTCTAAATGGCTGCTGACAAAGTCTGCATGTGGGTGTGTTTCAATAACGCCTACAATCTGGGATTCGTTCTCTTTGGCAAATTCCAGGTAAGGTTGAGGATTACGTGCCGGGTCTATTAAAACGATTTTCTTTTCGCATTCACTCAATACAGCATAGCTAAAATGTGCTAGGCCTTTATCTTCCCATTGTTGGATCTTCATGCTTAATTATTTGGTTCAAAACTATAAAACCGCTGGTCTTTTTTTATGATCTAAGTCAGTTGCATCTACAAAACATACTGGAATGTAAATCAATACTTAGATTGACGAGTTTTCTGATATCAATGTCCAAACATAAGAAAAGACCAACTATTATTGTGCTGATCGCAACATATCATGTAAACTACCACCATTGTATACTTCAGCTACACCTTGCTTTTTTAAAAAGCTGGTTGCAATGCCACTTCCATTTCCATTCATGCAATAGGCAATAATTGGTTTGGGCATTTTTCTTAACTCAAATACACGTGTTGCTATTTCTTCCAGCGGAATGTTGATGGCGCCTGGTACATGTCCCTTTGCAAACTCCGATGGCGTTCGCACGTCCAAAATGGTAAAAGGATTGGTTTTTAATAGAAGGTTCATACGCTAATTTGAATAGTGTTACAAACATTAATTTCAAAAGTCAGTACTGCCACTGGTTCACTTAGGGAAATATGTATTTAATGGGTTTTTATATCTAGTTAACGCTATAGCACTATTGTTTCAACAATTTATTGGACGATGAGTGTGCTTTCAGGAGTATGAGATTAACGCTTCATTTGCGTGAATGAAAGTAGATATTCAAGTAAATTTTCTATTTATAATTAGCAGCTATAAATGTGTCCAATTAGCTTTTTTAGTGACGGGTTGCCGTTTCAAAGGGGAAGCTGAGCACTTTGGCAATTGTATGTAATATAAAAACGCCGCATCACTGCTGATGGGATGCATGTGAAATAAAGTTACTATCTACATTTTAGAGATGCAAGTGTTATTTAATAACATAATAAAAAACACTAGACCTTAATAAGTGCATTTTGATGTACCTGTATAAAATAGATGAATGGCCTAGGTTGTTGCTGCCTATGTAACTGTTATATAGCTGCACTGAGTAATTTAGATGCCGTAGTGGTTTTATTTGTTGAGTAAAACATTTAACTATACATGATATTACCACAAAATGCGGTGGATATCTTAAATACACAACTTATTGAACACGCATTATATTCGTTTACTTAAATCAATCTAGATGCGAAGTGTTTTATTATTGATTTGTTTCTTTCTGTGCCAATTGATAAGTGCTCAACAGCTTCAATCACCTGATAAACAGTTAACACTAACCTTTTCTTTGCAGGATGGTGGTGTGCCCGCTTATGCACTTACCTATAAAGGAAAGGATGTGATTCGTCCTAGCAAATTGGGACTTGAGTTAAAGAGCGATACATCACTAACCAAAGGCTTCCGTGTTCAAGACACTAAAACAACCAGTTTTGACGAAACCTGGCAACCGGTATGGGGTGAAGTGAGAAACATTCGGAACCAGTACAATGAACTGGCTGTGACGTTGGAACAACCCTCTACTCAACGTTCCCTGGTTATCCGTTTCCGGCTCTTCAATGATGGCTTAGGCTTCCGGTATGAGTTTCCGTTACAAAAGAACCTAGGTCATTTTGTTATTAAAGAAGAAAGAACTCAGTTTGCACTCTCTGGCGATCATAAGGCATTTTGGATTCCGGGTGATTATGATACCCAGGAGTATAGCACAGTAACATCAAACTTGTCAGAAGTACGTGGCAAAATGAAAGCGGCCATTACTCCAAATGCTTCGCAAACACCTTTTTCTCCAACAGGTGTACAAACGCCTTTGATGCTAAAAAGCAAGGATGGCTTGTATATCAATATCCACGAAGCCGCCCTGGTAGACTACTCTTGTATGCACCTGGAATTGGATGATAAGAACATGATTCTAAATTCCTTCCTTACACCAGATGCGGTAGGAGATAAGGGTACTTTGCAAACGCCCAGCAAATCGCCTTGGCGTACTATCATAGTGAGCGATAGAGCTGGTGATATTTTAGAGTCTAAACTGGTTCTGAACCTCAACGAGCCTACAAAATACAAGAATACATCTTGGATCAAACCCATCAAGTATATTGGTGTATGGTGGGAAATGATTACAGGTAAAAGCACATGGTCTTATACCGACCTGGATAATGTCAAATTAGGTATAACAGACTTTACACATGCAAAGCCTAATGGTAAGCATGCCGCTAATACACAGCATGTAAAAGAATATATTGATTTTGCTGCTAAGCATGGATTTGATGCTGTGCTAGTTGAAGGCTGGAACGTAGGTTGGGAAGACTGGTTTGGTAAACACAAAGATTACGTATTTGACTTTGTAACGCCCTATCCCGATTTTGATGTAAAAGAACTCCACCGCTATGCAGCTTCCAAAGGTGTAAAGATCATCATGCACCATGAAACCTCAGGTGCTGTACGCAACTATGAGCGCCACTTGGATACAGCCTATAAGTTTATGGTAGAAAACGGTTATAACGCGGTAAAAAGTGGTTATGTTGGTGATATCTTACCAAGGGGAGAGTACCATTATAACCAATGGATGGTAAATCATTACCTGTATGCTATTGCCAAAGCTGCCGAATATGGTATTATGGTAAATGCACATGAAGCTGTGCGCCCAACAGGCTTAAGTCGTACCTATCCTAACTTGATCGGTAATGAAGCAGCTCGTGGTACAGAATATGAGGCCTTTGGTGGCAGTAATCCGGACCACACAACCATTCTGCCTTTCACCCGATTAATTGGTGGCCCTATGGACTATACACCCGGTATTTTTGAAACTAAGGTGAGTGCGTACAATCCAAGTAATACTTCTTTTGTACATACCACCTTGGCGCGTCAGCTGGCATTGTATGTAACCATGTACAGCCCGTTACAGATGGCGGCCGACTTACCAGAAACTTATAATAAGTATTTAGATGCCTTCCAGTTCATTAAAGACGTAGCAGTCGATTGGGATGATAGTAAAGTATTAGAAGCAGAACCCGGCGATTACATCACATTTGCCCGTAAAGCAAAAGGAACTAATAACTGGTTTATCGGTAGCACTTGCGATGAAAATGGACGCACCTCTACAATAAACTTCAATTTCTTAGATCCCGGTAAGAAATATGTAGCTACGATTTATAGCGATGCCAAGAATGCACATTATGAGACTAATCCTAAAGCATACACCATTCGAAAAGCAGTTGTTACAAATAAGAGCAAACTATCCCAGCTTTGTGCACCGGGTGGGGGATATGCCATAAGTGTAATGGAAGCCACTGATGCTACCGCCTTAAAAGGATTGAAAACGCTTTAATAAGCATAAGAAATAGGAGGACTACCTGAATAGTTTTGTATACTTTTTTTTAAAGGAGCTGCACCAAAATGCAGCTTTTTTTTATTGATAGATTTTAGCATTACTCAAATGGTGCGTCTGATAGAAGTTTAGCCTAGTACCAATAAAAACTTAAGCATAACCCTCTTCTCACCAATGATCAATAACTCAATAACCATGGACTTATTGACCATCCTCCATTCACTCAAAGGGTTGCCAAAAATTATAAGAAACTTTACTGCTCAGATGCTATCGGAATAATTCTTGTGTCAATAGCCATTCCAAATAGGCAATTTTTTTCATTCATAAGCAAGCAATCAGACACCCCCTGTCTTAACAGGGGGTTCTTTGGCGTATAGGTATAAACGTTATTCTTTTCCAAATGTTCCTGTAGCGCTTCTTTCGGCACGTTCTTTGGCGCAAAATAAGTAGTGAAAATCGATGACAAATTTTAAGCGATAAGCCTGCTTTTTTAAGCAGGCTTTGTTAGTTTAGTACGCTTTGTGCCTTTACCAGGGGCTAGTCGCACACTGTGCTGCGCTAGTTAATGGTCAGTGGTCATTGGCAACAGCACAATTCCTGAGGAGCAAACCCTTTTATAAATAATAAGCACTCCATTTAGGAGTGCTTATTATTTATAAATTCTTTCGCTTCCTTTAACATTGATTGTTGGGAATTGTGTATTGAATATTTCCTCCCTTCTTCCTTCAGCATTTCTTGATACGTGTTCAATATTCTCTGGGCTCCTCCCTGCCTCCGTGGTTCCTAATCTGCGCTATCTGCAAGGCACCTGAGCGCTGGTGCTCCCCTTCAGGGGCCAGGGAGATGTCTGGGCGTGTGCTGGCTATTTCTTTTTCAGCTTTTTCTTCTTCTCTTTCTCAATACGAATATTGCTACGTATAACCGACCAGTATTCTTTTCCATAATCAACAAAGATCTCACTACCGGGCTCTATATCTTTTTTGGATTCAATGTACACTTTGTCCTCATCATTCACATAGTCGCAATTGTTAATAAGGCCTTTCACACGGCTAATGCCGCGTGCATCATTGGCATAGCGGGCCAGGGCTTTCTTATAGTTCTTGGCATCAATCACATGATCATCGTTAATGCTATAGATATAGCCATTATCATGATCATCTTCTACATCTTTCCAGGTACATACCTTGCCTTTGTATTCTACAATACGGGTTCCTTTCGGAATAAAAACTTTTGTAAATAAGCCGTCACCTGCACCCGGAAGGGTGGAGGGTTTTACTGCCAGATGCTTTTCCAATAATGCCATAGTTGTAAGAAAGGGCGTGAAGATAAGGGAAAGGAAGATTCATTGGTGTTTCAAATCTAAAAGAAGAGAACACTTGCTATAAACTTTCCCTTTCCACCTTTATTTTAAATCGTAGTACCTTACGAAAGTCAAATAGTACTTCAAGGTAGTATAGTGAGTAGTCCGACACTACATAGTCAAACTCATAACGGTTACCTGACTGTTTATACGGAATGTATTGTTGCTTCTTAAGCGCCAAGGTATCAATAGTAAGTATCTTGCGTCGCTTGCTTAGCTTTTCTTCTTTCCAGATTGGCGGGTTATGAAACACATTGGAGTTGACCTGCAAAACTTTAAAATCATCAGTATAGTCAAATTGAAATCGTAGTGTATCTCCCTTTTTTGCTTGTATAATTCCGGTGGTTGGCGATTGTAACTGTATCTTATTAATGATCGCAGAAGCATAATACGGATTAGCAGCAAAACGTTCTTTTGTGTAGTTGGGTTCTGGTACCCACTTCCCTTCTTTCGGATAATGGTTGCGGGCAAAATCATGGAAAGGGGTAAACCAATAGTAATCATTATACGCTTTGTGAAAGCTTAACAACTTTCCTGAGCCTTCTTTTTCAACGCAGTAACCTGCTGCCCATGTAGCATCTAAAAGTTGATAAGCACTATCGATCCATACGGCATTCCAGGCATGGTTAACCGGTCCCGTTAGGCCCACCTGGTAAGGTTTTGTTTTGGTGTAACCTAAAATAACCTCGCTTTTAATGCCGGCAATATCACACATCTTCTTAAATAGCCGGGCGTATCCATCGCAGATACCTTTTTGTTTTCTGAGTATCTTATTTAAGTATTTTCTCTCCCAGTTTAAATACACTTCATCACAGTTCTGACCAGTTTTGCACGTCGGCTGTTGATTTTCTTTACCAGAGTTGTATAACTTATAATCGTAGGAAATATTTTCAGTGATCCATATAAAAATAGATCTTGCTTTTAGGAGATCTTGCGTATAAGGGTTAGTCAATTCTTTGGTTAGTTGGTAAATGTCTTTATGGAATTTGATGGTTTTGGCAAAACTATCTACGCTACAAAATTTTTCTTGTGCTTTCAACGGTCGGTTAAGCAATAGAAAGGAGAGGACAAGCAATAGTGGTGTTAAGCATTTAGATAGTTGCATGCAGACTAGATTAAAGCATGGTACCAACAACTATAATAGCTTTATGAAAGCTTGTACATAAATATACAAAGCAGCCTTATAATGTTAAATTTTGCTAGTTTATTTAGGCAGCTTTTGAAGGAAATATTTTTACCGAAGAGGTTCGCTGTAACAAACAAGTAAAACCCTCTCTGTGTCTATCTGCGTAATCTGCGGGAAATCTCTGTACATAGGTGCTCCCCTTTAAGGGCAGGGGTGTGCTTTTGGCTATTAAATCAGTCTTAATTTAAAACCGACACTGTTTAATTTTTGACTTATAAATGGCACAAATAATTAAACTAGAAAATAAATCAAGCCGTATTTAGCTTATTTTCAACTAAATACAAATATTTACCGCAACTAAGTGTTTCTTTTTATTAAAATTTTACCAGAAAGGTTAGGATTAAGGCACAATATCAGCTTATCTTGATACTCGAAAAATTGCACCTATTGATGAATCACCACTCTGAAAGCGTCCTTACGCCTACTCCTTCCATTCCTACAATTTCTTCACAACACATTCTAAATGAACTAAGTGATGTAATAGTAGTCTTAGATAAAACGGGTCGTATTGTTTATACGAACAGTTCTTCTTTTGACATGTGGGGCTTTACTTCTCAGGAATTACTTAACACAAACATCATAGATCTAGTTGAGCCACATGAAAAGCGGCGCACGCTTCACTATTTTACTCAAATTCATTCAGGGTATTCAGGCTTGTATTTAGAGAATAGGTGTAGAAGGAAAGATGGTAAGGTGATTTCAATTTCTTGGGTGGCTCGCTGGAATGAAAGCGATCAATTGCTATACGCCACTGTAAGCATCATAAAAAAAAGACTGGTTTTTGATGATATTGAGTTTCAATACGAAGCAGCATTAAAACAAAGAGATCAGGAGGTGGCAGAGTTATTAGAGCGAATGCCCGATGGGTACTTCGTTCTGGACACAGATTGGCGAATTGTTTATGGCAATCCTAAGGCTGAGCAGTTGGTGGGTAAAACATTGGAAGATGTTTATTTGAAGTCCATATGGGACTGTTTTCCAGCCGATTATGAAACGGTATTCGAAACTCAATACCGTAAAGCAATAAAGGAACAATCGCCAGTACTTTTTGAGGCTTTTTTTGCCAACCCTTTATATAAGTGGCTAGAAGTAAATGCCTACCCGTCATCTACAGGGCTTTCTGTTTTTTTCAGAGATATAACTGAGCGAAAGAATGCTGAGGCAGAGTTGCGAAAACTTTCATTGATCGCTACAGAAACCACCAATGCAGTTTCTCTTGTAGAGCTGGATGGGACAATATCCTGGGTAAATAAGGCTTTTGTGAATTTAACAGGTTATTCTGCAGCAGAGGTTATTGGTATAAAAAGCGAAAAGATATGGATTGGTCCGGAAACAGATACCCAACTTGTTCAACAGCTGCGTGAAAGTTTTAATGCAGGAAAGCCGTTCCAGGCAGAGTTGCTGGGTTATACAAAAACAGGCGAGAAAATATGGACCGAAGTTTCCGGGCAGATTATAGCAAATGAGTATGGTGGCGTACAACGCTATTGTATAATATATACTGACATTACAGATAGAAAGAAAGCAGAGAATGAGTTGCGTAAACTTTCCGTTATAGCACAAGAAACCATTAATGCAGTGGCTATTAGTGATACCAAGCGGCGTATTGTTTGGATAAATAAGGCTTGTGAACAAATGAGTGGCTATAAGTTACAAGAAGCCGTAGGTAAGACGGTTACTGAGATCTTTGATGGGCCATTAACAGATGGTAAGAAGATCAGTTATGCTGAAAGCTGTTTTCAAAGCGTAAAACCTTTTCATATAGAGGTGCTCAATTATCGTAAGAATGGAGAAACCTATTGGGCCGATGTTTCCAGCCAGCCTATGTTTGATGAGAATGGCAAGCTGCTCTACTATTTTTCAATCTCTACCGACATCACCAATCGTAAAAAATTGGAAGAAGAACTTCAGTTACAACGTAATCGTACTACGGCTGCAGTTATAGCCGCGCAGGAAAAAGAGCGTGCTCTTGTTGGACAAGAACTACATGATAATGTAAACCAGGTACTAACTACCGTTAAGTTGTATACCGAGTTGTGTAGGGATGGCATCGGTAATGCTTCTGAAATTATGGATAAGTCTATTAAACTGCTTCAAGATTCTATTGATGAAGTGCGTAGCTTGTCTAGGCGATTATCGGCTCCCTCATTAGGAGATATTAAATTGAAGGAGTCAGTTACAGAACTGGTAGAAGCCGTTAGGGCGACCAATAAATTGCAGATTAGTTTAACAATGAAAGGGGTAGAGGAGTTAGAGGTGAATCAAGATGTTCACCTGGCCTTGTATCGCATTTTACAGGAACATCTTACCAATGTACTAAAGCATAGTGAGGCTTCTCATGTAAAAGTATATATAGAAGCAAAACAATCGGCTCTTTCGCTTCAGGTAAATGATGATGGACTTGGGTTTGATCTGCAACAGAAAAGTAATGGTATTGGTATTTCCAATATGATGTCAAGAGCTGAAAGTATCAAAGGCTCGCTGATTATTAGAAGTGCGCCGGGAATGGGATGTGAATTGCAGGTGTGTTTCCCTGTAGAGTGGTAGAAAATACTTTTCTTGTTACTATTTACATGCGGTTGCTTTTCACTGAAGTAGATCTAATCTTTGTTGACTATATTAAGTTGATACCAAATACCTAATTCAGTTTGGTATTTGTGATTTAGAATTTTGCCTTTAGAATTTATCTCAAAATGCACTTTTAAATTTTTAAAGGGATTAAGTAGAAATAACTTGCACTTTTAAAGGTTTTGTTTTTACTTTATGGAACACAGGAAGTCATCTTCCTTTTCCCTTTCGCATATTTCCAACGATTGCTTGCTATTGAATTCATTTTACATTCCTGATTAAAACTATATGGCTATTTAGTCATGTTCGTTGTAATTCTATTGCTATGTGATTTTTCTTTTGTCTTGTTTTCAAAGTTGAAATGGAGAGGTTTTAAACGATTGCTTGCTATATAAAATTGTAAAACGTATATAGCATGAAGATCAAGGTTTGTGGCATAACAGACATGGATCAATTGTATGAGCTCGATGAAGTGGGAGTGGCTTTTGCTGGCTTTATCTTTTATCCTCCCAGTCCGCGTTTGGCTTTGAAAAGAGGATTGCAGGGAGCAGATGTCAGACGTGCAAAATTAAAACTTTGTAAGGTCGGCGTATTTGTAGACGCGTCGTACGATGAGATCATGAGACAGATTGATGCTTTCGGATTGGATATGGTGCAGTTGCATGGTCGCGAATCACCTTACGAATGTTCCCGCATTTCTAATTATATAGATGTGATCAAAGCCTTTCGCTTTGCAGAGAACGATCATGTGCAATGGATGATAAAGGACTATTATGAAGATGCCGACCATTTTTTATTTGATACAGGTGTGCCCGCATCAAAAGAAGAAAGGGAAAATAAAAACTTGTATGGCGGTACAGGCCGAAAGTTTAACTGGAATCGCTTAAAAGGCCTTCGCATAGATAAGCCCTTTTTTCTGAGTGGTGGCATAGAACCAACAGATGCCTATCTGGTACATGAGTTCATGAAAGACGAAGTTGCAAAAGATCTTTTTGTTGTCGATATCTGCAGCCGCTTCGAGATCATACCCGGAGTAAAGGATATGGAGAAGGTAAGAGGTTTCATAGAGCAAATGGAAGGCAAATAGTGAAACTTGAGACGTCAAACGTGAAAGGAGGCTTACGAACGCCCCAGGCCACTAAATGGAGCTCCTGCGCACAAGTGTCTCCCGCAGATGGCCCCGATAAGCGCGGAGGATAGAAGGAGTTGGGAATTAGGGATTTGGAATTGGGGGAAGAGAGCCTGGTTTTGTATCTTTAGGGTCTTCTCTTTTAGAGCAATTTTCGCCCTTCTTATTACAGTTTTCTTTACTATTTTTTACAGTTTACAACATTGATCAAGTGACGACATACGGTTAAGGTATGGGGGTGGTAGGGGCCGAGGGATCGGCCGAAGGATCGGCCGAGGTACGGGTGAGATACGGAGTTAAGTAGGCTTCCATACGGAGTAACCTAGTCTTCCATACGGAGTAACTATGAAGGGACAGGGGCGTAGCTATGAAGGAGCGTAGGAGTAGCAGGCAAGTAACAAGGGAATAATGAACAAGGAACAAGGAATGATGAAGGAAGAAGTGAAGGAATTGGGGAGATTAAAGAATTAGGAGGAAGGAATAGGATAATTTTAATTAGAAGGATTTTGGTTTTCCCTATAAAAAGCACTCCGGGTAAAGGAGTGGTTTTGTTTTATAAGAGTGTCTGATCTTTTGCGCATAGGCCTTTTCCCATTTAGGGGCTGGGGCGTGCGAGGCCTCGCGTTGCTTACAGTCTTTCGCCATGCTGTGTCCTATCAAGGCCTAGGCTTTCTTCGCGTTTGCTAACCCTTAGTGGGGTAATTGCATCTGTAATTTTTAAGAGGATCATTGTTCCAATAAGCACAAACGCAAAAACACCTAGCATGCTCAGTAACTGTACAATAAAGAGCTTGCTTTCTCCATAAAAGAGCCCGTTGGTAGTCACAGCGCTATTAATATTTTTATGAGCAAATACGCCCGTTAATAACATGCCCATGATACCGCCTACACCATGACATGGAAACACATCCAGTGTGTCGTCTAAGGAAGTTCGTGTTCTTAGTTCTACCATCAGGTTGCTGACAATACTGCTAAAAACTCCAATAACAATAGAATGAGGAATAGTAACAAAGCCTGCCGCAGGCGTAATGGCCACCAAGCCTACTACTGCACCAATACAGGTACCCATAGCCGAAGGCTTTTTGCCACGCATGGCATCGAACGCTACCCATGCTAATGCTGCTGCTGCAGAAGCGGTTGTAGTTGTGCCTAATGCAATGCTGGCTAAACTATTAGCACCGAAGGCGGAACCCGCATTGAAACCAAACCAGCCAAACCAAAGCAAACCCGTGCCTAGCAATACATACGTAATACGGGCAGGGTTATGCGAAGGCTCATTGCGCATGCGCATATAAAGTGCGCTGGCCAAAGCGGCTACTCCAGCGCTCATATGCACTACAGTACCACCTGCAAAATCCAATACACCCCATTTGAAAAGGATACCTTCCGGGTGCCAGGTGGCATGTGCTAGCGGACTATAAATGAATAAGGAGAATAAACAAATAAATACTAAATAGGAAGTAAAGCGTATCCGCTCAGCAAAGGCGCCAGTGATCAGTGCTGGTGTTACTATGGCAAATTTTAGCTGGAAGAACACAAATACGATCAACGGCACCGTAGGAGCTAATTTCCAGGGAGCTCCTTCCATTACACCTTTCATCATAAAAAAGCTGGAAGGATTACCAATGATACCACCAATAGAATCACCAAAAGCTAAACTAAATCCAACGGTGACCCATAGTACAGTAATAACTACCATGCAAATGAAGCTTTGAAGCATGGTAGATAACACGTTCTTTCTGCTAACCATGCCGCCATAAAAGAAGGCAAGTCCCGGCGTCATAATTAAGACCAATGCGGTTGCGGTAAGCATCCAGGCTGTATCGGCGGCGCTGATCGATGGAAAGGAAGGGATAGCGGCAGGGAGGCTGGGAAATTTTAAACAGAGCCAAACCAATACAAAAAGGATGATAAAGGGTAGCGCTCCGGTCTTGCTGAACTTCAGGCTGATCAGTGGCCGTTGGAACGTAGCTTCCAGCTTTTTAAACATACTATAGGGTTTTGATTAGGTGATAAAATAAAAAAGTCCACTGTAGACACAGCGGACGGAACGATTGCTTGCTATATGAATATATGTTCAGGTTATCGGGAATTAATAAACATCCGCCTCACCATAATTTCTCCTTTAAAGATATTACCATACTAAAAAGGTAGGGAAACAAGTTTTTGGGAGAATTACACTATCTAAATACAATAAGATTGATGTAAACGCTGTAAAATCAATGGTTTTAGAGAAATGTTAAAACGATGCCCAACGTGCACCAGGCCTGGTGGCCGGCGCTTCGCTATATAATTTCGCACAGAGCAAAGGAGAAAAGGAGGGGATTAGCGGATGTGTCAATTAGCTGATAATGGAAGAAAGATGAGAGAAGAATAGAAATGTCAATAAATAGAAAAAGCACTCCACCATCGGAGTGCTTTGATAATGTAAGAGAATTTGATCTTCTGGCTTTGTGTGCCGGTTACTTATTATTCACCACTCACCATTCACGAGCCCGGCTTCTGCCGCGCTGCTACGCCGCCTTAGCTTGATCCACGATCTCGTCCATCGATATCGCCAAATGGCTTTCATCATAAACGCACTTGCCATCTTTAATAACCAAAACCTGTGGAGATTCGTGATGAACCTTAAACGTATCTTCCACTTGGTTAGATATACCTCTATACGACAATAAGTCCAAATAATAGAAGTCTATATCTTCAGGAAGCTTACCCTTTTGCAGCCGTTGTTGGGCAACGGAACTGATAGAGCATCGAGTACTGTGTTTAAAGATTACTTGTGTCTTTTCGGCCGATTTTTTCACAATTTCATCCAGCTGGGCCCCGCTGGTTAACGCAATCCATGACATACTATACGAATTAAAAAGTGATCCTAATTAAATATGATGCTTTGCCTTATACTGGTATGCTGTAGCAGGGCAGCCATATTTACTGCGAGAGCTCGCACAAGAACTCATAACAGCTACAGTAGATAGTAAAAGAACGAAAGCAAAAATTTTATTCTTCATTGCAAAAAGGGTTTGTTGTAAAACGGTTTATTTTGCCAGATATTTTACAAAGGTAGAAAATGTAAACACCCATCTCTACATTTCTTTACTCCAAGGTGGAAAAGAGGTAGGGAAATTGCAACTAGCCTTGAAAATTACTTAACAAAGCATAATGAATATCCATTTTATATCAATCGGCGGCAGTGTTATGCACCAACTTGCTATAGCCTTAAAGCGAAAAGGATACCAAATTACAGGTAGTGACGACGAAATTTTTGAGCCTGCCAAGTCTAACTTGGAAAAGGAAGGGCTTCTTCCCAGTGTAATCGGTTGGTTTCCAGAGCGAATTACAGGGGCTCTGGATGCCGTGCTGTTGGGTATGCATGCAAAGGCTGATAATCCGGAGCTAATAAAGGCAAAGGAGTTGGGGTTACCTATTTATTCGTTCCCTGAGTATATCTATAAGGAAAGTCAAAATAAAACAAGAGTAGCAGTAGGTGGAAGCCATGGCAAAACCACCACAACTGCCATGCTGATGCATGTGCTAAAGAATGCTGGTAAATCATTCGATTACTTAGTGGGAGCTCGTCTGGAAGGTTTTAACCAGTCGGTAGATATTACTGATGCACCCATTATTGTATGTGAAGCAGATGAATATCCGGCCAGCGCTATTGAAAGAAGACCAAAGTTTCACTTTCTTTTCCCTCATATAGCTATCCTAACCGGTATTGCCTGGGATCATATTAATGTGTTCCCCACTTTTGACAACTACCTGGAGCAGTTCCGCATTTTCATCAATAAAATAGAGCCAGAGGGATATTTGATCTATAATGAAGGCGATCAAACGTTAAAAGACTTAGTGGCTTCTATAGGCCGCAAGGATATTCATTACTATCCATATTCTGTTCCATCGTATACCATCAGCAATGGTGAAACACGTGTGTGTATAGAAGGGGAAGAAACCGCTTTAAAAGTATTTGGCAACCATAACCTTCTGAATATGCATGCGGCCTGGCTGGTATGTAAGCAGTTAGGGATATCAGCTAAAGCCTTTGTCCATGCTATTGGAAGTTTTACCGGGGCGGCCAAACGCTTGGAGTTACTCAGTAAGAATAATACAACTACAGTATACCGCGATTTTGCGCATGCACCTTCCAAAGTGAAAGCAACTATTGATGCGGTAAAAGAACAATTTCCTGATCGTAAGCTGGTTGCCCTGCTTGAGCTACACACGTATAGTAGTTTGAATGAGCAGTTTATGACAGAATACAAAGATGTTTTAAATGTGGCTGAAGAGGCAGCTGTGTATTACAGTAAACACGCCTTAGAGCTTAAACGGATGCCGGAGTTGAAAAAAGAGATGGTTAAAGCCGGTTTTGGTAAAGAGAATCTTCAGGTCTTGAATCAGAAGCAGGAGTTGGAGCAATGGTTGGCAGAACGCCAGTTTGACAATTCAGTAGTGCTGCTTATGAGCTCTGGAAACTATGATGGAATGGATGTAGAGGCTTTTGCCAAACACATTACCAAGGTGGGTGGATAATATTAACGACTTGGAAAACAACAATATTTTACCTTTACCACTTATATAACCCAGAGGAATGTTACAACTGAAGAAGCCCTTGGCTTTTATTGACATAGAAGCTACGGGTACAAATGTGTCTACCGACCGTATCGTGGAAATTGCCATTATTAAGCATCTGCCAGATGGTAACCGTACTGTAAAACGTAAGATCATTAACCCGCAAATGCCTATTCCCAAGAATATCAGTGAGATTCATGGCATTACGGATGAAATGGTAAAAGATGCGCCTACTTTTAAACAAACTGCGCAAGAGATCAAACAGTTTCTTGACGGTTGTGACTTATCCTTTTATAATGCCTATCGCCTAGATATGCCCATACTGGTAGAGGAGTTTATCCGTGCCGATGTGGACTTTGATATGAAAAACCGGAAAGTGGTAGATGTACAAAAGATCTTCCACCAAATGGAGCAACGTACGCTGTCGGCTGCCTACCGTTTTTATTGCAATAAGGAGCTGGATGGTGCACATGGAGCTGAAGTAGATGCAACAGCTACTGCTGAAATCCTGTCAGCTCAGGTAGATCGCTATCCGCAGCTTGGCAACAGCATTGATTCAATTATCAAGGCTGTTGGCGATGATACGATCATTGACTTTGCCCGTCGCTTTGCTTATAATGACAAAGGTGAAGAGGTTTTCAACTTTGGTAAACATAAAGGACGCACTATTGCTGATGTGCTCAAAGCGGAGCCTCAGTATTACGATTGGATGATGAAAGGTGAGTTTCCCATGAATACGAAACAAAAGCTAACCGAGATCTACACTCGCATCATGTTAAAGAAAAAATAGAATTACCCCTTTTGGAGAAGATTGTTATCATACCTACATATAATGAGAAGGAGAATATTGCCCAGATCATAAGGGCGGTACATGATCTCCAGCAGGATTTTCATGTGCTAGTCATTGATGATGGTTCACCCGATGGCACTGCAACAATTGTAAAAGAGTTGCAAGGCCAATACCCAAATTCACTTTTTTTAGAGGAGCGTAGAGGTAAGTTGGGTTTAGGTACTGCGTATATCCATGGTTTCAAATGGTCGCTGGCAAGAGGTTACAATTTCATTTTTGAAATGGATGCCGATTTCTCCCATAACCCTGCCGATCTCCCTCGCTTATACCATGCTTGTAAAGTAGAGGGGGCCGATGTTGCCATAGGCTCACGTTATGTAAAAGGTGGTGGCGTAAAGAACTGGCCAAAAAATCGAATAGCCCTTTCCAAAGGTGGATCCCTTTATACACGTTTGATTTTGTGGATGCCTGTAATGGATCCTACAGCTGGCTTTGTTTGTTATAAAAAGCAAGCTTTAGAAGCCATTAACTTCGATGCCATCCAATTTGTGGGCTATGCTTTCCAGATAGAAATGAAATATGCTGCCTGGAAATTGGGGTGTCGTATAATAGAAGTGCCTATTCAGTTTGAAGACCGAAAATTCGGTGAATCTAAAATGAGTAAAGGCATTATCAAAGAAGGTGTGTTGGGTGTAATTAATCTTCGCTGGTCCAGTTTATTCAAGGATTATCGTAGACGTGTTAAAAAGACACATGCTAAGGCATAATAGGAGTGACCACAGATTTGTTGATTATATATAGAACGATTGCTTTCTTACGGCGAACATGTAAACTCGTAAACATTTAAACTTATAGACACAGGAACTTACTAAAGTCTACTATTCCCAACCGATGAAGAAAGCCTTACTCCAACTAAACGCTGCTGTATTCCTATGGGGCTTTACGGGTGTGCTTGGCCGCTTAATCAGTTTAAGCGAAACTTGGTTGGTATGGTACCGTTTGTTAATTACAGTGGCTAGTTTATGGCTGTTATATGGCCTACAGAAAAAGATTCAAAAGCTTCCTACTAAATCCATTCTTTACATAGGTCTTATTGGAACTATTCAAGCGTTGCATTGGGTTTGCTTTTATGGCAGTATCAAGTATTCTAACGTAACCATTTCGCTCACCTGTTTGTCTACTTCAGCGCTGTTGTCCTCATTGCTGGAGCCATTGGTGCTAAAGAAACGATTTGATCCCTTTGAGATCCTTTTGGGGCTATTTGCCATTGCAGGAATTGTAGTGATCTATAACACCCACCTCAATTTTTCTGTTGGGATTATTATTGGTTTGATTTCTGCACTTCTGACGGTAATTGTATCCGTGCTTAATAAGAAAATGATCGATACCTACGAACCCAAAAGCATTACGTTGTATCAATTAACGGGAGGTTTTGTTGGTCTCAGTATTTTATTGCCGGTTTATAACTATTTGTTTCATATTCCTTTGGCTAAACCGGCACCTTTGGATTGGCTATGGTTGGTGATATTGAGCTGGGTGTGTACCATTTTTACTTTCTTTTTGTATATACGCTCCCTGAAGAACATATCGGCTTTTACTATGAATCTTACCTTGACCTTGGAGCCTGTATATGGAATTTTATTAGCCTTTCTTATCTTTCATGAGAACGAAGTATTCAACAACTGGTTCTATCTTGGTTTCGGATTAATCATTTTAGCCGTAGCCCTACACACCGCCCGCATAGTGATGAAAAAGCACTAGCACCTATAGCTCTTTCCTCTTGGAATTGGGAATTTGGAATTGGGAATTTGGATTTTGTTATTTAGAATTTGTCGCTACCATTTGGGATTTCGACATTTAATTTTTTAGATTTCCCTTACCAGCCTATTCAACTGAAAACAGTATAATCTTCCAATCCGTGTTCAATTACATTATGCTTTCCCTTAATTTTATGCATCAAGCTATACCATAGTATATGAGAACTGTTTTACTGTCTTTGTTTATTTCTCCTCTTTTTCTCTTTGCCCAGAAAAAGCCGTTGGACCACTCGGTTTATGATGGATGGCAAAGTATAGGCGAGCGCACAATTAGTAATGACGGAAAATGGGTGGTGTATACCGTTACCCCTCAGGAAGGTGATGCTGAATTGGTTATTCAATCCAGTGCGAATTCCGCTGTCAAGAAAATGGTGCCACGTGGCTATAATCCTGTAATTACAGAAGACAGCCGTTTTGTGGTATTTAAGATCAAACCTTTTTTCAAGGATACCCGGGATGCTCGTATTAAAAAGAAAAAGCCGGAAGATTTTCCAAAGGACTCTATTGCTATTATGGAGTTAGGAAAAGATAATCTTTGGAAAACGGCTAAGATAAAATCATTCAAAACACCTCAGAAAGCTGCTGGATGGGTAGCATTCCAAAAGGAAAAAGAGCCGGTAGCTTCAAAACCATCAGCACCTACACAAAAAACAGTTGATAGCTTAAAGCGATCACTGGATTCCTTGATGCTTTTGGTTACGGAGTTAAAGAATATCAAAGGTGGCAATAGAGATATGGTTGATGCAGATGACGAGCCAACAGGTAATTCAACAACAACTGACGGTAGCGACCTGGTGTTAAAACGTTTAGGTTCTAGCCAGGATAAGACGTTCAAGAACGTAGTGGATTATACATTTAGCCCCAATGGAAAGAAATTGATGATGCGGGTTAGTAAGTCAGCACGCGATGCTAATAGCAAAAATGCGGTTGTTCTTTACAACCTGGCATCCGGTAAGCTGGATACGATTTTGAAAGGGGGAAACGATTTCAAAGGGTTTACCTTCTCAGAAGATGGTTACAGAGCTGCTTTTGTAGCGGAACGCGATACCAGTGCTAAGGCTTTACAGCGTTTTTATGAGTTGTATGTTTACAATGAAGGTGATGATAGTGCTACCCTTATTGTTGATAAGAAATCGTGTGGAATGAGGATCGGTAATACAGTTAGTGAAAATGGTACCATTACCTTCAGCAAAAATGGCAATCGTCTCTTCTTTGGAACAGCGCCTATTGTTGCTCCAAAAGATACTTCACTGATTGATATCGATTTGGTTAAGGTGGATGTGTGGCATTATAACGATGATTACTTGCAAACACAGCAATTGTTCAATCTGCAAAATGACCTGAAGCGTAGTTACCTGGCCGTATATGACTTTACCCTAAATAAGATGGAGCCTTTGGGATCTAAAGATATTCCTACTATTTACCAAACAGCACAAGGAGATGGTCAATACTTTATTGCCGTAACTGACACGGGTCGCAGAGTAGCCTCACAATGGAGTGGTAATACATTAAAGGATGTATATGCTTTAGAAGTAGCCACAGGTAAAATGACATTGGTGAAGAAGAATCATAGTGGACAGATTTTTTCCTCGTATACGGGCAAGTACATTGTGCTTTATGATAATAAAAACCGCAACTACTGGGCTTGGGACGGTCAATCCCTGAAAAATATCACTTCCGGTATGAAAGTTCCTTTATACAATGAAGAGAACGATGTGCCAAGTGACCCTTCCCCATATGGTATTTTTACATGGCATCAGAATGACAGCTTTGCCTATGTATATGATCGCTATGATATGTGGCGCCTTGATCCTACAGGTAAACAAAAGCCTGTAAATCTTACAGGTAATGGCCGCTCTAAGAAAGACGTTTATCGTTATGTTAGATTGGATAATGAAGAGCGTTTCTTTACAACGGGGCAACCACTTTACTTCCGCGTACAAAATGAAACTACTAAAAAAGCTGGTTTAGTACAAGGCATTTTAACTGACCAGGTGGTGTTAAATCCAGTAGTTGAAACCAGCGCTTATAATTATAATTTATTAGCAAAGGCAAAGGATGCACCTGCTGTTATTTATACAAAAGAAAGCTATACAAGTTCTCCTGATTTGTATGTACAGGTAGGTGATAAAGCAACCAAGCTTAGTGAGTTGAATCCACAGCAGGCACAATATAACTGGGGCACAGCGGAATTGTTTACTTGGAAGACCTTTACAGGCAAACAGTCTGAAGGTATTTTATATAAGCCGGAAGATTTTGACCCTAAGAAGAAATATCCAATGATCATTTACTTCTATGAAAAGCTTAGTGATGGTTTGTATAACTATAATGCACCAAGCCCAACACCAAGCCGCTTAAACATTCCATTTTATGTAAGCCGTGGTTACTTGGTGTTTGCTCCTGATATTACTTATACAAAGGGACAACCCGGTAAAGATGCTTATAATTATATTGTTAGCGGCGCACAGGCATTAGCAAAAAATAGCTGGGTAGATGCTAAGAATATGGCTATTCAAGGGCAAAGTTGGGGTGGCTACCAAGTAGCGGCGCTAATTACACAAACCTCTATGTTTAAAGCCGCTTGGGCGGGTGCACCAGTAGCAAATATGACCAGTGCTTATGGTGGTATCCGTTGGGAAAGCGGTAATAACCGCCAGTTCCAGTACGAAAAAGGACAAAGCCGTATTGGCGCCACTTTATGGGAAGCACCTAATAAGTATATTGAAAGCTCACCTTTATTCCAATTGCCGAAAGTAAAAACCCCACTGGTGATAATGTCCAATGATGCTGATGGTGCAGTACCTTGGTATCAAGGTATTGAGTTCTTTACAGCTATGCGTCGTTTAGGAAAGCCGGTTTGGTTGTTGAACTATAATGGTGAAGCGCATAACCTGGTAGAACGCAAAAACAGAAAAGATATCCAAATCCGTCAGCAGCAATATTTCGATTGGTTGTTGAAAGGAGAGAAGCCTGCCAAATGGCTGGTTGAGGGTGTGCCTGCTGTGAAGAAAGGAAAAGAATGGGGCTTAGAAATCGTTGACTATAAAGTAGCACCCCTTCAGTTATAATGCTTCCAATCTTAGTTCGCTAAACAGCAATTCAAAGAATAAAAGAAAAGCTGGCTTTACAGGCCAGCTTTTCTTTTATAAGTAATCGTTAGATTAAGAAAATTCCTCCTTGTCAACCAGTCAACTTGTAAACTTTTCAACTATCCTTTGCAAACTTTCCTCCTGTCAACTGTAATCTGTCCTCCATCAGCTAATTGGCACATCATCTAATCAGCTAATTCCCTTTCTCTTCTCGTAACTCACAGCTCATAACTCGCAGCTTTTCTCCCCATCCTTCTAATCCTAGTTCTAAGCAGCTGTAGTAATAAACTTCACCAAACTGCGCTTGGCAATTGGTAGCAACGTTTCTTCAACAGGAAACTGAAGCTCAGTTTCAATACTATACACAGCCGGATTGGGAAGCTCATTACGGGTTTTGATCAGTTCATACTTTATGCTTTCATATGTATTGATCATGCTGCGCTTCATGATATCGATATAGGCAGTTTGCATACTTCTGAATCGTTCGTCGTGCTTTTCAAAAATGGAGAGCCGGTATTGATAAACACGTGTTGAGTGGGCGTTTCCAGTGCTCAAAAAGAAATATCCTTCATGACTATCCAGCGGTACTAAGCCTACAGGCAAAATTGTAAGTGTGTTTTCTACATACTCATAGATCTCAGCACCGTTGCTGATGGTTGTTTTCATTTCGTCGGCCGAATAATAAATGATTTCTTCAAGCTCCTGCATTAAGGCATCATCTTCTATCATTTGTTCGTAAAGCATTTGAAGTTTTTCAAGTTGTAGGCCCGTTAGTTTTTTGGGAAAATGCTCTTGGAGATGTTTTTTGTTTTCGCGGAAGGCTACTAGATTGTTATAGTGGAAAATCAAATCGGAGAGTTGTGGGTATAGTTTGTTTTCATTGAAGTACTTATGTATTTCCTGCAAGTAGGCTAATAGTGTATACTTCTTCAACTCAAAATCTATATATCCTTCGGCAAACCAGGTTTCTGACAATTGCTTCATAGTACACCAGATTTTATAAAACCTAATTTAAAAAAAAAGCCAATTATAAAGAAGCTTAGATTTGGAAAAAGTTCTGCTTTATGAGAAGATTCACATTCTTACTTCTGGTGGCTTGTTTGTTACAAGCCTGTTCTACCACTTCCTATTTTATAGTTAGACATGCTGAGAAGGAGACGCAAACTGCGAATATGTCAAGTGATGTTCCTTTGTCTGCAGCTGGTAAAGAACGTGCTGAAGCATTAAAATCGCAGCTGCAGGACAAAAAAATAAAACATATTTACTCAACAAATACATTACGCACTAAGTCAACAGCACAGCCTTTAAGTGAGGCCATTGGTGTCAGTATTCAAACCTATGATCATAGAGATACTTCCTTTGTTTCAAAAGTAAAGACACTGCCAAAAGGTAATGTATTGATTGTTGGGCACTCGAATACGGTTGACGATCTGGTGAATCGATTCTATCCAAAGGCACAATTAAAGGATCTCCCGGAAACTCAATACGGCGACCTTTTTATTATTAACAGAAAAGGGAAGAAGTACTCGTTTAAAGTGGGTCATTTTGGAAAATAAACGATTCATGCCCTGATTTGGGCAGCTTGTTCCTTTCTTTATTGCGGTTGCTGATTCCGCGTAGCATGTTTGTATTCCAAAATACCTTAACATGAGCGAATCAAGGACTATTTATAATCCAATTCAAAAAGACTACGTCACTTTCCTGGAAACAACCGAAGAAACAAACGGTAAGTATACATTAGTAGATGTTATTTTGGCTGCAGGCGGTGGCAATGGTATACATTATCACAAAGCTTATGAGGAACGATTTGAGTGTATAGAAGGAGAATTGAAGGTGCAGGTAGGTAAGGTTATTCATACACTCTATCCTGGGGATGTGATCACAGCCAAATCTTATGATCTTCACCGCTTCTTTAATGAATCAAACGAATCGTGTCGCTTTACTGTAACCATAAACCCGGGCTGTCGGGGCTTTGAAGAATCCTTGCAAATTGCATATGGGCTCGCAAGAGATGGGAAATGCACAAAGAAAGGGATACCGTCTACATTAGATCATTTGGCTATATTGCTAACTTTAAGTGAGTCTAACTTGCCTGGATGGCAATCTGTTTTGGAAAAGGGTTTGCGTTGGGTAGGTAAAAAAGCAGAGAAGAAAGGAGTTAAAGCCGAACTGCAAAAGCAATACGTAACAATATAATTTTTCATTTAGCACGAGCTGTTTTAAGCAAAAAGGCTGCATTTTTATGCAGCCTTTTCTTTATCCAACTATTTCCTACTAATCCATTTTTATCCTGGTAATCCTAGTTCTAGATACTTCTCTTCAAATCAAAGTTTTCCAATTCATTGGCAACTGCTGTCAGGAAGGTTGCGCCTAAGCTGCCATCTACAATACGGTGATCGTAGCTCATAGACAGGTACATCATATGACGAATTGCGATGCTGTCGCCATGTGGTGTTTCTATAACTACAGGACGCTTTTTAATAGCACCTACAGCTAATATGGCTACTTGAGGTTGGTTGATAATAGGCGTACCCATTAAGCTGCCAAAAGTGCCTACGTTGGTTAATGTGAAAGTGCCATCAGCAATATCTTCAGGCTTCAACTTGTTGTTGCGTGCGCTATCAGCCAAGCCATTTACTTGTTTAGCCAATCCTACCAGGTTAAGCTGATCTGCATTCTTGATCACAGGTACTATCAGGTTGCCGGTTGGTAAGGCGGTAGCCATCCCAATATTGATATCTTTCTTAACAATAATGTTGGAGCCGTCCAGAGAACTATTGATCAGAGGGAATTTCTTAATACAACGAACTATTGCCTCAATGAAAAGTGGCGTAAAGGTGATCTTAGTGCCTTCACGCTTTTCAAATTCTTTCTTAACACGTTCGCGCCACATAACCAGGTTGGTAACATCTGCCTCAGTGAAAGATGTTACGTGAGGGCTGGTATGTTTACTGCGCACCATATGGTCGGCAATCAACTTGCGCATACGATCCATTTCAATGATTTCTACATTGCCAGAGTATGTCGTAGTTGATGGCTGTTGGCTGACAGAGGGTAGTTGGTTAACAGTAGCTGGCGCAGAAGCCTTTTGACTGCCAACTTCTTGTTTAGCAGCAGGTGTACTAACCTTGCCAGCTTTTTTATCACTTACATATTGCAGGATATCTTTCTTAGTTACACGGCCTTCGTTACCTGTACCTGGAATGTTTTCCAGTTCGGTCATGCTAACACCTTCCTGTGCTGCAATATTTAACACTAAAGGAGAGTAAAAGCGATTGGCTGATCCTGAAGCAGTAGGTGCAGCAGGAGCTGTTTGTTGAACTTGAGCCTGGGGTTGGCTAATTGTTGCCTCTTGTTTTGGAGCTTGTTGCTGAGGTGCTGGTTGAGCAGGAGAAGTTGAAGCCGCAGCGCCAGTTTTAATGCGGGCAATTACAGTTCCAATAGGTACAACATCGTTTACGTTAAACAGAACTGCCTCTAATACGCCTTCTGCGGTTGAAGGAACTTCACTATCCACCTTGTCAGTTGCAATTTCCAAAACGGTTTCATCCATTTTTATAGGATCGCCTACTTGCTTATGCCATTTTAGAATGGTCGCTTCCATAATGCTTTCGCCCATCTTAGGCATTACCAGGTCTACAGTAGCCATACAATTATAGTTGTTTGTCGTTTTTTTTAGTTTGTAATCAGCTTAAGAACCCTGATTAAAGAGCGCAAATATATTGGCTCCTTTGTTTTGAAGGACGAGTTTATAATAAAGCAAGCAATCGCTTCCGTCAAACCAAATCATGGTTCAGGCCGTCAAAAATAAGGAAAGCCAGATTAATCGCTTTTACTCCTTTTCTTCTTCTAAGATAAATAGGCGTAATAAGTTAAGTGCCGTGTGGGCTGTAAGCTCAATATTGCGTTGACGATCAAAGCGAAAATGGAGCTTTATGGCCTTTGTGCGCTCCTTATTGGCAACGGCGATCCAAACAGTACCCACCGGCTTTTCGGGCGATCCTCCATCAGGCCCCATAATGCCGGAAGTGGCAATGGCATAATCGGTACTCATGGCTTTTAATACGCCTTGAGCCATTTGTTGAACCGTTTCCTCGCTAACAGCGCCAAATTCTTGCAAGGTACTTGGTTCCACACCCAGAAGATTTTCCTTTGCGCTGTTAGCATAACTAACAATACTGCCATTATAAATGGCTGAAGAACCTGCAATAGATGTGATCAGGTGTGCTATATACCCACCCGTGCAGCTTTCAGCTGTAGCCAGCGTTTTTCCCTTAGTTTTAAAAAGCTGTATGATGGCTTCCGCTATACTTATATCCTTGTCAGCCACCATCCATTCGTTAACCAGGCCTTTTAATTGATCAAAGTATTCACCTAATTCAATTTCCAATGTGGAAGCATCATTAGTGCGACCTGTAAGTCGTAAGCGTACCATGCCATAGGCTGGTAAATAGGCAAGTTTTATATGAGAAGGTAAAGCTGCCTCAAATGTGGTCAGTTTGTCAGCAATAACCGACTCTCCCTGGCCTGCTGTTAATAGTGTTCGATGCGATACAGCAGGTAATTCCAACTTTTGTAATAATCTTGGTATTACTTGGTGCTCTATCAGCCCTTTCATTTCATGCGGTACACCCGGAAGCGAAATATAGATTACGTCATCTTTTTCAAACCACATACCTGGAGCAGTGCCACGTTCATTGTGTAATACAAGGCAATTATCCGGTACTTCAGCTTGTTTGGCATTGCGCTCAATCATAGGGCGATTGAAGCGGGCAAATATGTTGGTGACATGCTGCAACACATTTTCATCAACAATGAGACTGGAATTAAAATACTCACATAAAGCAGGTTTGGTAATATCATCTGCAGTAGGTCCTAAGCCACCAGTAATAATGATGATATCATTGTTTTTACTTTGTTCCTGTAAGGCATTTAAAATTTCATCTTTTACATCGCCCACGGCTACGCGTCGTTTTAACCAGATGCCAATTTTGTTCAGCGACTGCCCAATAAAAGCACTATTGGTATCTATCGTTTGACCAATCAATAGTTCATCTCCGATGGTGATGATGGAGGCATTAATAGAGCGCATGCATTTATATTTATAAGGAAGAACTAATTTTAGCACAATGTTACCGAATGTTATGAAACGTATTCTGTCCCTTTTGATCATTTGTGGTTTTACTACTACTGTATGTGCACAAACAGTGAACGAACGTCTGGCGCAGGCTTTTAAAAACTTTGAAGATGATACCCAATTGCGGAGTGCTCTATCATCATTATATGTTATCGAAAGCAAGACTGGCAACGTAATATTTGATAAAAACAGTAGGATAGGTTTGGCACCGGCTTCTACGCAAAAGATTATTACAAGTGCAACTGCGTATGAACTTTTAGGTAAAGATTTTACTTATAAAACAGAACTATCATATGCCAACCCAATTATAAATGGAGTATTACAGGGCCGTTTGATCATTACACCTTCTGGCGATCCTACTTTAGGAAGTTGGCGTTGGCTGCAGACAAAAGAAGATCAGGTCGCCTCACGTATAGTCAATGCAGTAAAAAAAGCAGGCATTAAGAGTTATGCTGCTATAACAGTTGATAATCGGAAATGGAATACGGAAGCCATTCCAGATGGTTGGATCTGGCAGGATATTGCTAATTATTATGGGGCAGGAGCTACCGGACTAAACTGGCGTGAAAACCAATATGATCTTTTTCTTTCATCAGGCGCTGCAGTTGGTAGTAAAGTAGTTGTTGAAAAAACAAAGCCTTGGTTATACCGGTATAGCCTGGAGTCACAAGCAACCGCAGGCGCAAAAGGCTCTGGCGATAATGCCTATATCTATTTCCCGCTTGATGAAGGAAAAGGAGTGATCAGGGGAACGATTCCAGCAGGCGAAACAAACTTTACAATTTCCGGAGCCTTACCAGATCCCAATTATCAGTTTACAGCAACGATTGATGATAGTTTAAAACACTTCGCTTTAGAAAACCGTTACAAAAACGTAGACAACCCTTATGGCGATGATACAAAACGTACGGTTATTCATACAGAGGTATCGCCTCCTCTGGACAGCATTGTTTACTGGTTTAACCGGAAAAGTATCAACCTGTATGGTGAAGCCTTGGTCAAAACCTTTGCGTTTCAAAAGAAAGGCATGGGTGACACTGATGAAGGAGTAGATCTGGTGAGAGATTTCTGGAAAGGGAAGGGCATAGAAGCCATAGAACTGAATATGGTTGATGGCTCTGGATTATCTCCCCTTAATAGGGTAACTACACATGCACAAGTAACCGTTTTGCAACATGCTCAAAAGCAATCTTGGTATAGCGGATATTATTTGTCATTACCTGAATACAATGGTATGAAAATGAAAAGCGGCACTATTAGAGGCGTAAAGGCATATTGTGGTTACCATAAGGCTAAAGACGGAACTGAATATGTTTTTTCCTTTTTGGTTAATAACTATAATGGTTCTGCATCTTCACTCATACAAAAAATGTATAAGGTGTTGGACGTTTTAAAGTAAGGAAAGTTATTGTGAAAGCTAAAACGACAATCGTGAAAAAATAAACTAAAAATAAAGATCAGTAAGCTATTTATTTAAATAATACATATGAGCCAGAACTATAAAAATCATCGTCGTTTTTCACCTTCTTATCATTTTATTTCTATTCCAGTTTCGGCAATTGTTCTAGTTGGAGCTATTGTAAACTTGGTTCACGCTTCTTCTGAAACTGTATATTCCGCATCGCTGATATTGGTATTGACGCTTTTGTTAATCAGCGCCTTCTTTCATGCAAGGATATTTGCTTTAAAGACACAAAATCGAGTCATTCGTGTAGAAGAAAATTTACGCCATTATATCTTAACAGGCAAACCATTGGATGCGCGCCTTCGTATGGGGCAGATCATTGCCTTACGTTTTGCTTCAGATGCAGAATTTCCAAAATTGGCGCAACGGGCCATTGATGAAAGCTTGAGCAATGATGATATCAAGCGGGCCATTCAAAATTGGAAGGCTGATTATAATCGTGTATGAGAACTTTGGGCTGCCTGCCACGAGAAGAAAAGGAATAGTGAACAAAAAAGGATAAAGGGAGGAGGAAATTTACAATCCTCAATTATCAGTAATCAATGTTTAATGAAGGAAGAAACATTCCATAAAAAAAGCACTCCATCAACGAAGTGCTTTTTTTATGGAATGCTGTTTGATCTTCTGGTTTGTGTGTTGGCCTATGCCTTACTGATTAATGTTTTTCCTTCTGTGGACTGTCGTCTGTCGACCGTGGACCTTTTCTCTCGTCTTACCTCACTCACCATTATCCAAATCATTTTCCAACAAAACGATCAAGACTAGCTTTGCCAGGTCCCATTACAAGGATGGCTAAGAAGCAGGTTAAGTACAGGGCAGCCATTTCACCTTTGCCAAAGAAGGCGCCGCTATTTGCTGAAAATAAGGCTACGCCCATAGCAATAACTAATGGGAATGCTGCCAAACGCGTAAATAAGCCAAGAATGACAAAGGCTGCGCAAAAGAATTCGGCAAATACAACTAAGGCTAATGAAGTTGTGGAACCTATATGAAAGGGATCAGCGAAACGAGGTGCTTTTTCAGCAAAATGCATCAACTTATCCAATCCGTGATTGACTAAAATTAATATACCGGCGCATACTCTCAATACCAGCATGCCAAAGGAAAAAGCAGAATCAGAAGTCTTCGTACTGAATAGTTGTTTCATATCAGGATATTTCCGCGGCAATGATACAATAGAATTTGTTTTATTACGTAAAAAAACAACTTAACAATATTTTGTTAAATAGATTAAGCCAAAGAAACTTTCCTTTTCTTTGGAAGTCATTTTGTTGATGGGTAAAATATTTATACCTATCAAAACGTTATCTGCAACGGCTAAAGGCTTTATTATGAAGAAAATTGGTTTGGTCCTTTCTTTCAGCGCTCTTACATATGCTGGCTTTTCCCAACAGCATGCTATTTTTAAGAATCCACATGAGCGATTTGAAATGGCAAAGGAGTACTTTCAGAAAGGACAATACAATCTGGCTTATCCTATATTAAAAGAACTTCAACAATCCTTAAAAGAAACAGATCGTGTCAATAATGCCTTAATGGCACAGGAAATAGACTATTATGTTACCGTAGCAGCTTTACAACAAAATCAAGATAGGGCAGAATACGATGCCCTTCAATATATTACCACCTCAAAGAATAACGCTCGTGTGCAAATGATGAATTTCCACCTGGCGGAGTATCGTTTTCGCAAACAGCAGTTTGCTGAAGCAGTTTCATTATATGAGGCGACTAATATTGCTAACCTAAATAACCGCGAGATCGCGGACATGAAGTTTCATCAGGGATATTCCTATTTCAACTTAAAGCAGTTTGCACAGGCAAAGCCATTGTTGAATTCCATCCGCCAAATGAAGGACGATCCCAATTACATCGATGCTAACTATTACTATGGCTTTATTGCTTTCAGGGATCGTAACTATACGGAAGCATTGGAATCATTTAAGGTAGTTGAAAATCAACAGCTTTATGAAGATGTAGTTCCTTACTACATTGCCCAGATCTATTATGTTCAAGGGCGTAAGGAGGAAGCTGTGAAATATGCTGAAGCAAAAATACAGCAAGGCAAAGCCAAACAATATGAGTTAGAGCTGAAGCAATTGTTAGGTCATGCCTATTTTGAACGTAAAGAGTATGCAAAGGCAGCTCCTTATTTGGAAACCTATGTAGCCAAGGCCGAAAAGGTGCGTCGTGAGGATCTGTACGAGTTATCTTATTCGTACTACCAGGCTAATAATTACACAAAAGCTATTGAGGGCTTTAAGCAGTTAAGCGGTAAAGAAGATTCATTAAGTCAGCATGCTATGTACTTGCTGGGCGATTCCTATTTAAAAACCAATCAACGCCGCGACGCTCGTAATGCCTTTCTGTTTTCATCGGTAAATAATAGCAACCCTACGCAAAGAGAAATATCCCGCTTTAACTATGCGAAGCTTTCTTATGAACTTGGATACCAGGACGAGGCACTAAAAAGCTTGCGTTCTTTTATAAATGATTATCCAGACTCAAAATATAATGAAGAAGCAACCGATTTATTGGTAGGGGCATTGACTAATACCAATAACTATCGTGAGGCAATGACCTTGTTGGAAAGCTTAAAATATCCATCCGCTAACACTAAGCGATTGTATCCACGCATTTTATTTGGACGAGCAACTGAATTGATTAATGATGGCCGTTTGGCAGAAGCGGATGCTTTATTGGATAAAGCATTGAAGGATCCCAATAATGCTCCTGTTTTACCATTTGTCAATTTCTGGAAAGGAGAGTTGGCCTATCGCAATAACAATATTGATGATGCTATCAAGTATTATTACGCCTATTTAAATGCCGGTGCTCCAACCAGCGGCGAAGCTAACGAGCGTACAGTTAAGTACAATTTGGGTTATGCTTACCACCGCAAAGAGAACTATGCCGTTTCTAAAACCTTCTTTGAGCCATTAGCTAAAAACGTTTCGTTAAGCTCCGATGTCTTAACGCAGGACGCGTATTTGCGTACAGCAGATGCCTATTTTATGAGTCGCAATTACGCACAGGCTAAAACTATGTACGATAATATAATTCGCTTCTCATGGCCGGCTGAAGACTATGCGACCTATCAAAAAGCCATGATTTCAGGTATTAATAATTCAACAGAAAAAATTAATGCACTGAATACGGTGATCAGGAAGTTCCCTAATTCCTCATTGGTGATGGATGCCAATATGGAAATTGCCAATACCTATCTGGCAGAAGAGCGTTTCCGTGAGGCAATTCCTTATTTGAACAATATCACTAAAGCAGGAGGGAATACGAGTCTGAAACCACAAGCTTTTCTGAAGCTAGGTATTGCTTATTTCAATATGAATAGCCAAAATGAAGCGGTTGCTCAATTCAGACAAGTAATTAATAATTATCCAAACTCTCAAGAGGCTGATGAAGCACTGGATAACTTAAAGAACATTTATAAAGAGCAAGGTAAGCCAAATGAATATGTCGATATAGCGCGCCAGGCAGGCAAGCCTCTTTCAGTAAGTGCTGAAGATTCTCTGACCTATTCGGCTGCAGAACTGCAATTTCAAAATGGTAATACCGATGCTGCCTTAAGTGGTTTTGAGCAATACCTGCAACGCTTTGCTACAGGCGTGTATGCTGTAGATGCTCATTTCTATGCAGGCGATATCTACAACAAGCGTAAAGACTGGAATAACGCTATGAGCCATTTGGCCGTAGTGGCTGAAAGGTCTCCCAACCGTTTTGCTGATCGTGCTGTATTAGCGGCAGCCCGTATCAATTTCTTTGAACTCAAAAATTATGCAGAGTCTGAAAAATACTTTGCCCAGTTAAAGAACTTAACAGCCAACCAGGAAACCAAACTGGAGGCTATGCGCGGATTGCTTCGTAGCCAGTACCAGCAGCAAAAATGGGCTGAGGCTGTTGAGAATGCAAAAGACCTTGTAGTACAAAAGGGTAGTACGGCCGATGATAAATCTTTGGCCAATATGGCCATTGGTAAATCATCTCAGATCAAAGGCGAATATGATGTGGCTATCAACTCCTTTAAAAATGTAGTGAGCGTAAATAAAGGGGCCTTAGCTGCTGAAGCTCGTTATGAAATTGCCAATAGCTGGTTTACGCTGAGTCGTTTTGCAGATGCTGAAAAAGCGGCTTTTGAAGTGATCAACAAGTCTGGCTCTTATGATTTCTGGGTAACAAAAGCCTATATCCTTTTAGGTGATATCTATTTCAAGCAAAAAGACTATTTCAATGCTAAGGCAACTTACCAGAGCATTGTAGAAAATAGCTTAAATGCAGATTTGAAGAGCGAGGCCCAGCGCAAGTTGGATGAGGTGACCGCTGCAGAAAAGCAAAGCAGTAAAGTAGACAGATAATAAATAATTCTTTTAGATCAAGATATTACTATGCGTTCAACGTTTTTATTTTTGGCTGGATTAGTTGCTAGCGGCTCTGTAATGGCACAAGATACCATTCGTAAAAGAGATGTAATTGTAACGTCTGCATTTAAGCCTGTTTTGAAAGATGCAGCAAAGATCAACTTCAATGCGTCACCTGCTACAGCCGATACAAACCGTCCTCGTTTACAATATGCTATCCCTAATCAGAACTTGAATTTTGCCTTTCAGCCAGGCTCTTTACGTCCTGTGGCTATGAACATTGATTCAGTTATAAAATGGGATAATTGGAACTATGCTAAACTCGGTTATGGTAATTTCAATACCCCATATTTTGAAACTGGCCTATCCATGGGTAACGGACAGAATGCAGGCCTGAATATATATGGCCGTCACATTTCCTCTAAAGGGAAAATTGAAAATCAAAAGTTCAGCAATACGGATATTGAAATGAACGGTTATGTGCAGCCAGGCCATAACCTGGAGTTTACTGGTCGTTTCGGCGGAAGCGTAGACCGCTATAACCGTTACGGCTTTGAACCCAAGAGCTTGGATTTTCCGGATGACTCAATTCGCGTGCAATATCAAAACTTCAGCACCCGTATTGGTCTCCATAATATCAATCAAACTCCTTATGGATTATCCTATGCTCCGGAGTTTGAGCTCAACGTGTTTAGCGACAAACTTAGCAATAGAGAAACTAATGCCTATTTTAACCTACCATTGCGTAAAACCTTTGGAAATCAGTTTGAAGTAAATGTGGCATTAGAAGGAAATGTAACCCGCTATTCTCCAAAGTCGCTTGAAACGATTAAGAACAGTTACTTCTCCTTTGCACCATCATTATTGGTGAAAACGTCAAGTATAGTGCTAAATGGTGGAATCAAACCTACCTGGGACAATAATGAGTTTAAGTTGTTGCCAAATATAAGTGCAGAGATCAGCACACCTAATAAAGAAGTTACAATACAAGTTGGCTGGTTAGGCTATATGCGTAGCAACACATTCCGCTCATTTACTGATTATAACCCTTGGATCTGGGCGCCAGGCTTTTCTAATAATTCCCGTGTTAAGGAAATCTTTGGCGGTATAAAAGGTTCATTAACGGATCATTTTACTTATAATCTCAAACTGGGACTTAACTCTATCACCAATTTACCGCTTTACGTAAATGATACTGTTACAGGTAGAGCCTTTACTGTTGTAACCGAGCCCGATGCTAAAGTGATTAATTTCACTGGAGAGCTGGGGTATACAGTAGGTGAGAAGTTCTCCTTGACCTCTAAGCTGCAATTAAATAAGTATACAAATCTGGATGTGAATGAAAAGGCATGGGGATTGTTGCCATTTGAGTTTACAACCGCAATGCGCCTGCAACTATTGAAAGACCTTTATTTAAAAACAGATCTTTATGCATTTGACGGAAGCTGGTATATGGTCAAAGACGGCAGTAAACGCTTACAAGGCTCTATGGATCTGAGTGCAGGACTTGAGTTTGCTATTGTGAAAAACGTAAAATTGTGGGCCCAATTCAATAATATTTTGAACCGCGAATACCAACGTTGGCCACAATATCCGGTTTATGGCTTTAATTTTCTGGGAGGCGTCGTATTTTCGTTCGCTAAACCCAATAATTAGTGCTTACAACGCTTACAACATATTTGCTGCAACATAAACAGGTAGCTATTCCTGGAATTGGTTCTTTTGAATTAAAACACCAGCCAGCTACCTTAGATTTTGCAAGTCGCCTGATTCTGCCTCCTTCTAAAACAGTTGTTTTTGATCAACACGATTCAGTTAATGATCAGCAAATAGCGTTTATGAGTGAAGCAATGAATATGGGAAGCAGTGAAGTCAGTCAGCAGTTACAAGCACTGGGACAACAATTAAAACAGGCTATTTCACAGAAGGCTTTTGAATGGAACGGTATTGGACGTTTGGAAGAAGGGGCTACAGGAATTGTTTTTCAGTCACTTCTTCAAAATAAGCTGACTTCTGTAGAAGCGCATAAGGTAATGCGCGAAAACGTATCACATACAGTAACCGTTGGTGATAAAGAAATGCAGTCAAATGAGGCCGCAGAGCTCTTGCACGAAGAAACCCGCAGTTCTTATCTGATGATCATTGTCTGGATATTGATTGCGTTGGCACTACTCTTTATTGGCTATCTGTTTTATGTAAAAGGCTTTTCACCGCTTTCCTCCGGCTCCCAGCAAAAGTTTGGTTACATAGGAAGTTCCCTGTCAGATGTTTGCTGACGGTTCCAATTTATGCGCTTAATTTGCACGCTGTATGAATAAACGTGTGCATTATACCCATTGTCCTGTATGTAATAGTACTGCTATCAATCCTTTGCTGACTGTTAAAGACTATACAGTAAGCAACGAAGAATTTGTGATATGGCAATGTGGTGACTGCTCCCTACGCTTTACACAAGATATTCCTAATGCAGAATCCATTGGAGCGTATTACCAATCCGAAGACTATATCTCTCATACTAATACTAGTAAAGGATTGGTCAATCAAATGTACCAGCGTGTACGGAAGCTTACTTTAGAGCAAAAGGCCAAATTGATTCAGCAGGTGACAGGTGTTTCTAAAGGTTCTTTGCTGGATGTAGGATGCGGTATCGGTGCATTTGTGCATACCATGAAAGAAAAAGGGTGGGAGGCCACTGGCTTAGAGCCTGATGCAGGTACCCGCCGCTTATCTAAGGAATTGTATGGTTTAGAATTAAGAGATTCAGCTGAATTGTTCTCTCTTACACCTGCTTCCTTTGATGCTATTACCTTATGGCACGTACTAGAGCATGTGCATGATTTGCATGCTTATATTGAGCAATTGAAAAGCTTATTAAAGCCTAATGGGCGTTTATTTATTGCTGTACCCAACTACCAATCAGTAGATGCTTCTATTTATGGTGCTACTTGGGCGGCCTATGATGTTCCTCGCCACCTCTATCATTTTACGCCCAAGTCCATTCAGACGCTCATGAAAGAGCATGGTCTGCTGGTTATCAATGAGAAGCCTATGTGGTTTGATAGTTTTTACATCAGTATGTTAAGCAGCAAATACCGTCACGGCAAAACAAGCCTGATCGGATCGTTCATCAGTGGCCTCCGCTCCAACCTGGCAGCTCTTGCTAATAAGGAGAAATGCAGCTCGTTGATCTATATAATAGGCCCCCTGTCCCTAAAGGGCGAACTTAGGTCTAATAAACCTTTATCTCCTAAACAGACTTTGTATTTTAAACATAATGAGAAAGCCTCCCTAAGGGAGGCTTTCTCATTTAAACTGATTTATTAAATGAATCGTCATTTTATAGTAAAGAGGGTTTAATCTAAGTTCCCCCTTCGGGGGACAGGGGCGCTTAAAACGCAAAACTTATCTCAAATATCTCCGGCCAGTACTTACCGGTTACATATACCTTCTTTGTTTCAGGGTTGTAAGCAATACCATTTAAGTATTGTTCCTTTGGATTCTCCGCTTTGGCGCGGGTAGTCAATTGTGTCAGATCCATCTTGCCTAATACATGACCACTATTAGGATCAATTTTCAAGATGTAAGGGTACTGCCATTGGTTAGCGTAAATAAATCCATTGATATACTCCAGCTCATTTAAGTTAACGGAGGGACTGCCATCTTCCGTAACACCCTGGGTGCGCATTAAACGAAAAGTAGAAGGTTCATAGAAATAAAGGTTGCTACTACCATCAGTTACAATCAGCTCCTTGCCGTTGTTAGTAATACCCCAACCTTCCGTATTAAGTGGAAACTCTTTGATCTTTTTAAAATCATTTGCTGTATAAACCAGTACTTTCTTGTTTTGCCAAGTAAGCTGGTATAAGGTGTCATTCAATACAGTTATTCCTTCTCCAAATAAAGAGGAGTCCAGCTTAATTTGTTTGCTTGCTTTACCCGTTTTCAGGTCTACCTGCATCAGTTTAGATTGACCTTCCATTCCAGTACCTTCCAATAACTGACCTTTATAAAACTCTAATCCTTGGGTAAAAGAGGAGGTGTCGTGAGGATAAGATGCCACAACTGTATAGCTTAAGGCAGCTACGCTACTTTTATTTTCAGCAGGCGATTCATTAGCCGGTACATCTGTATTGCTATTACAATTGGTTAAACATACGGCTGCAGTCAGACTTAAAAAAGAAACTAAACGATTCATCTAACAAAAATAGGGGTTACTAAAAAAGGACTTTGTTAAACAAAAATACGTGGTCTCATTTTTGAATATTCGGGGGAAAGTGTATTTTTAAGACTACACTCCATTTGTCCGTATCCTCAAAAAGATCATTTTCCCCCATTTATCCTTATTAGATTCAATTTTCCAGTTCCTGCGAATGGCTAACCTATTCCGTTATCCCTCATTCTGTATTCCGTAACTTATTAAGAAAGCGACCTTATTCCGCTTACCCTGTGCTCATTCCTAAACCCTGGATTTAATGAGGACAGTTTTACTCATCGCATTGCAATTGGTTGCAATGATGGCTGGCGCGCAACGTGAATGTGCCAGTGCACCTTATCGTATAGAACGGCTTGCTAAAAATAATAGCCTTCAACAAAAGGCTGCAGCAATAGAAACTTTTATTCAGAAGTACCAATCAAATGGAGTTACTGGTACTACTGCTAAAATGCCTGCTGGTGTTATTCGCATTCCTGTTGTTGTTCATATACTTGAATATGGTAATAATGCTATTTCTGATGCTATAGTTTTAAGCCAGATAGAGGCAATGAATCGCGACTTTAGAAGGAAAAATGCTGATACCAGCAAGATACCCGATCGTTTCAAATCACTTTCGGCTGATATAGAAATAGAGTTTGCCTTGGCTACAGTAGATCCTAAGGGTCGTGCTACTACAGGTATAGTCCGTAAAAAAACAAACATAAAACAATGGGATGCCGATGATAAGATCAAGTTTTCGGCTAGTGGAGGCAGCAATGCCTGGGATTCCAAAAGCTACTTGAATATATGGGTAGGCGCTATGGATCGCATCCTGGGCTATTCCAGTGTTCCGGGCGATGCACCAGAAGTGGATGGCGTAGTATTAAGTCCTTCTGCATTTGGAATGGGAACTGCGGCACCCTTCAACATGGGACGTACCGGTACGCATGAAGTAGGTCACTGGCTGGGGTTAATTCATATGTGGGGCGACAAATATTGTGGCGACGATCTGGTTAGTGATACGCCTCCTCAAAGTACCTACACGGTAGGTTGCCCTTCAGGCATGCGTCAGTCCTGTAACAATGGCGTCAATGGTACTATGTATATGAACTTTATGGATTATGCAGATGATGCGTGTATGCAAATGTTTACTACAGGACAAAAAAATAGGATGCGTAGTCTGTTCGGCGACGGAGGGGAACGTGCCTCATTGCTTTATTCTAAGGGGCTGAGCATTCCCTGGTCTTCAGAAGTGAGTACACCTTATGAAGAAGAGGATGTGCCGCAAAAGGTACCAGTACCAGTGTTATCCGATAAAGCCAATATTTATCCTAACCCCGCTATCAGCGAAATAGTTGTCAGTCTAGACGCCAGTTGGGTTGGTAGCGAGCTGCAACTAGTAAACGTAAACGGTGTTGTTATTCAACGTGTTTCTATTACTAATAAAGAACAAAAGATGCACCTTGGCAATCTGCAAAAAGGCATCTACTTCTTACGAAGTAGAAACAGTGGTCAAATGATCAATGAGAAAATAGTGAAGCTTTAGCGCATCATACTTTCTACCTGGCTTCCTACAACAGGTGCCAGGGCAACACCTATACCGCTCATGCGCACTGCACAAAAAATGTGAGGTGCTAGTTTTTTCACAATGGGCGATTTATCACTACCCATACCCATAATGCCGGCCCAACGGTGTTCAATGGTATATTGGTGTTTGAAGTGTGGTAAAATGGTATTTTCCAGGTAATCTTCCAGAGCCTGCTGAATGTAATCAGATGGTTGCATTTCTGTAGTTGTTTCTGCTTCAAATGCTTTATTGCGGGCGCCACCTAATAGTACACGATTACCCAGGTTGCGGAAATAATAATAGCCTTCATCAGCATGGAAGGTGCCTTGCCAAGGCAGATTAGGGATAGGAGAGGTTAATAACACCTGGCCACGTGCAGGAATAATATCTACATCTGGAAGCAGCTCGTTAAAAGCATTAGTGCAGATCAATAATTGAGATGCCGTGAAATGATAGGGTTGGTCCGTTATCAGTTCCACGCCATCATCTTTTTGACCAATACTGGTTACGGTTATGCCATTCAATACTTGTACACCCATACTTTGTACGCGTTGCAACAGCCCCTGTACCAGTTTGCCTGAATGAAGATAGCCCTCTAGGTTATTTTTTACAAGGTGAGAGGTACTGGCAAATCCGTAGCTGGAAATGCGTTCATCTACTTTTTTAAATGTTTTCTTAGTATCAGTTATGTCTTTTAGGAGTGAATTCAAGTATAGTATGTCCTCATCTAATTTTTCAGATGTAATAGATTGATCAAACAACTCGTAACCTCCACACATCTCAAAGTCAATAGCATCAGCATCAAAATGCTTTTGGATCCGCTCAAGTCCCTTATAGCGCATCTCTACCAGCGATAGGGTTTTGTCTAGCCCCATGGTTTTAACATCAGACACCAGTTCGCTTAAGCTGCCAAAGCAGGCAAAACCAGCATTTCGGGTACTGGCACCAGTGGGTATAGTGCCACGTTCCAGAATAGTGATCTTTAGATTCGGATGTTTCTTTTTCAGAAAGAACGCCGACCATAAGCCAACAAAGCCACTGCCTACAATGATAATATCCTGATGTGCAAAGAAGGTTTCCTTTTCCCAAATGCTGATCATAGAGAATGCTTGAATAACAAATGTACTTGATGAACTGCTTTTTAGTTACTAAACCGACGCAAACCAGGTAGTGTGTTGCAATAAGAGGCAATTAATGTGATTTGATCTTCCAATGGTAACTTTTTATCAAGGGCTTTAATTTGTTTTTCAATATCGGACTTTCTTGAAGGTAAAATTCTGGTAAAGTCAGACGGTTTATTCACATAATATTCTTGATAAAAGAAATAAACGAAATATGATTCTTGATTTATTAATCTGTATTCAGGTGAGCCACCATATGGTATTCTTTCTTCATAATACTTACGAACCCCCTTTACAAGAGAGATAGTATCATTGACAAGCAGTTGGTACCATCCTTTTTTGGGATTTGGTAGTAAGTGTCCGTCAATAAAGTGAGCAGGCGTTGGCTTGCCTGTTTGTTCTAAAATGATTTCACTAAGCGGTGTAATTACTACTGCTTCTTTTCCATTGCTATCCAAATAATAAACACTGTTTTCCAATAGATTGATCTTAGTCGGAATGTTATGGATAAGAAACCCGTCAGGTGTAAATAATTTACTTTTCGCCCATTCATTTTGAAAGAAAGGTGTTCCCTCAACTATATTAATTGGTTTTGATTTTCCAAGTGACGCCCCGGTAAGCGTAGGTAGAAAATCACTATTTTTTCTTGATATAATCTGACCAAAAGAGGCTATTGTGATAAAGAAGGCAATTAAAAATAAGAAATGAGTTTTCATGCTTTCTTTTTTAAAAGATAGGATAATAGCCTAAAATAAAAATATTCCCTAGGAAACTAAGCCAGCTCACCTCAAAGTTAAGTTTTGTGCCACTTGTAAATCAGAAAACTATACTGCTTATAGTTAAACTATCATTCAACCTTTTGTCGATGATGTAATGGCAACTTCATTTAAGTTTCGTGTTGTATAGGAAAAAACTTCTTAATTGATTTTGCTTTTAACGGACTATTTAGTTCTCAATACTTACTTTCGAAAGTATAAACACCGTCTATGAAAAAAACGTTTATCCTTACACTTTCATTGTCTATGTCGGCTGGCTTGTTACAGGCGCAGGGATTGAAAGGACTTATTAAGAAAGCTACAACAACAGACACCACAAAATCATCGACCACTACTTCCAGCTCTGGCAGTGGTATATTAGGAAAAGTATTAAACAATAGTTCCTCATTGAAAGGAGGGCTTACCAATGAAGAGATCATTAACGGTTTGAAAGAAGCCTTGGCAACTGGTAGCGAAAAAGGAACACAAAAACTGTCTACAGTAGATGGTTTCTTTAAAGATGCTGTTTTAAAAATATTAATGCCTGAAGAAGCTGTAAAGGCAGAAAAGACGTTGCGTAGCATGGGTATGGGTAAATTGGTAGACAATGCCATTCTTTCCATGAACCGTGCCGCTGAAGATGCTGCTAAAGAAGCAAAGCCAATCTTTTTAAATGCCATTAAAGGGATTACCATTCAAGATGGTATGAGTATTTTGAAGGGTGGCGATAATGCCGCAACCAACTTTTTAAAAGACCGTACAATCACATCTTTGACCGAAGCTTTCCGCCCAGTTATTGAAAACTCATTGAAAAAAGTAGATGCTACCAAACACTGGAACCTGGTATTTACCAACTATAATAAATTTAGCGCGCAAAAAGTAAATCCTGATCTGTCAGCCTATGTAACTGAAAAGGCATTGACTGGCGTTTTCTACCAGATAGGACAGGAGGAAGCAAAGATCCGTAAAGATCCTGCAGCACGTGCCACAGACTTGTTGAAGAAGGTGTTCGCGAACTAAGAGATAAAAGAGTTGAAAGAGAAAAGGAGGCTAGTTTTTAGCCTCCTTTTTTATGCAACCATTCTTTGTGTTTAAACAAAGAGATATTTCCTGCCTTCTTTCTTTACTAGATATAATTTAAAAAAAAGAAGGATCGGAAGTTTCCTCCCAATCCTTCTAATCTTATAAATCCTAGTTCTTAACTAGTTCTTATTACAAGTGAATCGCCTCACCATAAGCCACCTCAATTGCATCTTTCACGCTTTCGCTGATGGTTGGGTGTGGGTGAATAGAGTTCAATACCTCGTGGTAAGTAGTCTCTAGCTTACGGGCAGTAACGGTTTGAGCAATGATCTCTGTTACATTGTAACCGATCATGTGTGTGCCTAACCACTCGCCGTATTTAGCATCAAAGATCACTTTTACAAAACCTTCGGTATGACCGGCAGCAGAAGCCTTACCAGACGCACTTAATGGGAACTTGCCCACTTTCACTTCATAACCAGCTTCTTTAGCTTGTTTTTCAGTATAACCAACAGAAGCAATCTCTGGAGTGCAGTACGTACAACCTGGTACGTTAGCGTAATCCAAAGGCTCAGGCTGGTGATTGTATTTTTTCTCGTTGTAGGCAATGTTTTCAACGGTAATGATAGCCTCTTTAGATGCTACGTGAGCTAAAGCCTGACCAGGAGCTACGTCACCGATTGCATAAATGCCCGGAACATTTGTCTGGCCAAATTTGTCAACAGAAATGCGGCCTTTTTCTACTTTTACGCCTAATTCTTCCAAGCCAATACCTTCTACGTTAGCTTGTACACCTACTGCGCTTAACAGTACATCGGCTTCCAATACTTGCTCGCCGTTGGCTGTTTTTACAGTAGCTTTTACGCCAGCGCCCGAAGTATCTACTTTCGTAACTTCTGCGTTGGTCATAATATCGATACCTTGTTTTTTGAAGCTCTTTTCCAATTCTTTAGAAATGTCTTCATCTTCAACAGGCACAATACGTGGCATGAATTCAACGATGGTTACTTTAGTACCCATGCTGTTGTAGAAGTAGCCAAACTCAACGCCTATGGCGCCGCTACCTACTACAATCATGCTCTTAGGCTGTTGAGGCAACACCATAGCTTCACGGTAGCCAATGATCTTCTTGCCATCGATTGGCATAGAAGGCAGTTGACGGCTGCGGCCACCAGTTGCGATAATTATATGTTTAGCTTCAACAGCCTGTGTGCTGTTGTCGTTGCCTGTTACCTGGATCTTTCCTTTGCCTACAACCTTACCAAAACCCATGATCACATCGATCTTGTTCTTGCGCATCAGGAACTGAACTCCTTTGCTCATCTTATCGGCTACACCACGGCTACGCTTTACAACGGCGCCAAAGTCTTGCTCACCGCTGGCTTGAATACCATAATCGGCAGCATGCTTAATATATTCATATACCTGGGCGCTCTTCAATAAAGCCTTGGTAGGGATACAACCCCAGTTTAAGCAAATACCACCTAAGCTTTCTTTTTCAATGATCGCGGTTTTTAAGCCAAGCTGAGAAGCGCGGATTGCGGCTACGTAACCACCTGGACCTGAGCCTATGACTACAACGTCGTATGCCATGATAATTTAAATTTTAGAATTACAATTATGGGTCAATCAACGAGCCAATCGTTAAAAAACACCTTCCTAACGGTTTGACTTTCGTTAACATTTTCGCGTGGCGAAGCTAAAGTAAAATAAGATACGTTCAAAAGGGACCGCAGATAGGTTGGCTTTAGAATATGGATTAATTGGATTATGTACCTGATATTCTTAATCTGTATAATATAGTTATGATTGTTATTTATGGGAGGTAATGGCGTTCAGTTGTCCTAATAACCAGCAGAGAGTTTGAAGATAATGAATACCGTATCATCAGAAAAAGGCAGTCATATATTATTATACAAGGACATTTCTTCCTATTTGCACCGTATTTCGTTCGATCCTAGCTATCGAAGGAATATCGAAGCAATATCGAAGAAGAATCGAAGGAAAATCGAAGGAAAGGGGATGAAGACCTGAAAATTGGTGAAAGGGATCATTTTTCAAGGAGGGCCCCAGAGCGTGAACGGGACAGCATTAAATAAGGACTGGGTTGCAGCGTTGTGATAGGACTAAAACGGGAAAGCAGCCCAGATGTCTGATCCCTGACAGCACAGCCTGGCGGTGGGGTAGAGAGTAAGTCTCTATATATTATTCAGATTTCACCATCGGCCAATGACCATTGACTCTTGACTTAGAACTCAACATTCATCTATCTTTGAGCAAGTTCTGAGGTATGTGCTAAACGTTAAAAACGAAAGATTTATAGACTTTTTTCGTTTTTCCTTTCTACATTACTCTTTTTCCCCTACCTTTGCACTCCAAAATTTTCCAAAGTCATGGCACGAGTATGTCAGGTTACTGGTAAAACGCCAATTGGTGGTAATAAGGTGTCTCACTCTAATATCAAGACCAAACGTCGTTTCCTACCTAATTTGCAAACCAAGAGATTTTTCTTAGCAGAAGAGAATAAGTGGATTACTTTAAAGCTTACTGCTGACGGAATCCGTACGATCAACAAAAAAGGTTTATTAACTGTTGTAAAAGAGTTAAGAGCTCAAGGACAACATATCTAAAATAATTAACAATGGCAAAGAAAGGAAACCGCGTACAGGTAATTCTGGAATGCACTGAGCAAAAAACCACTAATGTGCCTGGTACTAGCCGTTACATTACTGAAAAGAACAAAAAGAACAATCCTGAGCGTTTGGAGTTGAAAAAATTCAACCCAAACCTGAAGAAGGTTACTGTTCATAAAGAAATTAAATAAATTTGGCCATGTGCCAATTTGGAAAGTGGCGTATGCCTTTTCCTTTAGCACAATAGCTGATTATCAAATTATTCAAATTAATTAATCATGGCAAAAGCAGCTTCAAAGAACGCGAAAACTAAAGATGCTAAAGCAGCAGCTGAAGCAAAGAACTGGAGCAAAGTGATTAGAGCTGTACGCAGCCCTAAGACTGGCGCTTATACCTTTAAAGAGCAAATCGTTCACAAAGAGAAAGTGAAAGATTTCTTAGCTCAAAAATAATTATAGGGTTAGTAAATTTTCCTGAAAGCTGCCTCATATCCATGGGGCAGCTTTTATTATGTCCGGTACTGAATGTCGGTTGTTTTCCATCCGCTTAGTATCTTGCAGCCCTAATAGGTCTTTAAATTGATGGTAGATGGCTCCGTGGGTATACTTCCCCTGGGTTATAAATTACATCGTAAAGCTCTGTTTCTTAATCATTTAAATATCCTTCAGGTCAAAAAAGGGCAAAGTAGTCTGGCTGCTCCCTTTAGGGGCTGGGGGTAAGAATTGTCACTATGGGATTTTTCAACAAGCTATTTGGTAAGAAAGAAAAGGAAAGCCTTGACGAAGGATTACAAAAAACAAAAGACAGTTTCTTTTCCAAGGTCTCTAAAGCCATTGCTGGTAAAAGCACTGTAGACGAAGAGGTACTTGACAATTTGGAGGAAGCCTTGGTGACTGCCGATGTGGGTATTGAAACCACCGTAAAGATCATTGACCAGATAGAGCAGCGGGTAGCTAAAGATAAATACTTGAATACAAGTGAGTTAAATAAGATATTGCAAGAAGAAATTGAAGCTATTCTGGTTGATGCACCTTCTTCTAACAGCTATGATTTCCATACCGATCTGCCTACAAAGCCCTATATCATTTTAGTGGTTGGGGTTAATGGTGTCGGAAAAACTACTACTATCGGTAAGCTTGCATATAACTTCCAAAAGGCAGGTAAATCGGTTTTATTAGGTGCTGCTGATACCTTTAGAGCTGCTGCGGTTGATCAGCTAACTATATGGTCAGAAAGAACAGGTGTACCTATCGTAAAGCAAGCAATGGGCTCTGATCCGGCTGCAGTGGCTTTTGATACTGTGCAGAGCGCTGTGGCACGTGGAACAGATGTGGTGTTGATAGATACGGCCGGCCGTTTGCATAATAAGCTTTACTTAATGGATGAGTTAAGTAAGATCAAACGTAGTATTGAAAAAGTATTGCCGGGTGCCCCTCACGAGGTATTGCTGGTGTTGGACGGTTCTACTGGCCAAAATGCCTTGGAGCAAGCCAAACAATTTACGGCTGCAACAGATGTTTCCGCTATGGCTATTACTAAGCTCGATGGTACAGCAAAAGGTGGTGTGGTACTAGCTATTGCCAACCAGTTTAAAATTCCGGTGAAGTTTATTGGTGTGGGTGAGAAGATGGAAGATCTGCTGGTATTTGACAAGCATGAATTTGTAGATAGCTTGTTTAGCTTGAACAAGGTTTAATCGATACGTTAGAATATATCTTCTTCATAATGATACAAGTCCAGCTTAGGCTGGACTTTTTATTTCTTTTGTATTAGCGAGATTATACTTCTGCTGAGGCTTTATGACTGGCTTTAATAGGTTTCTTTGTTGCAAAGTATAGAAATAGTAAGCCAAGAAGGGATGCTATTAGGGAGCCTATCAGTACAGATATTTTAGAGAATTGAATCAATTCGCTATCCTTAAAAGCCAGATTGGAAATGAAGATGGACATAGTAAATCCTATACCGCCCAGCATGCCGGCTCCGGCTAATTGCTTCCAGCTTACTCGATGCGGTAGAGATCCCCATTTAAGTTTGATTAGTAACCAACTAAACAATGTGATTCCAAGTGGTTTTCCAATAACCAACCCCAGGATTATACCTAAGCTATTACGTTCTGTTAGATGATAATACCAACCGGGATTAAGAATGATACCTGTATTGGCTAAGGCAAAAAGAGGGAGGATACCAAAAGCCACCGGTTTGTGCAGAAAATGCTGTAAATGGTAGGAGATATTATTGTCATCATCTTTATCGAAGGGTAAGGCAAAGGCGAAAAGAACGCCTGTTATGGTAGCATGAACGCCGGACTGCAACATGCAATACCACATGATGATACCAAATACAATGTAAACAGGCAGGCTGCGTATCTTAAAGCGGTTAAATAGAAGAAGTAAGCCAAATACGGCTAAAGCGGCTAGTAAGTAGCCCCAGGCAATTCCGCCGCTATAAAAAATAGCAATTACTAATATGGCGCCCAGGTCATCAATAATAGCCAGGGCTGTTAAAAAGATCTTTAGAGAGTGCGGTATACGCCTGCCTAATAAAGCCAGTATGCCAAGAGCAAAAGCGATGTCCGTGGCCATAGGAATGCCATAGCCCGATTGAGTAGCTGTGCCTTTGTTGAAGAAAAAGTGAATGGCAGCTGGCACTAACATTCCGCCAATCGCCGCTGCAATAGGCAGTGTGGCATTTTTAAGGTTAGAAAGCTCCCCTGCATAGAGCTCGCGCTCTATTTCCAACCCTACCAGCAGAAAGAAGATGGTCATTAGCCCATCATTGATCCATTGCTCTACAGAATAGTTCAGATTGACAGCAGGAAAGGAGAGGTTAACCTCCTCGTGCCAGAAATGGGTATAGGTTTCGCCCCAGCCACTATTGGCTAATAAAAGAGAAAGAATGGTGCATCCTAAAAGAACAATTCCGCCCGATTTTTCGCTTTCTGTAAACTCTCTATATAGGTGTCTGAATCGCATAATATCCTTTTATCTAAGCCTTACCAATAGCTACAAACTTATTTACATATTCCTAAACAGGATAAAATATAGAATACGGCTACCTTTGCAGCCGCATGAAAGCAAAAACACTCAAAAAAGATAAGGTCAACATTATCACATTAGGCTGTAGCAAGAATATGGTAGACAGCGAGGTTCTTAGCGGGCAGCTGCAGGCTAATGAAATTGATGTAGTTCATGAAAGCACTAAGCGTGATCATAACATAGTTATTGTAAATACTTGTGGCTTTATTGATAAAGCAAAAGAGGAGAGTGTGAATACGATCCTTGAGCAAGTAAGCCTGAAACAAAAAGGTAAGCTTGATAAAGTATATGTAACGGGCTGTTTGACGCAACGCTATCGTGATGACCTGGAGCAAAGTATTCCGGAAGTGGATGCCTGGTTTGGTACCATGGAATTGCCCCTGATCTTAAAAAGATTTGAAGCCGATTATAAGAGTGAATTGATTGGAGAGCGCTTACTGGCCACTCCACAACACTATGCTTATATGAAAATAGCTGAAGGCTGTAACCGTACGTGTGCTTTCTGTGCTATTCCTTTAATGCGTGGTAACCATACAAGCCGCTCTATTGAAGATCTGGTGAAAGAAGCGGAAACACTGGCCAAGCGCGGTGTAAAAGAGATCATGCTGATTGCGCAGGAGTTGACATATTATGGATTGGATATGTATAAAAAGCGTATGCTGCCCGATCTGTTGAAACGTTTGAGTGATGTGCCAGGTATTGAGTGGATCCGTTTGCACTATGCTTATCCGCATAAGTTCCCGATGGAGATATTGGATGTAATGCGCGAGCGCGACAACATCTGCAACTATTTAGATATGCCGCTGCAACACGCAGCTGATAATATGCTGAAGGCGATGCGCCGTCAGATTACCCGTGCAGAGATGGAAGACCTGGTTCAGAATATTCGTCAAACAGTACCGGGTATTTGTCTGCGTACCACATTGATTGCAGGTTTTCCTGGTGAAACATTAGATGATGTAGAAGAATTAAAAGGGTTCCTGGAGCGTCAGCGTTTTGACCGTGTGGGCATCTTTACCTATTCACATGAAGAAGATACACCTGCTTATGCATTGGTAGATGATGTACCTGCTGAAGAGAAACAGCGCCGTGCTGAGGAGATCATGGCCGTGCAACAGGAGATCAGTTATGAAAAGAACCAGGAGAAAGTAGGACAGACCTTTAAAGTATTAATTGATAAGAAAGAGGCTGGTCGCTATTTAGGCCGTACAGAGTTTGACAGTGTAGAAGTGGACAATGAAGTAATTGTACAAACTTCAGAAAAGCTGCAACCCGGATCTTTCTATAATGTCAAGATCACCAAGGCCTATGATTATGACTTGGAAGGTGAAGTGGTAAGCGGTAAATAATTGCTTACACTTTCTTTGCCCAATTCCAGCGAATGGCAAGATTTACAGCTCTACCATCTATAGGGGCCCAGATAGGCTTAAATACTGGGTTAGTAATAGTTCCGGTATATAAGCTTTCATGCCGGCTTTGACGATAATCCAACAAGTTTTCGCAATTCAATACTACGGTGAAATGATCACCAAGGTGTCTTGATACCACACCAGCCATAAACAAATAGGCTGGTGTTTTTGTGTCATTATCTCTGAACTGGCTTCCGGTATAAGAACCTTCTAACCCAAACCGCCATTTATCACCAACTTCATACACCATTACAAAGGCCCAGCGATTCTTGGGTGTAAGCGGCATGAACTTATTTTCTTCCAGATAGTTTCTATTCACAATTGTAAATGTGTAGCCAGCATACAACTCCCAGTCGTGCAGATTTGCCTGCACATACGTATCAAATCCTTTTGAAGTAACATTACTTCCTACATTATCAAAAAGAATACTGCCGTCGGTTTGCTCATTGGCAACTATCGGATTCTTTAACCGGGTTAGGAAGAAGGCGTTATTAATAAACAATGAAGCTCCGTTAGAGAAGCGCTGTTTAAAATTAATTTCTGCATTATAGCCAAGTGACTTTTCAGCTTCTGCAGTTGGCGGTAATGGTGCTATAGTTTCTATGGCGTAGTCGGTTGTTTGTGGCGATAAAGGATTTGGCGTTTTGTAACCAGCACCAAAGCCTAAGCGAGTCGCCCATTGTTCATTAAACCGATGAAAGAAAGCAATTCTGGGTAAGAAGAAATTGCCATATTGGTCGTGGTGGTCACCTCTTAAGCCTGTTTCTAAAGTGGTTTGATGGGGTAGGCGAACCGTTAGTTGTGTAAATGCGCCAATGGTATTGTTGTCAAAGTTTTCTAACAATATGGGGTCTGAAGGTTTTTTAGTGAACTCATCTCCCAAAAGGTTTATACCCGACACCCAGCTGATCGTGGGATTATTAAGTACATAAGATAGCTCGGAGAAGTAGTTGAGCTGGCGACCTTTAAAATAATGTACATCTGTAGTTATACCGTTAGTGAACGCACTGGTACTGGCTTTAAGCTCTACTGTATGTTGTTGGTCAATGGCATATTGCACTTGAACATCACCGGTATGGCGTTGGGAGGCATCCTCTTCAAAGAACTGGTGTATGGCGTCTTTTTGTCCTTTTAATACTTGCATATCGCCACCATTTCTTGTTTCAAATGTTCCGGAATACCCAATGGCAATCGTCAGATTTTGGGCAGGGTAAACAAAAAAGCGGGGGTGTATGATATAGGCATTCAGTTTAGGAACATCGCTAAAACCATCTTTGTTAACATCTACCGCATCCTGATGCGTGAGGCCGCCAAAAAATGTATAGCCAACATGTTTGTTTCTTCTTGCTAAATAGGTGTTGAAATTGCTTTCTTTTAGCGTTGTTTGGTTGAACGTTAATTCCCCCTCTTGTTTAAACGAAGGTTTTTTGGATATGAGATTAACCAGGCCACCAATTGCCCCACCGCCAAAAAGGGTAGAAGCGGCGCCTTTAACCAATTCAATTTGTTTTAGATCTAGTGGCGGTATTTGAAGAACACCAAAGCCTCCACTAAAGCCTTCAAATAGGGGCATGCCGTCTCTCAGGATTTGAGTATAGCGGCCATCCAATCCTTGAATGCGCACATTGGCGTTTCCTGATACAGCGGAAGATTGCTGAATTTGTATACCACTTACATCGCCAAGAATACTGGCAATATTGGCTGGCTTAAGGGTGTTTTCCTCACTCATTTCCTCTTGTCCAATTACTTCTACTTTTAAGGGAGCATTTTCAATTCGTTGGTTGGTACGCGTGGAGGCAACAATCGTTACATTCTCCAATTCATTATGTTCATTTGCCAGAAGAATCAGGTGTACAGATGTATCGGGTATGGCGAATTTTAAAGCTTGCGCTTCAAAGCCAGTGTAAGTAACCTCTACATTAATTTCACCAGCAGGCAAGTTCTTTACCTCTACATAACCACTATCGTTACTGAAGGAAATGGATTGATTAATCTTTATAGTTGCCCCTTTTAAGGCTTCATTAGTGGATCTGCTTTGAATGACAGCGCGGAAAGTATTTTGAGAAAAACTACTTAGAGAACAACATACCAGAATAGTAAAAAGCCAAAACCGCATAGATGAGTTTGAATGTCAAAATTGCTGCTTAATGGTGAAACTTCAAGAGCAAATACTTTTAATTTAAGTGGCTTTATGCAAATGCACCTATCCAATTTGGTGCCGGAGCGAAAACCAATGGCTGAATAAAACTTGCCTGGTAGAACAACACTTCAGCGAGGGTTGTATGCACTATTAGAAAGAAGAAAACGTGGCGAAATAGTAGGCGTGCGATTTTTATATCTGATCACACCTCTATTTTAAGTCACTAATTAATATCGTAACTTAGATATACCACAGTAAAAGAGAAAATTCGCCTATGGATTAAGATTTGCATATCTATTCAAGCTAATCTGTTAGGATAATGTACCGCATTCTTCGTAATAATAAAGAACAAGGTCCATATAACTTGGACGAACTGGTACAATTAAAGCTGCGGCCATATGACCTTATTTGGGTAGAAGGAAAAAGCGCCTGTTGGCGGTATCCAACTGAAATAGAAGATCTGAAATCCTATGTAATTGGCGCAACGCCCGCAACTATCACTCCAGAACCGCTACCTCAACCCGCTTTACCAACTGTTACGCATACTATTATTCCAGACTCAGAGGCGGTAATGGTGCAGGAAGAAAATGAGATAACAGCTGAAATGCTGGAGCAAAAGGCAAATGCGATTTATCAGCGTATTCAAGCGTACAATGAAAAAAACGAACAGGAAGCTAAAGATGTACAAACAAAATATGCTCGTTCACTTGAAGATCTGAAGCAGGATTATGCGGATTGGCTGCATGGTAAAAAGCATAAAAAAAGAGAAACGAACTTAAATTATAAGGGCTGGATAGCCTTTGGGGCCGTAAGTGCTGTGTTTATCTTATTTGTATTGGCTGGTAAAAACAAGGAGATCGTATGGCCTGTTTACAAACAAAAAGATGCAGTAGAAAATAAAGCAAAAGCGGACAAGCCAAAAGAAAGGCATCAATATTCAGCTCCAGTAGAAAGTAAAACGGTTATGCCGCAACAGGTTTCTGATAGTCAACGAACTACTATGGAAGCCTTTATTGATTCTATGAGAAAAGTACTGCACAAAGATGATGCTGCTGGAAAGGATATTCAGGATAAAATAGCAAAAAAGAAATCAAAAGATAGCCAACTAGCCATTCATCCTGTGCTCCCTAGCTCACCAATAGAAGATGAAGTGCCAAAGGTTCCTATTATTAAGGCCGCAGAATTGGATGGCCGGTATGTGCCAGGAGAAAATAGTACCCGTATCAAAGAGATTCATATTACAGTTCAAAACACGGGTACAGTTAAGTTGAAACAGGTAGCTGTAAACGTTTTCTATTATAAAAAGGGTGATCGGTTAGTAGATTCAGAAACAATCTATTTTTCCGATATTAGTCCAGGTAACTCTAGTACGCTGAATAAACAAGGAAGCAAAAAAGCTGTGACCGCTCGTTTTGAGTTAGGTGAATTAACTGCTGATAACTAACGAAGTAGTCTATTGCTATAATTCCTGAATTTCTTACACAAACATTTACCTTGTGGTTGCAAAACACTGCAACATGCCTTCTTTTAAAATCAACCCTTTTTCAAAAAAGAATCCAGATACGGGATTTGGAGCACAGGCCAGCAATATCGGAGGACGCTTTCTTAATAAGGACGGCACATTCAATTTGCATAAAAGAGGAATTCCCTGGTTGAATCGAACAAGTGTTTATTCCTATTTATTAGAGCTGTCCTGGTTGAGGTTTCTGGGTTTAATCCTTGCATTTTATTTAATAGTAAATAGTTTGTTTACATGTGTTTATTTCCTCATTGGCGAGGACCAGCTGCAGGGGTTACTTTCAAAAACAAGCTGGGGGCGTATTCGAGAGCTGTTTTATTTTAGCTCACAAACCTTTACCACGGTAGGGTACGGACGAATTAATCCGGTAAGTGATGGAGCTGATATTGTGGCATCAATAGAAGCGTTTTGTGGATGGTTGTTCTTTGCTTTAGTAACCGGCTTGTTGTATGGGCGATTTTCCAGGCCTAGAGCTTTTGTGTCGTTTAGCGAAAATGCATTGATAAGTCCATTTAAAGATGGTTGGGCATTTATGTTCCGCATGGTGCCTTACAAAGGCAATCACCACCTTACTGAAGCACGGGTTAATGTTACCATTTCTTTGCTTTTACCCAATGATGATAGGCCAGAATATCAATTCTTTCAATTGGCACTTGAGCGTTCTCGCATTGATATGTTTAATATGAACTGGACAGTTGTACACCCAATAGATGGTGAGAGCCCCTTATTAAATTTAACGGAAGAAGAAATAAAACAGACGGACCTGGAGGTGATGGTGCAAATGACGGGCTTTGATTCCATTTTTTCCAACCAGGTAACGCAGCGTACGTCATATACCTATAATGAAGTTATATGGGGTGCAAAGTTTAAGCCCATGTACCATGAGTCAGCTGATAATGCAACCACTATTTTAGATTTGAATAAACTTAATGCTTTTGAAAAGCTGGATGTTGTAAGTAAGAACGATTGGAAAGCAATGTAGTATCAAGCTTTCAAGGCATGAACGGTTACTTGTGTTAAATTTAAGCGATGAATGCAATAGTTGACTGAATATCACAAAGTAACAGTCGATACCTCGTACTTTTGCCGATATGCATAAGCGGCACTACTCAATAGAGACCATACTTTCCAACTTAAATATTGAAAACTTAAATGAAATGCAGGAGGCTTCAATTGAAGCCACTAAAAAACATGACAATGTAATGATCCTTTCTGCTACAGGTTCGGGAAAGACATTGGCCTTTTTACTACCCGTATTACAGCATATTGATGGCCATAACAAGAATACGCAGGCAATAGTGATTGTACCGTCTCGTGAGTTGGCCTTGCAAATAGAACAGGTGTTCCGTACCATGGGTACAGGGCTAAAAGTAACTTGCTGTTATGGAGGCCATAAAAGAGAAATTGAAGAAAATAATCTAATACAACCACCCGCCGTAATTATTGGTACGCCAGGCCGATTGGCTGATCATATTCGTCGTGGCAATATTACTGTCGATTCAATAGAAACTGTTGTATTAGATGAATTTGATAAATCGCTTGAGCTCGGTTTCCAGGAGGAAGTAGCCACTGTTATTTCTGCGTTTAAAAATATTAAAAGGCGCATATTGACTTCTGCTACCCAGGCGGTAGAAGTACCTGATTTTGTAGGGCAGCTACACTTGAACAATTGGATTTTTTGCCTGCAGATGCAACACCTAAAGCAGCCTTATCTGTTCAGTACATTGTTTCTGACGATAAGGATAAGATTGACACCTTGTTCCAGCTGCTATGCTTCATCGGGAGTCGTTCAACTATTATTTTCTGCAATCACCGGGAGTCGGTGGAAAGAGTGCATAAGCTATTAAGCGAAAAAGGAATAACAAGCACTTTTTATCATGGTGCTATGGAGCAACGTGATCGTGAAGTAGCATTGGCAAAATTCCGTAATGGAAGTATTCAATTCTTAGTAACAACTGATTTAGCGGCCAGAGGTTTGGATATTACCAATATCCGATACATTATTCATTATCATTTACCTGCAACCGAAGACATTTTTACTCATCGAAATGGACGTACGGCTCGCATGGATGCCAGTGGAACGGCTATTTTAATCTTAAATAGCGAAGAGGCAATTCCGCCTTACATATCAGTACCAGTTGAGGAGTTAACTGTTCCGGAAAAAAATGCCGTGCCGGAGAAGTCAAAGTGGGTGACTCTTTTTGTGGGTGCTGGTAAAAAAGATAAAGTCAATAAAATAGATATAGTAGGCTTCCTGACAAATAAGGGAAAGCTAAAGAAAGAAGATGTTGGGTTAATTGAAGTAAAGGATTTTTTCTCATTTGTAGCAGTAAGAAGAAACCAGGCTAGTCATACCTTGCAATTGATTAAAAATGAAAAAGTAAAAGGGAAGAAAATAAAGATTGAAATAGCAAAATAGTATTTCTGACTATTGGAATAGTTTTTCTATAAAGAGGTTAACAACTTCCACAAAGATCAGTGCTATTATTATCCATTCTAGAACGCTGCTATGGCGGTATTGTAGTAGATCTTTGAATAGGTCCAGGTTTTCTTTTACAATGCCTAGTCCTTCTGAAATGTTGCGTGTACGTTCTTGTAAGTCAAATGTGCGTTTCAAATCAATGTCAATCTTATTTAGTTTTTCATCTTCCCAGGTTTCAGGTGGAGAATCGAAAATGTAAAGGTTCTCGATAATGCGATTCTTTAAATTTAGTGTCTTGCCAATATAGCGTTTTAGGTTGCGGCCAGAAATATTAAGGCGGCCCTTTTGCTCTAGGATCAGGGTGTGGAAATTGGTATCCTCCAACAGCTTAGTTGTAAGTTCGGAATAATAGTCTAAAGCTACCGATTGAGAAACATTGAGCATTATAAGGCGTAACACATCGATAGCTGGTTCTTCAATTTCGATTCTGTTGTAGCCGATCCGCGTCTCTCTAGCCCCGGTTTTAACTAAGAATTCTTCATTTAAACTTTCTCCTAAATAGTTCTTGCAGTAAGGGTTAATGATTTGTAGGAAGCCGGTGATCTCTATTGCATCATAATTCAAAAAACAAACAACGCCATATTTAAAGACATAGATGTATTGACCATTGTCTGGGATATAAAATAGCTCATCAGAGTCGCTGTAATGTAATTCAGCCTTGAAGGCTGCTTTGAAACCCTTAATATCAATACTGTCGGCTATTTGAAAGGCAGTTACATACAGCATAGGTATGTATAATGGTTAGGGGAAAGGGAATTGATTGCAAAATACATATTTAAAAGAGAGGGAGGAATTATAGAGCATTACGAATTCCATGATGGTGAAACAAATTGCAACATCATGTTCCCAATATTAAAATTCATGTAGTTTGAATCTTTTTGTAGTGCCCTGAGTGAGCGATTTGAGCCCTTCAAATACATTTATTTTATTTCACTCTATAATAGAAATTTGCGTTGAGTGATAGCTCTAATTGAGTTCTATAGGGTCATTAAAGGCAAAATGGGGAATTGTTTGCCTGCTTTCGATAGTCATTTACTCAGTTAATCTCTAGAAATAGAGAATCGCCTTCGCTAGAGCCTATAAATCAAATGGCATCTTAATTGTAGAGGTATATATGGTTTTTCATAGGATATTGGATTTTAAAGCGGGCTGAGGTTTCTACCTTAGCCTTTTTTATTAAACCGGGATTTCAAATAAGCTATACAGTTCGCCTTCTTTGTAGTGTGCAGGTAAACGGCTGCTATCTTTTAAGCTTCTAGTGCCCAGGTAGGTAAAGCCACAGTCCATATAATATTGATTCAGTTTAATGTTGCCACCCCATGTGTCAAGCCTTACAAATGATCTATTTACTGTTTTAGCATATTGCACTGCCCAGTTGGCAATGTGTTTTACAAAGCCATTCCCTCTAAAGGCGGTGGCTGTAGCTATGCGGTGAATATAAATAGAGGGCTCTAAGTCTTTTTCTTCCCATATAAGAGGATCATTGAAAGTAGTGGCGAAAACACACGCAATTTGACCATCAACTATAATTTTCCATTGGTGATTTTCCAGGATTTCGGCTTCTATTAAGCTCTTTTCAAAGCCTACCCAATTTTTTGTAAATACCTTTTTCTGGTGCTCTGTGGCTTGGTTGTACAAGTTAAAGATGGTGTTCACATCGGCTAATGAACTATTTAAAATGATCATGGTGAGTGAATGTTGATTATGAAGCAAAGTTCTGAGTCATAATAATACAAGTACAGATACAGTTTTGATACCTTTGACCGGTACAGATTAGGGTTTATGCAAGACGAATTATTATATCAACGCATTGCTGCTGGTATTGAATTTCAAATATTCAAAGAGGTATTAAGGGTGGGAGATAAGCTGCCATCTATCAGAACTGTGTGCCGAGAGCAAGGAGTAAGTATGAGTACTGCTACACAAGCCTATTTTGAATTGGAGCGGAAAGGGCTAATTGAATCTCGTCCTAAGTCGGGATATTATGTTTCCCAGCTGTCTCATAAATCTTTGGAAAGTCCGTTTACTAGCCACCCAACTTCTGAAACGTCAAATAATTATATTGACGATTTAGTATTGAGGGTAAATGATAGTTTGTGTGATAACAAGCTGACTCAATTTTCATTGAGCGTTCCATCAGATGAATTGTTGCCTATCGCCAAACTCAATAAGGCTGTACTGCATGCTATGCGCAATTTGCCGTATAGTGGTACGGGTTATGAACTTGCGCAAGGAAATTTAGACTTGCGACGGCAGATTGCTCGCTGGTCTTTTACATGGGGAGGCAAACTCCGTGAAGAAGACATCGTTATAACAGCCGGATGCCGAAATGCGTTGGCTCTTAGCCTTATGGCTGTAACAAAATGTGGTGACTCCATTGCTGTTGAAAGTCCTGTCTATTTTGGGATATTACAATTGGCGAAAAGTCTTGGGTTAAATATAGTGGAGCTTTCTACTAATTCTAAGACAGGAATTGAAATTGAGGCTTTAAAAAAAGTGATGCCACAAATAAAGGCTTGTTTGCTGGTAAGCAATTTCAATAATCCCTTGGGCAGTTGTATGCCCGATGAACAAAAAAAGGAAGTTGTGTCTTTGTTGTCTAAACATGAAATTCCTCTACTAGAAGACGATCTCTATGCCGACACTTATTTTGGTAATAGTCGTCCTTTATCTTGTAAATCGTTTGATGAAGAGGGCAATGTTCTATGGTGTAGTTCTGTTTCAAAAACACTTGCCCCAGGGTATAGAGTAGGTTGGGTGGCAGCGGGAAAGTATACTGAACAAGTGAAACGGTTAAGTTTGTTACATAGCGGATCAGCAAGTACTCTTACACAACAGGTAGTAGCAGATTTCTTAGAAAATGGGCGTTACGAGAACCACTTACGCCGACTGCGAGGTATTCTTCATACCAATAGTTTACAGTTCCTACGGGCCATAGGAGAGTATTTCCCAGAAGATACTCGGGTAACAAAACCCCAAGGTGGTTTTGTATTGTGGTTAGAGTTGAACAAAAAAATAGATGCTATAAGACTTTATGAGAAAGCCCATCGCCAACGAATAAGTATAGCTCCTGGTCCTATGTTTACCCTTCAAAATCAATACTCTAATTGTATCCGGTTAAGCTATGGCTTAAAATGGAGTAGGGAGTTAGAAACAGGATTAAAACAACTAGGTAGGATGGCAAAGGAGATGACCAATGAATAATGGCGATCAGAGTAAATATTTAATAGGCGTTTGCTATTTAAGAATAAACGTAGTTCAGTAAAAAGCCTTTGGCTATTTGTTTCAGTTCCGCAGCGCTGTTTGGTTTGAGTACACATTTTACGCCCATCTGACCACAAACTAAGCGGTCCATTGGATTATTAGAGGTTGTAAAAGCCACAATAGGAATAGGGCGTAAAAGGGCATCTTCCTTGATACGCTTGATAGTCATACGTCCATCCATTAAAGGCATATTTATATCCATTATAATTAAAGATGGAAACGAAGCCGGACTAGATTTCAATGCTTCTAAATGTTTTAACGCTTCTACGCCATTGTTAACCTCTGTAACACTAACAGAAGGATCAATTTCCTTAAAAGCTTCTTTCATAAAGTTCAAATCGTCTATGTCGTCGTCTACATAAAGGATTATGGGCATGGCGGATAATTATGACTAAAAGCAAATATAATAGGAATAGTAATTAGTATAAATTGATTCGTTTTCTTATTGTTTGTGTAACCGAATACTACTAATCTGAAGGTTAAATGAAATCCTTTAAACACAATAAATTTAGAAAAATTGAATCCTTGAAGTTTGAGCTATTTCAAAGTATATACCTTTTGAAGCAAACTGACCAGCCTAATTCAATCATATGTTAGTCTGTAAATAATCAGTTAACATAAGCGTCAATTGTTACACATTGACAAGATGTGAGTATTTTTAACCCATGTTTTCTGCGCAACGTATTCCATACCAACAGACTGGAGCTTTTACTAAAATTGTTTTAGATTACTTGGAAGGAGCTGCTACATTATCTCCATTTTATGAGGAGCATCCAACTATTGATGGCATAAAGGAGCTCATCGCTAGAAAACAAAAGCAGTCCATAGATCGACCTCTTTTGGTTGCTACATTAAATGAACAATATAAAGAGCTAGTCGTTGACGAAAAGGTAAACAGTAATATAACATTGTTGGCTAAGGAAACTACGTTCACTGTCTGTACTGCCCATCAGCCTAACTTGTTTACTGGTCCACTCTATTTTATCTATAAAATTCTTCATGCAATAAAGCTGGCAGGCGAACTGAAAAAGCAATTGCCTGAATATGACTTTGTTCCTGTTTATTATATGGGATCTGAAGATGCGGATTTGGCGGAATTGAATCACTTTACTGTTGAAGGAAAAAAATATGAGTGGGCTACCTCTCAAACGGGGGCTGTAGGGCGAATGCTGGTTGACAACAGCCTTTTGTCATTATTGGCAACGCTGGAAGGGCAGCTTTCCATTTATCCTTACGGTAAAGAATGGATAGATACGCTTAGAAACTGTTTTAAAGAAGGTAACACTATACAACAGGCGACATTAAAGCTGGTGCATAGCTTGTTTTCTTCATATGGATTAATCGTATTGATTGCAGACCAACCTTTGTTGAAAATAAGTATGAAACAGGTATTTGAAGATGATCTGTTTCTGCATGCACCATCTCAAATTGTAAGTAATACAGGAGGGAAATTAAGTGAACATTACAATGAACAGGCACACGCCCGTGATATAAATTTATTTTATCTGCAAAATTCTATTCGTGAGCGAATTGAAAGCAGTGGTGATAAATTCATTGTTCATAATACAGACATAGTCTTTACAGCATCTGAATTAAAAGAAGAATTAAGCGTACATCCAGAACGGTTTAGTCCCAATGTTATTTTACGTGGTTTATACCAGGAATCGATATTGCCAAATATTGCATTTATAGGTGGTGGTGGAGAGATTGCTTATTGGCTGCAATTGAAAGATCTTTTTAAACACTTTAATGTACCTTTTCCTGTACTGGTTTTAAGGAATTCCTTTTTGGTACTAGAGAAGTCTTGGCAGCAAAAGATAGAAAAATTAGGCCTCACACTTGAAACTATCTTTCAGCCGAATGAAGTTATCTTAAACTCTCTTGTAAAACAGCATTCAGTGCATGATCTTGCATTAAATGGTAAGCTGGAAAGCGCGAGTGCTTTATATGATTCTATATATGATCAAGCACAAAATATTGACCCTACGTTGGCTCAACATGTGGCTGCCATAAAAAAACAAGCGTTGCATCGGTTGCAAGAATTAGAGAAGAAAATGTTACGTGCAGAAAAACGGAAATTCAATGAACAAAAACTAAAGATTGAGACTATTAAAAACAAACTCTTTCCTAAAAACAGCCTACAAGAGCGTGTTGATAATATAGGCTACTACTACTCCCGTTGGGGGCATGAATTTATCGAAGCTTTATATGAGCATTCTTTAGGTTTAGAGCAAGAATTTACTGTCTTAACGGAAAATAATTAAAGCGTTAGTTTTACTTTATAGAGCGTACTTCGGCCATCATCATTATCGGCAACTAAATGAAGGAAGTATGTATTTCCTTCATGGCTTTCTATGCAAACACCTTCTATCTTTTGATTACCAATTTTAAGCTCCTTTGATAAGTTTATTAATTTGTCGGGAGCAATTGATGCCTTGCATGTTTTGTTTGAGTAGTTGTTGAAATACCCTAAATAACTTTCACCAATAGCACCGTCTTCAGTAGCACTTTTGGTAATTTCTGTAGATGCTGTAAAGAAGAGCAGATCGTTTTCATGCGAGTATTCTAGTCCAGAAATGCCAACAGTATTCACTAAATTTTGAAAAGCTACTGCAGATTTTTTCCAATGCGTATACTTTTTTAATGAGCGCTTTTTAATAGGAATTGAGACCAAATAGTTCGTGCGATTATTAAAGTTGGCACGATTGCTTATCACCACCTGTTTATTGATTACAGCCGATCCTTCTATATTGGGTTCACTAATGCCGATTTTCTTTAGGTAGTGAATTGGAATTATTGTAGAAATTGTTTTATAGCGGCTTAGATTATTTTCAGGAAATGCATATAATGTGTTTCTTTTTTCAGATGAAAAAGATGCGGTAGCCACCAGGTATTTTTCCCCTTTGTACTTGCAAAAAGTCAGCGACTCTAGGTCTGGCTTGATTGAGTAATGAATACGCTTACCGCTTTGCTGGAAAATGGTTACGCTATCAATAGGTTTATAATCTGTGGTTAAAACCAGTAACTGGGTGGCATCATCACCCATGATATAGAGCTTACCATTGTTATATTCAATGCCTGATGCGGATGGGTAATTTTCTAAGTATTCAGTTTTTAGTAATGTTACAGACTGTGCCTTAGCGTTATTTAACATCAAAGCGGTTAGGGTAGCCGCTATGCTGTAAATGCTCCACTTTTTCATTTACCTCTTTTTTTAAGTTCTCCATGTAGGTTACGATCTTTTGGCGCAGATTTTCATCAGAAGTGCCTAAAATTTTAGCGGCTAATATTCCGGCATTTTTAGCTGCGTTGAGGGCAACAGTAGCAACAGGCACTCCATTGGGCATTTGAAGGATTGATAGGATTGAGTCCCAACCATCAATAGAATTTGAGGATTTAATAGGTACGCCAATTACTGGTAATGGTGTAATGGCTGCTACCATACCTGGTAAATGTGCTGCTCCACCAGCACCTGCTATAATTAGCTTAAGACCTCTACTGGCAGCTGATTCAGCATATTCCAGCATACGCTGTGGCGTTCTGTGTGCTGATACTACAGTTAGTTCAAAAGGAACTTCAAAGAATTGTAAGATATCAGCAGCTGCTTTCATTACCGGAAGGTCACTATCGCTACCCATAATTATGCCTACCAAGGGAGATTCTTGTTTGTTGTTCATCTATTAAAAACGTTTTGAGCAATTAATGCAAGCTGCGAAGTTCGTAAGAAATCTTAAAATGATATGTAGCAACTTTTCTCAAAAAGAAAACGGCCATCTCCAATCGATTGGAGATGGCCGTTTAGCGCAAGTTTTAATGTGTCTTATTTAATTATATCTCCTTTTAGACGCATTAACTCTATTTCTGAAACTTTAGTATTAAAGCGTGCCTGAATTAACCGGTTGGTTGCTTCAGCCAAGTTAATCTGCGCTTCACGCATTTCTATGAATGTAGAGATGCCTAAGCGGTAGCGTTCTCTGGCTATGAATAGGTTTTCACGTACTAGTTTAATATTTTCTTCTTCTAAAGCCAATGTGCGCTTATAGAGGTCATAATTGCGATAGCTGGTAACTATGTTCGTATTAAGTTGCGCCAAATTACGATCGTATTGAAGGCGCTGATAGTCAATGTCAAGTTGGGCGGCCTTGGTAAGTCGTCTGTTTTCCAATCCATTAAACAATGGAATAGTAGCCGTAACTCCATAGTTTAATCCTTTATTCTGATTTAATAAAGGCTGCGTAATTTCATTTACCACTGTTTGGTTACGTGTGCGGTTGAAATTGTATGCTGAATTAAACTCAATAGTAGGGAAGCGCTCAGCACGACGTTGTTGAAGCGTGAGGTCTGCTAAAACTAAGTTCTGTTTAGCCAAAAGTAAATCAGGGTTAGATGCTGTCAAACCCGTTTGAACGGAATCAAGTGTAAGGTGTGTATTGAAAGCAATTGTAGTGTCTGCCACTGAAAACTGCGTGTTCAAAGGCTGCGCCAACAAGTTATTCAATTGCTCTTTCAGGTTACCAATATTCGATTGTTGTGTTAGCAGTGCTGAACGTTGTGCATTCATATCAATTTGAGCCTGAAGAACGTCTGGTTTTGCTCCTGTTCCAATATCAAATTTATACTGGGCAATCTTTAAGCGCTCTTCACTTAGTTGCATTTGTTCGTCCATAGCCCGTTGAAGCTGTTCCTGGCGTACAATGTCATAATAGACACGCATAACATCAGCAACTGTTGTTACTACCTGGGCTTTGATCTGAATTTCGCCTAACTCAACTAATTCCCCTAAACGTTTTTTAGTGATAAACATTTTAAATCCATCAAACAACGTCCAGTCTAAGTTTAACGACGCTTGTAGGTTATTGGATTTAACGTCGCCACCTCTTTTAGCTCCACTGGCCAGTTCTTGACGCTGGTTAGTGGCGTTGTGAATATAGGCACCTCCTGCATTTAAGCGAGGCAAGAATGCATAGTTCGCATAGGAGTTGTTAAGGGCAGCCAGTGTGGAATCATTCCTGGATAATTGGATATCGTAATTATTCTTTAAAGAAGTAGCTACGGCTTCTTCCAATGTTAATAGGCGGGTTTGCGCTTGTGTCAATACAGACACCAACATAAGCCCCAAGCCAAAAACACTATATTTAAGTTTCATGTTCGAATTAAATTTAAGCCTGCAAGTTTTCTAGTTTTCAATACTTGCTTTAGTATGTGCAACCGAAGCTGCATTTTGTTGTTCTAGTAGTTCTTGTTCTTCCATGACTTCCAACTCATTTTTCTTCTTTTTAGAAGATAGGAATGAGTACATAGCAGGTATAACAAATAGTGTTAAGACCAATGAGAATACGATACCACCTACAATCACAATTCCTAATGGTATACGGCTGGTAGCCGCAGCACCCAATGAAAGTGCGATAGGTAAGGCGCCCAATGCCATGGCTAAGCTGGTCATTAGGATAGGTCGTAAGCGCTGACTTGAGGCATAAATAGCAGCTTCCATTTTGCCCATGCCTTGCAAGCGGTTCTGGTTGGCAAACTCAACGATAAGGATACCGTTTTTTGTTACCAGACCTATTAGCATGATCATACCGATCTGTGAGAAGATGTTTAACGAATGTCCAAAGATCCAAAGGGAGAGTAGGGCACCCGCTATCGCCAATGGTACTGTTACCATAATTATCAATGGATCGATAAAGCTTTCAAACTGTGCTGCCAAGATCAAGAAGATTAATCCCAAGGCTAAGAACAACGCAAAGTTGGTATTGCTGCCACTTTCTTTATAGTCTCTGGCTGTGCCTGTTAACTGCGTTGAAAATGATTCATCCAAAAGCTTTTTTGCTATTGCTTCCATTTCATTAATACCATCGCCAACAGTTTTGCCTGGCGCCAAACCTGAAGAGATAGTAGCTGATTTGAAACGGTTAAAATGGTAAATGGTAGATGGTGTAGTGGCCTCTTCAAATGAAACTAAGTTGTCTAAACTAATCATTTGACCATCTCTATTTCTTACATATAATGCTTTTAAGTCAGTTGGATCATCACGGTCTTTACGAGCTACCTGGCCCATAACCTGGTATTGTTTACCTTCTTTGGTAAAGTACCCCAAGCGACGGTTACTCAAAGCCAACTGTAAGGTTTGTGAAACATCTTCAACACTAACGCCTAGTTCACTAGCTTTTAAACGGTCTACATTAATTCTAAGTTCTGGCTTATTGAATTTTAAATCAGCATCGACACCCTGTAGAACTGAGCTTTTGTTAGCTTCTTCCAAAAAGCGAGGTAGTATCTGGGTTAATTTATTAAAATCGTTATTCTGAATTACGAACTGAACCGGTTGTCCACCTCTTCGGTTCACTGAGATCGTTTGTTCTTCAATGGCAAAAGCCCTTCCTTCATTAAATTTTGGAAGGTTACGGTTTACCATTTCTACGATTTCTTTCTGGGAACGCTCTCTTTCCATTGGATCTTTTAAGGTTACCCTCACCATCCCTGAGTTAGTGGCGCCACTAGCAAACCCCGGCGCTGTAATAGATAGTACCGTTTGTTTTTCCGGCACAGAATCCAACATGAAAGTGGTTAATCTATCGATATAGCGATCCATGTAGTCGTAAGCCGTTCCTTCGGGTGCTGTAACCTGAAGACGGAATTGACTTCTGTCTTCCATTGGAGCCAATTCAGAAGGAAGCTGTTGCCCTATGTATGCTATTAAGCCGCCGCATATAATAACAATGAGCCATGCCAATCTCCGCACTTTCATAAAGCTCGTAAGCAGCCTCTTGTATCCATTTTCCATCCCCAGGAAGAAAGGTTCTGTTTTAATATAGAACCAGGAATGCTTGTGTACATCCTTCTTACTCATTTTTACGTTCAGTACTGGCGTCAAAGTCAATGATACAAACGCTGAAATTAATACCGCACCAGCCACCACTATACCAAACTCACGGAATAAGCGTCCCACAAAGCCCTGTAAGAAGATGATTGGTAAGAATACTACAGCCAACGTGATCGACGTGGCAATTACAGCAAAGTAGATTTCTTTTGAACCTTCCTTAGCTGCTTTCCACTTGTTCATCCCCTGTTCCATCTTTTTATAGATGTTCTCGGTTACAACTATACCATCATCCACAACCAGTCCTGTTGCTAAAACAATGGCCAGTAGCGATAATACGTTAATAGTAAACCCACAGAGGTACATGATAAAGAAGGCCCCTATCAGCGAAACAGGAATATCTATCAACGGACGGATAGCAATCAGCCAGTCGCGGAAAAACAAAAAGATGATCAATACAACGAGCCCAATTGAGATCATCAACGTTTCTTCTACTTCCGATATAGAGCGCTTAATGAACTTAGTCTGATCAAGAGCAATGTTCATTGTAATGTCCTGTGGCATTTCTTTTTTAAGCTGCTCGTATCGCTTATAAAACTCATTAGAGATGGATACATAGTTGGAGCCAGGTTGTGGTATGATTGCTAATGCAATCATTGGGATACCACTTTCTCTTAATTGAGACTCTTCGTTTTCTGGTCCTAAAACAGCTTCGCCAATATCTTTTACACGTATGTCTGAACCGTTGACATTTTTAATTATAATATTGTTGAACTCATCCTCTGTGTTCAAACGGCCAAATGTGCGCACAGTAAGCTCAGTAGCATTACCAGAAATTTTGCCAGATGGTAGTTCCACGTTCTCTCTTAATAAGGCTTGCTGTACGTCGCCAGGGGTAAGCGCATAAGCCGTCAGCTTCTCTGGATCAAACCAAATGCGCATAGCATAGCGTTTCTCTCCCCAAATCTGAATAGCACTAACCCCGGGTATGGTTTGTAGACGCTCAACCAAAACGTTGTTGGCCCACTCTGATATCTCCAATTGGTTGCGTGTATTGCTCTGCACGGTCATGGAGAGGATAGGGTCGGAGCTGGCATCGGCTTTTGATACTACTGGAGGAGCTTCCAAGTCTGAGGGCAGAGAACGTGATGCTTGGGATACTTTATCCCTTACATCGTTTGCCGCTGCCTCAAGGTCTACACCCAAATCAAACTCTACGTTGATATTACTTGAACCGGCATTACTACTGGATGTAATGTTTTTAATGCCTGCAATACCATTGATGGCCTTTTCCAGTGGTTCTGTAATTTGGGTTTCAATGATATCTGGGTTCGCACCGCCATAAGAAGTTCGTACGTTGATATTTGGTGGGTCAATAGCCGGATAGTCTCTTACACCTAAAAACTTAAAGCCTATAACGCCAAACACTACAATGATAATGTTCAACACTATGGCTAAAACCGGCCGCTTTAAACTGATTTCTGATAAATTCATAACTCAATCCTATATCTCTCAAAAGAGAGGGGATTTAATTAATATGGTTTCTACTTCAACGAAGCTGCTCAATTTTATTATAGCGCAGCTTTTTGTGTTACCGCACTAGTATCAGGCTGTGAAGTTGTGCCATTAACTACTTTGCGGATGGTAACTTTTGAATCTGGTTTCAGGCTAAGTAATCCTGTAACAATAATAGTGTCACCTTTCGTTAACCCGCTGGTAATTTGGACATTGGAAGAGTCCCGAATACCTGTTTCTACATCTACAAAATCAACTTTGCCGTCACGATATACGTATACTTTCTTACCGCGAGCTTGGGGTATAATCGCCTGAGTTGGTATCATTAAAGCATTAGGATCCGGATCAAAGGCTACATGCACTTTTGCAAATCCTCCTGGTACAAGCCCTGCTTCTTCGCCTTTAACTTGCGCACGAATGGTAAGACTTCTGGTGGCTTCTGCTATGCCTGACTCTGTAGCCATTACAACAGCTGTATAGTTTCGGGTGCTTCCATCTACCGTAAAATTTACATATTTGCCGTTTTTAACCACGCCAGTATATTTTTCCGGGACATTGAAGTCAACACGTAGACCGCTTGTTTTTTGAATAGAAGTAATAATGCTTTGAGGCGTTATATACGCTCCAATGCTAGTTGCTTTTAAGCCTAGTTTACCACTGAAAGGAGCACGAATAACAGTTTTTTCTATTTCTGTATTGATAATTGCAAGGTCAGCACGAATGTTACTAACCTGCAAAGAAGTAACATCGTAGTCTTGTTTACTTATCCCACCAATTTTTTGTAACTGATTGTATCGGTCTTCTGTTTGTTGGGCCATCTTTAGCTGCACTTCCAGCTTGCGTCGTTGCGCTTGCAGGTCGGCATCGTATAATTTGGCTAAAACAGCACCTTTACTTACAAAGGCACCCTCCCTTACATTTAGCGAAATAATTCTGCCTGCAACCTCTGGATGAATATCGGTTGATTCTCCAGCTACGATGGTTCCTGGAACATCAATGGCGTCACTTACCGTTTCGGTATGCACTATATAACCATCAACTTTAGCAGGCGGGCGAGGTCCCGTTTTCTGCTGTGCAGCCGCATCTTTTTTGCGCTTACTATCGCAAGAAGTGGCCAAAATGGATAGGGAACAGACTAATGCTAACGAGTAAAATAAATAAGAACGTTTCACTTGTGTCTCAATTGGTGTTAGAACGTCAAAAGTAGGTTCTAATTAAAACAAAACGGTCTTAAAATACTCTTAGAGCCGTGCCATTAACTTTAATTAACCTTAAACGGCTGATGAGCGGTTAATATCAAGGATGAGTTAGGATATTACCGAAAGTGACTGTTTAATCTTGTTCGCCTTGTGTATCAGGTCTTGTTTTTCAGCACTCATGATAGTAATATGCCCCATTTTGCGACCAGGTTTTGTTTCCAGCTTACCATATAAGTGGATAAATGCATTTTCAATAGACAAGGCTTCATTTAAACCATCATATTTAACAGGACCCGAAAATCCTTCGTTTCCAACCAGATTTACCATGATGGAAGGGAGTATGGCTTTTGTATTGCCTAAGGGATGCCCCAAAATAATTCGCCAGAGCATGTCAAATTGAGAGCTGAAATGTGCTTCAATAGTATGATGCCCGCTATTGTGCACACGAGGAGCTGTTTCATTTACAAAAACATCCCCACGTTGATCTACTAGCAATTCTACTGCAAAAAGTCCTGGTGATTTAAAGTTGCGGACTACAGAAACGGTGATGGCTTCAACTTTCCAAAGTGTTTCTTTTGATATTTCAGCAGGGCAGAGCTGGTAATCTAATAAATTCAGGTTAGGGTTAAAGACCATTTCCACAGGTGGGTAAAGGACCGTTTTGCCATTGTTGTCAACAGCAACCATTAGCGCTATTTCTTTCTGTATTTTGATCTTTTTCTCCAATACACTTGGAGCATCAAAAGCCTTTTCGAGGTCTTCAGCTGTATCTAGTAATTGTACGCCTCGGCCATCATATCCGCCTTCTCCTATTTTATGAACTGCAGGTAAAAAGCTATGATGTTGACGGGTATCAGCTAAATTTTCTGTAATAATGTATTCAGCGGTTGGAATGCCATGTTCCTTATAGTAGGCCTTTTGAAGAATCTTATTTTTAATTGTTCTAAGAACAGTCGGTTTAGGGTAAACCTTAACACCTTCCTGTTCCAACTTTTCTAATGCCTCAATATTTACGTTTTCAATTTCGATAGTAATGGCATCCAGGTTTTTGCCAAATTGATACACGGCTTCAAAGTCACGGATATCACCTTTTGTAAAATGGTGACACAAATGGGAGGCTGGACAGGCCGCATCATTTTCTAAAACAAAGGTTTCTACCTGATAGTTTGCAGCTGCCTGTAACAACATTCTGCCTAATTGACCTCCACCGAGGATACCGACTTTTAGCATGAGGCGAAGATAATGACTGTTTGGAGTTTAACCGATTTCGGATTTTTAGACTTCGATTCTAATTAATAATAGTAAAAAGGAGAACCAATAGCAGTAATTAGTATTGGCAGTTGTATTTTCAACTATTGTTTAAATAAGGAACCTGATATCTATACTTAAAATAACCAAAGACTAACTAAATGAGAATCTTTCTAATGGCTACTTGTATAGCTGTCTTTTTAGTTTCAAAACCAAATCAGCTTTTTGCTCAACGAAAAATTAACCAATTGGGTATAATTGCAGAAGCAGGCTTTCCCAAAAATGGCAATATGGGTTTGGGTGGTTTTATAAAGGGTGCTTATGGAATTAGTAAAAGTGGACAAGTAACATTTCAAACAGGTGTATCTATATACAAGATAGAACCTAGGTTGGTTTTTGAAAATACTATTTTCATTGGTAGCCAAAAGACACAAGTTCGATTAATTCCTGTACTGGTAGGTTATAAGCATTACTTCAATCATTTTTATATAGAACCACAAGCTGGATATGGTGAGCTGGGTGGAAAGATTGATGAAGGAGGAGATTGGATACGCTCATCCGTTGGAGCCTTTTATTGGGTGGCAGGGGCAGGTTACCAATTCAATAAAGTGGATGTAGGTGTGCGGTATCAAAGTGCACATGTTACAAGCAAATACAAAGCTGGAATATGGGGTAATGAGCCAGTTTCTTTAATAGGTATCCACCTTGGTTACTTCTTTACTTTAAATAAGAAATAGGAAAATACAATTACTTTTCTTCCAATAAACCTTCTGGCGTAAGAGTTGTGCTGACAAAACAAAATCAGCACATGTATCCTTTAAACACAGCGCAGGATTTAACTCTACTTATAAATGATATAGAAGACCGACCTGTTGTAATGCTGGGCGAAGCATCCCATGGAACTCATGAATATTATACCTGGCGAACGGCTATCTCAAAACGGTTGATTCAAGAAGAAGGTTTTCGTTTTATAGCTGTAGAAGGCGATTGGCCCGATTGTTACAAGATCAATCGATTTGTAAAGGGCTATAAAGATGGCGGCAATAATATAAGAGAGGTGCTTGGCGCTTTTGATCGCTGGCCCACCTGGATGTGGGCTAATTGGGAGATAGCCGCACTAGCCGAATGGCTAAGAGAATATAATCAGCATTTACCCCAAAACCAAAAAGTGGGCTTTTATGGACTAGATGTCTATAGTCTTTGGGATAGTATGCGAGAAATGGTGCTTTACCTGGAAAAAGAAGATCCGCAAGCTGCACAGGTAGCTAAAAAGGCTATTAGGTGTTTTGAACCCTATGAAGATAATGAGCATGCCTATGCCAGGGTTTCGTTAACTGAACTGAGTTGCCGCGACAAAGTACTGGCGCTTTTAAAGGAAGTTCGCAGCAAAGCTGTTTTTCTAGATGGCGACCCAGAGGCCGGATTTAATACAGAACAGAATGCTTTGATTGCTGTTAACGCTGAAAAGTATTATCGTAGCATGATGTCGTTTGATAATGAGAGTTGGAATGTAAGGGATACCCATATGATGGAAACGCTCGATCGGTTAATGAGGTTTCATGGAGATAATGCTAAAGGAATTGTTTGGGAGCATAATACTCATATTGGTGATGCCCGGGCAACCAGTATGAAGCGTGCAGGGATGATCAATATTGGCCAATTGGCCCGTGAGCAATATGGTATAAATAAGGTATATCTGGTGGGCTTTGGCTCTTATCAAGGTTCTGTTATAGCGGGCGATGAATGGGGAGCGCCTATGCAAGAGTTAGATGTACCCAAGGCAAGGGAGGGAAGTGTTGAGCATACATTGCATCGGCAAAGTACAGCCAATCGTTATTTATTGTTTAATGAACCAGAAGTAGGAAAGCAATATTCCGAGGCTATTAACCATAGGGCTATTGGTGTAGTATATAATCCTGCCCATGAGCGCTATGGCAACTATGTGCCTTCTGTAATGTCACAACGGTATGATGCCTTTATTTATTTAGATGAAACGCAGGCTTTGCATCCGCTGCACTTGCAGCCCCATAGCGAAAAAATGCCGGAAACCTATCCATTCGGCTATTAGCCTAAATGGTCATGCAGCAGCACATTATCATTGCCCCAGCGTTTTCGTTGGCGGCAAACTTCAGCATAATTACGGATCTGGTCTTTAACCCAGTGAGGTTGTTGATAGGCTACAAAACGGTGTGTAGCGGTAGCCTCATCGGTTGTATAAACTATTATGGTTCCTAAACCGAATATCCTAAAAAAGAACGGCTCCTCTACGGAGGTATCTCGTACCCGGTAAAGCTCTGTTTCATTGGTTACTTTATTAAATACACCTTTTGAAACAATAATGCGCTGGTCGGTCAAGGTTAGTTTTATAGACCGAATGGTTAACCATTTTAAAAGTAAGTAAACAACAGGTAGTAAGAGTAAAAGCAATACAAAGTTGTTTTCAGTCAGGATAGCTGCTGTAATTATAGCTGCGCTTAAAACAATACCAATTAAATAAGAGGAAAGGTTTAAGATCTGGGACGGACCGGCTTCGTAGATTATTTTTTCGCTTTCCATAAAGCTGTTTGTGCTTTTAAAGTTAATGTCTTTTAGGGTTGGGAGTAAGTTTAAAGTTGATATTGTAAAATGCATTTGTTTCCCCTTGTGGACTCTCTTTAGTCTTTAAGCATGAAACATTAAACCTTAAACCAATGTTTGAGGCATTCTTTCTAAATTTGTTGCTCCATTGGAAGGTTGATTAAACGATTGCGAGACATAAGCCTTCCCATGGTGTATTTAAGAAAATAAATTTAAAAAACGAATATGTCAACTGCTACAGCTGAGAAGCAGCAAGCGCAAACCGCTGCCGACTTTTTGCCATTACAAGGAACTGATTATGTTGAATTTTATGTAGGCAATGCCAAACAGGCCGCACATTATTATATGAGTGCTTTTGGTTTTCAGGCCATTGCTTATGCTGGTCCTGAAACAGGTATGAAAGATCGCGCCAGCTATGTGGTACGTCAGAACAAATTGACATTTGTATTAACTACTCCTATCCGTGCTAATAATGATATCGCCGATCATATTTACAAACATGGCGATGGAGTGAAAATATTAGCACTGCGTGTTGACGATGCTACAGATGCATGGGAGCAAACAACAAAGCGTGGTGGTAAAAGTTATATGGAGCCTCACCGCCTTCAGGATACTAATGGTGAAGTAGTATTAAGCGGCATTCATACATATGGCGATACGGTACATCTTTTTGTAGAGCGTAAAAATTATAATGGTGCCTTCATGCCTGGCTATAGGGCATGGAGTAATCCTCATTTTGCACCTACAGATACCGGCTTATTATATGTAGACCATTGCGTAGGTAATGTAGGTTGGAACCAGATGAATCCTTGGGTGAAGTTTTATGAAGATGTAATGGGCTTCAAAAATATCTTGTCTTTTGATGACGAGGATATTTCTACTGAATATTCTGCCTTAATGAGTAAGGTAATGAGCAATGGCAATGGTTTTGTGAAGTTTCCTATCAATGAGCCAGCAGAGGGTAAGAAGAAATCGCAAGTGGAGGAATACCTGGAGTTTTGGGATGGTGAAGGTGTTCAACACGTGGCTTTAGCTACCAATGACATTGTTAAAACCGTAAGAGATTTAATGAGTAGAGGAGTAGACTTTTTAAAAGTGCCAACTTCTTATTATGACGATTTGTTAGATAGAGTAGGGCATATTGATGAAGATCTGGAACCATTAAAAGAGCTGGGTATATTGGTTGATAGAGATAATGAAGGTTATTTATTACAACTGTTCTCTAAGCCGGTACAAGACCGCCCAACCTTGTTTTTTGAGATTATTCAACGTAAAGGAGCTAAGAGCTTTGGTAAAGGAAACTTTAAAGCTTTGTTTGAAGCCATAGAGCGCGAACAAGAGGCCAGAGGTAACCTGTAATCATTTTGAGAATTTCTTTGCATTTGAATGACGAATTTTCCTGTACGGTATGAACTGTTTTAAGCGTATGAAGTATTTGCTCACCGTCCTGTTGACATTGACCCTGTTTGGTGCTGAAGCCCAATTGGATTATTCATTTATTAATTTCCAACGTACACTTCCACGTCCGGGAGATGCTTTGAGGCGAAAAGAAGATACCCTGCATAAGCAGTTCATATCGAAAGGTTTAGAGTGGCCGGTCAAGTACATGTATATCCGCTCTTTTAAGTATGATGGCCAATTGGAGGTATGGGTAAAAAATGACCAGAAGGAGCCTTTTAAGCTTTTTAAGACCTATAAGATCTGTGCATTAGCCGGTTCACTTGGCCCCAAGCGAATTGAAGGCGATTATCAGGTGCCAGAAGGATTTTACTACATTAATGAATTGAATCCGCGTAGTAATTATCATCTTTCTCTGGGTTTAAATTATCCCAACGCTTCAGATCGCATACTGAGTGATAGTGCCCGTCCGGGTGGAGATATCTATATTCATGGCAGTTGTGTAACAGTGGGCTGCATTCCTGTGAAGGACGATCAGATTGAAGAATTATACATTTTGGCGGCACATGCTAAAAATTCTGGTCAGGATTTTATTCCTGTTCATATTTTCCCAATCCGTTATAGTAATAAAAAAAGTGCTGATTACCTGGCCCAGTTAACAAAAACAGACGGTCAGTTAAGAATATTTGCTGATCGATTGGAAAGCGTGTATGATCATTTTGAGCTTACTCATCAATTGCCGGTTATTATGATCAACCCGCAGGGTGATTATATGTTTGCCAATTTGTCTAAAAAAGTACCGCCTCCGCCACCTGTAAAAAAGGTGCCTGTTCCTCATCGTAATCGTGATATTAAAGAAGTGGCAGATGTGGTGAATGTTTGGCCTTATTTCACTGGCGGCGGTGGAGATGGTTTTTTGAAATACCTTGCTCAAATGGGACATGCCTTGTCAAAGTCATTACCAGCTGGTACCAAAAAAGCCTACGTGCAAGTTGAGTTTATTGTTGATGTTGATGGTACGCCTACTAATTTTAAAGTTTTAAAGGGTGTAAACGAAGACTTTGACGATGAATTGATCACTGTTTTAGAACAAATGCCTACCTGGCAGCCTGCTATATTACAGGAGAAACCTGTAGCGAAGAAAATCAAACAAGGCTTTGTGATTGAACCGGCCTCTCATACTCCTGGTCCTTAAAGGGGAGTTCTAGCACGGCATGGTATTAATTCAAACTTTCTTATAATTTAAGTGCACTCCTTAAGGGGTGCTTTTTTATGGAGTAAATCAAAATCATACTCTTTCTAATCCTGTCAATCCTTCCCCAAATCTCATTAATCCTTGGTACTTCCTTCATGGCCACTCCTCTGTTCCTTCATGGCCACTCCTCTGTCCCTTCATGGTTACTCCGTATCCACTCCTTAGTTACTCCGTATGGAAGCCTACTTAACTCCGTATCAATTCCCTTCCTCAACCGGTTAACCTGCCCCCTTGCCACGGTACACTGTGTGGGCAGCCAGCCTGCAAGCAGCATGAAATAATAAAAAAATGTAATAAAAAGCACGGAATATGCCCTTAATGAGAAGAGCTTAAAGATACAAAACCCTCCCGCTCAATTCTCATTACTCATCACTCATTATTCATTCTCCCTTGATTTTTCCCTTTTCTCATTTCCCAATCCCTAATTCTTTCTCCTTCATTTCTCAATTCAAATTTCACCTTTCCAATTTTTCCTTCTTTATTCCTATTCCCATGTTCATTATTCTTTGCGCTCTATACCTTATCCAGCAGTACTTGTATCGTTTCAGGTGTTTGCTGTTTTAGTAACACTGACCGGGTTCCACAAAGTTCTTGTAGTATGGTATCATTATAATGGCGGATAGTCAATAGCGTTAGGTCTTTTTGTACTTGTACATCAAAGAAGTCAGATGTACGCAAAGCAAAGTTCTCCACCTTATCGCTTTGATTATCTACCACACAAAGCATACTGATGGCAGCATTTTGTGTCAGGTTGGGTTTGAATTTGAGGCTTTCAAATATGTTGTACACCTTGGCCGTTAAGCCTTCTCCCACAAACGAAAAGTCGCGGGAGCTTAGCTGCACCAACGCCTGGTTTTCTTTATAAACAATAATAGGAGGTAGGTTTTCAATTCTAGCATTATGGATATAGGTTCCTTCTTCCTTCGGATGAATAAATGACTTTACATACAAGGGAATGCCTTTGTTTTGAAGTGGTTTTATGGTTTTGGGGTGAATGACCTGGGCACCATAGTAGGCCATTTCTATCATTTCATTGTAATTCAACTCCTGTATCCATTGGGCTTTACTATATAGTTTGGGGTCGGCATTCATTACACCTTGTACATCTTTCCAAATGGTTTGGCATTCGGCATCTAGTAGGTTGGCAAAAACGGCTGCTGTATAATCACTTCCTTCCCGGCCAAGTGTAGTACTCTCATTTTCATCTGTGGCACCAATGAAGCCTTGTGTTAGTACGATGCTACTTTTTTGTAAAAGAGGCTCAATGGTATCCTTTACTTTATTTTTACTAAAAGTCCAGTCAATATTCGCATCTCTGAAATTATTATCTGTGCGTAAGACATCTCTTACATCAACCCATTGGTTATGTACACCTGAATGGTTTAAATAATGACTAACAATACACGTAGAAAGCAATTCGCCTACACATACTACCTGGTCGTAGTAGTAATCAAATCCGCGTACAGGTTTGTCATGTAATAACCATTCTATTTCAGTATAAAAGTCTATTAATTGATCTAGCGGTTTTCCTAGTAGTTGTTCAGCTAGTTGGGAATGCTGATGCTTCAGGTTTTCAAAAAGTTGTAAGGCTTCTTCTTTCTTACCTTCAAAAAATGCTTCTACTACTTTCTCCAGTGCATTGGTGGTTTTTCCCATAGCTGAAACAACAATCAGTAGTTTTTCACTTTTATATTGTTCCAGAATAGTAGGTAGGTTTTGAATGCGTTCTAAGGTGCTAACAGAGGCCCCGCCAAATTTGAATACTTTCATGAATGCTGAACTTTACAACAAAGATGCCTAAATGATAGGCTGATTGTTGATTTTTTTAAGCACTCTTGTTCATCTCTCTTGATATGGAAGCAAAGACTGGCGATGTAAATAAAGGAAGAAGATTGTAGTATTTGCTTATTTGCCTGAATTGCTTAATAGTCAATCTTACTTATTAAAATTGTGAATAGCGGCACGATCAAGTCTTTAATGCTTGATCGTGCCGCTATTTCTGAAGTATTAATTTTTCTGTGTTACAATATAGTTCATACGTGGTACTTGAATCATGTCATAATTCAGGTTAACGGTATAAATCAGTTTACTCTTTACGGGCACATTATTTACCATTGCTGGATTGAATTCATAAGCATCGGCAGGTAAGTTTTTAACAGACTCATGAACTGTTTGATCAAAATACTCCCCTTTATATATTGCGGTCCAATCTTCTAATTTACCTTTCTCAGAGATTGTTAGAATATAGGTCATTACAACGTTGAGTTTGTCTTTTACTATATCTTGTGGAATGTTCTTCTGGCTGTATAAGAGACTTAAAAGATAAAAATCTCCCCCTATTTTATAAGGAACGTCGATTACATCATCTTTTTGGGGTTTGTTGAAAAGTTCATAACTGGATTTTACAATAGAGAGGGAGTCGCCAGAAAATTGCAGGAGTAAGCTATTCGAAAAGTCGTATTTCTGAGTCAGCGTGCCATTGTCATTATAGTATTCCCATATACCGTCTTTTACGGCATTGTTATAATTCCCTTTTACAAGCACCCTGTTTTTGTCATCAACAACTTTATAGGATCCATGTTTTACTTTTTTGTTACTCCACAGAACATAATAGTTTTCAGTTAAAGAGTATGAAAGTTTATTTCTCACCAGTTTCAGTTCTTGAGCAAATGACAAAACAGGTAAAATAAGAATAAGCAGTAAGAGGTTTTGTTTCATAATTGTATTTAAATAGGGGCTATAAATTTAATAAACGAAACAAGATAATTTTAAAAGTATAGTAAAAGACTAGGATATCTATAAATAAAACTCCTCATAAAAAGTAGGAGCATTGGTAGCGAAATTGCCTGTTTAGCTACCTTGTACACGATATTAATACCCTTACTTTTGCCAATATATTATAAACCACACTCAAAATGAGCTCTATTAATCGTACAGTTTTAACCCTAGACGAATTTACTATCCAATCACTTCGCAATTTGCCCCATGCAACCGGTGAACTTAGTTCCTTGTTGCGGGATATAGGCCTAGCTGCAAAGCGCGTTAATGTAGAAGTAAATAAAGCTGGGTTAGTAGACATCTTAGGTGATGCCGGTACGGTAAACGTGCAGGGCGAAGAGGTGAAAAAGCTGGATGTTTATGCTAATAACCAGTTTATGGGTGTGTTGCAGCGCGGTGTAAGCTGTGCTGGTATAGCTTCAGAAGAGTTGGATGATTTTGTAGCCTTTGATGACGATGTAAGTAATCAATCAAAATATGTTTGTCTTTTTGACCCATTAGATGGCAGCGGCAATATTGATGTGAACGTTTCTATTGGAACTATTTTCTCTGTATACAGACGTATTTCTCCTAAAGGCACTCCTGTAACTAAAGAAGACTTCCTGCAAAAAGGTAGAAATCAGGTTGCTGCTGGTTATGTGATCTATGGTTCTTCCACCATGTTGGTATATGCTACTCGTCGTGGAGTGAATGGCTTTACCCTAGATCCATCTATTGGTGAATTTTGCTTAAGTCATCCAAATCTTAAATGTCCAGACTCTGGAAAGATTTACTCTGTTAATCATGGCAACTTCTTCCAACTGGAAGATGGGGTGAAGAAGTATATCAATTTGTGTCAAAACAAGACAAAAGATAATGGCGGACCTTATACCCAACGCTATATAGGTAGCATGGTTGCCGATGTTCACCGCAACCTGATTAAAGGAGGCATTTTCATGTACCCTGGTACAATTGATAAGCCAAAGGGTAAGCTGCGTTTGTTATACGAGTGTAATCCATTTGCCTTTATCGTAGAAGTAGCAGGAGGAAGAGCTACGAATGGTATACAACCTATTTTAGATATTGAGCCTTCCGAATTGCATCAGCGTTCTCCGTTTTTTGTAGGTAGCAGCCAAATGATGGATGAATTGGAAAGTTGTACAACTACTGTTGCTTCAACTGTTCAGGCATGAATAAGGTAATCATTTCGGTAAAGGATTTAAAAAGAGTTACGGAAGTTTTGAAGCGGTCAAAGGCATCTCGTTTGAAGTATATGAGGGTGAGATCTTTGGCCTCTTAGGTCCTAATGGCGCTGGCAAATCCACGACACTGGAGATCATTGAAACCTTACGTGATAAGTCTCAAGGTAAGGTCTTTGTAGATGGCATTGACTTGGATCAGTCGCCCAATGAGATAAAGAAAATTATTGGGGTGCAACTGCAAACCAGTGGTTTTTATCCAAGTTTAAACCTGTTGGAGCTAATTGAATTATTCTCAGGTTTATACAATCGAAAGGTTGATGCCATGGAACTATTGAAGAAAGTAAACCTTACAGATAAGACAAAGGCAAAAGTAAAAGAGTTGAGTGGTGGCCAAAAGCAACGTTTTTCTGTAGCTACCACTTTGATCAATCAGCCAAAGGTTATTTTCTTAGATGAACCAACAACAGGACTAGATCCGCAGGCGAGGCGTAATTTGTGGGAATTGATACGTGAGATACGTAAAGCTGGTACAACGGTAATTATTACTACACATTATATGGATGAAGCCGAGTACTTGTGTGATAGGGTAGCCATTATGAATGCAGGTAAGATTGTAGCATTGGCTACGCCCGATAAACTAATTGATGATTTGGTATCTACAGGTTTTGAGCGACCTAAAGAGGTAAAAAAAGCCAACCTGGAAGATGTGTTTATTTCATTAACCGGACATTCTTTACAAGAAGAATAAATTGATTTATGAATCTGCAAGAAAAATTACAGAAAGCTATGATGGATAAAATCAATAAACAGAAAGAAGAAGGTGCGGCCTTCCTGGCCACTAATAAAACCAAAGAAGGCATAACTGAATTACCAGAAGGTTTGCAGTACGCGGTATTGCAAGAAGGCACTGGGGCTAAACCTCGAGTGAACTCTATGGTTAGAGCGCATTATGCTGGCGCATTGTTGGATGGAAAAGAGTTTGACTCTTCTTATAAAAGAGGGCAACCGTTTGAGGCACGTGTAAACCAGTTAATCCAAGGCTGGCAGATTGTGTTGCCTATGATGAGTGAAGGAAGTAAGTGGCGTTTATGGATACCTTCTAATCTTGGGTATGGTGATAGAGGTGCCGGAGCTGGTATACCTGGTGGTGCTACATTGGTATTTGATGTAGAATTGATCAAAGTTTTAGACTAATTCATACAAATGCAAACAGATCCTCGCTACCCGGTAGGGCAATATGAACCAAGGCCATTTTCTGAAGAACAGAAAGAACAATGGCTGGCTGATATCCGTTTTTTGCCACAGGCATTAGAAAATGCAGTGGTCAATCTGGATGAACAGCAATTGCAAACGCCTTACCGGGAAGGAGGCTGGACGGTGCATCAGCTAGTTCATCATGTGGCTGATAGTCATATGAATGCGTATATCCGATTTAAGTTAGGGTTTACAGAGGTGGATCCAACGATTAAGCCTTATGAAGAAAAGCTGTGGGCCATAACGAAAGACGTAGAGAATTTACCCATCAATATTTCGCTTACCTTATTGTTTGCCTTGCACCAACGCTGGTACGAGTTCCTGAAATTCTTTACAGATGCTGATTGGCAGCGGACTGTTTATCACCCGGAAAGTAAAAAAACAATGACCCTATGGTATTTATTGGGTATGTATGCATGGCATAGCCGGCACCATACCGCACATATTACAAGTCTGCGTGAGCAGAAAGGGTGGAGTTAGGATTTGAAATTTGAGGTTTGAAATTATGGCTACCATCAAACGCTTTGAGGATTTACAAATATGGCAGGATGCTCGTGCTTTGTCATTAAAGGTTTATGGGCTTACACAACCTGAACCTTTTGCAAAGGACTTTCGTTTTTGTAGTCAGATCAGAGCTGCTGCAGGTTCTGTAATGGATAACATTGCAGAAGGGTTCGAGAGAGGGAGTCAATTAGAATTTTTTAACTTTCTATCCTTCTCAAAAGGTTCTGCAGGTGAAGTAGGATCTCAATTATATAGGGCAATTGACTTTAAATACATCGGGCTGGAAGTTGCCACAAACCTTATCAAAGAATACGAAGAGTTAGCAAGCAAAATTGCAGGCTTTATCAGTTATCTAAACAAGTCTGATTATAAAGGACAGAAGTTTAAGGATAGATAATATCAAATCTTAAACTTCAAATCTCAAATCTTATGACCTGGAAAGTATTAGCGTCTACTTATTTGCATAAGGATAATTGGTTGACTGTTCGAAAGGATACCTGTGAATTACCAAATGGTAAAGTTATTTCGGGTTACTACGTTTTAGAATATCCAGATTGGGTAAATGTCTTAGCACTAACCGAAGACAATAAAGTAGTTTTAGTAAAACAATACCGTCATGCTTTAGGACAGGTAGGTATTGAAGTTCCCGGGGGCGTAATTGATGAAGGAGAAACCCCTGAGGAGGCTTGTCGAAGAGAGTTATTGGAAGAAACCGGTTATGAGTTTGAGCAGTACCATTATCTAGGTAAGATATGTGCAAATCCAGCTACTACAACCAACTTTACACATATGTTTTTAGCTACAGGTGGTAGAAAAGTGGCAGAACAACAATTAGATGATACAGAAGATGTGGAAGTGTTGTTTCATTCTATAGCCGAAGTGAAAGCTTTTTTGCTTCAAAACACTATCATGCAAAGTTTGCATGTTAACTGTATCATGTATGGGTTGATCAAGCTGGGAGAGATGCGCTTATAACGCGTGCTTATCTACTTCCGCTACCAGGAAGATACTACCGCAAACAATAATGAGGTCATCTTCTTTTGCTGTTTGTAACGCCGCATGTAAAGCTGTATTTACATGTTCATAAGTATTGCCTTGTAATCCGTAGTTACTAGCCACTTCTTTGAGTTCTGCTGCAGGCAGCGCTCTGGGTATATGGGCTTGTGTGAAATAGTATTGTGCTTCTTTTGGTAGTAGTTTTAGTACTTTATCTGCTTCTTTATCTTTTACCATTCCATATATCAAGTGAAGCTGATGAAAGGATAAAGCTTTTAAGTGAGCTATCATCTGCTGTAGTCCATCTTCATTATGGGCTACCTCTAAGACCACAGTTGGTTTCTGTTTGAGCACTTCCCATCTACCACCAAGCCCCGTAATTTTCTGTACATTTTGAAGCCCTGAGTGAATACTATCAGTATTAATGGCAAATCCTTTTTCTCTTAATACTTCAATTGTTTGTAGAACGGTGCAAATGTTTTTTGTTTGATAAATACCCGGCAGGTCGGTTATATAGGTTGTTTCTAAGCCATTACTCAAATCAGCTACTGTTACTTCCAGAGTAGACACTTGTAGCTTATAAGAGTAAACCGCATAACGATCTTGAGAATAGAATATTGGTGCTTTTTGATTGGCGGCTATTTGTTGAAAAACTGGACTGGTAGTTTTATTTTTTTCTCCTATAACTACAGAGGTTGCAGGTTTAATGATACCTGCTTTTTCAATAGCTATTTGCTTTAAAGTATCACCCAGAATATTCATATGGTCCCAGCCAATATTGGTAATGACAGAAACCTCTGGATGGATAATATTCGTACTGTCTAAGCGGCCACCTAAGCCTACCTCTATAACGGCTACATCTACCTTCTGCTGAGCAAAATAGCTAAAAGCCATTGCTACCGTAATTTCAAAAAAGGAAGGCTGTACATCATCAACCAGTGGCTTTATTTGCTCTACAAAGGCAATAACAAAGTCTTCTGGTACCAGTTGGCCATCAATCTTAATGCGCTCGCGGAAATCGTATAAGTGAGGAGAGGTGTATAAACCCGTTTTATATCCGGCTGTTTGTAATACCGATGCTAGCATATGACTGGTAGAGCCTTTTCCATTTGTGCCACCAATATGAATGCTTTTGAACTGACGCTCAGGATTGCCTAAATGATCGCAGAGTATTTTAATATTGGTAAGGTCCTTCTTAAATGCAGCACTGCCAATGCGGCTAAACATTGGCAGCTTTGTAAAAAGATATTCAATAGTTTGGTTGTACGTCATCGCGGTCACAAAAGTAAGTGGGATGACTGAATGATTATTTTACTCTGAAATTAAATTTTACAACGCCTTTCTGAACGCCATCTGCTGGCCCAATCTTTAATTTGAATGCCAGGTCGCGTGCAATCTCTTTCATTCTAGGCGTAGCAGTTCCTGTAGAGCCTTTAGAAGTATAGGTGGCAGAAGTTACTTTGCCATTGGCATCAGCTACTACTTCCATGGCTATTGTGGCATTATTGTCAAAGTCTTCTTCAAAACTTTGTTGCGGTATGTTCATGACGCGCACACCAAAGTTGCTGGGTGTTCCTGTATAATCACGTCCATTCGGGCTTCCGCCAACACGACCCTGATCGCCTTCTCCGTTACCAGTACCTTCACCCGTTCCAGGCTTGTACGTGTCAGCACCATTGCCTCCATTACCATTGCCTCCAACAGTTCTTCCTAAAACAGCTTTGGGTTTAGGAGGTGCTTGGGCTACTACAGGAGCAGGATTAGGCGTTGTTTTTCTACTTTATTGTCATTATCAATACGAGTTGCGTTTGGCTTTGAGACAGTAGGCGTTTTTACAGCAGGTGCATCATTCTCTGGCCGATCATCTGTTTCTACAGCTTTAGCATCCGAAACGTGAGATTGAACAGGGGTAGGAGGCGTATAGGCTTGTTGCTCTGAAGGAGCTGGCATACCCGGTAACATGGGTTGATCGTCTCCAGATCCAACATCACTGTTGCCTAAATTCACTTCAATAAATTCCTGTACAGGTATGGGTTCTACAGTAGGTAGCGGCCATTTAATCAATATGAACAACAATACCAAGGCGCCTGCTATCCCAAAGGTGATAGCCGTTGCTTTGACATTTTTTTGTCTTTCAAATTCAGCAGACATAGTGATCGTATTGTTCATACAAATGTATTTGTTCTTGGTTTGACTGTAAAACGGTGGAAAAGTTAGATAAATTGCCTTATAGACAAAGCTTGTTACAATACTTTTAACAATTATAAAAAGCGCTTATACAGCCAGTAAGGCGAAACCTTTAGCAACATAGCTATTAACCACCAGCGTTTGGTAATATAGGCTACACGTTTCTTGCTCTCAATAGCTCTAATGATTTGATTTGCGGCTTTAAGAGAAGTGGCTGCCCAAAATCTCTTATAGCCATCTGCTTCTTTTGTGTTTATGAAGCCTGGCCTAATATCAGTGACTTTAATATTGGCTTGCAGCGCATAGGCTTTCATGTTTAGGCTTTGCGCATATTTACTCATGAAAGCTTTTGAAGCACTATAGGCTGGCGCCCAACTGCTGCCGGTTAGTCCAGCTATTGAGGATATTACAACTAGTTGACCATACCCCCGTTCTCTAAAGTAATTAAACGCATAATCGGCAATTGCAACAAAACCATTTACATTGATAAGCGTGGTTTCTTTTTCTTTGGCTGCATCCAGCTCTTTGGAAGGGTGGCCTACACCAGCATTATAAATAAGGATATCAAATCCATTCATTGCCAGGTTTAGTTTGTCCAGATAAAGCGTCACATTCGTATCCCGAACATCAAATGATTCTATAAAGGTTTGCTGCGGATAACTATTCTGTATTTCAAGTAACAATTGCTGACGCCGTCCTGTAATACCTACCTGATGACCTTGCTGTAAATAGAGTAAAGCCATTTCTTTACCAATTCCTGAAGTAGCACCAACAATAATGATCTTTTTGGTCATTGTTTTAATTATGTGGCAGATTAGGCAACCGGATTGCAAGAAAAGCGTATTAACTTAATGGTACGAAATATGCTCCACTATTTCTAACCTTAAAATACCTAACCATGCTCGTAAAAATAATTAGTCGGCCTTTTTTGCTGCTGGCAACTTTTGCAAGTTTTACAGTAATATCTTGTCAAAGTGACCTTGGATTTCAAGATGATAAACAGGCATCAACATTAAGAATTACAGGAGAACAAGCAACTGGTGCTAAAGAGCGACCTACTCCTGTAACAACAAACGCAACTGCTACTATATCTGGTACTTATGATCCCAATACTAACATCCTGAACTATACGATAACTTGGACTGGCCTTTCTGGCGCGCCTACAGCAGCCCACTTTCATGGACCTGCGGATAGAAATACAGCAGCAGGTGTTTTAATTGCTATTCCATTACCTACAGGTGCTGGCGCATCAGGAACAGTTACAAGTACTGCCACGTTAACTGATCAGCAGGAAAGCCAGGCGCTATCACAAGCGTTGTACTACAATATACACACCGCTGCAAATCCAGGTGGTGAAATCAGAGGACAATTAGTGGTTCAATAATCATACTTTCTTACAAGCAAAAGCCCCGCTACTAGCGGGGCTTTATTGTTTAGTTCACTTTTTTAGTGGGCAAAATCTTTATTATAGTTCCCTTTTATCCGTTCCATTGGAGGGTTATAATAGCCAAACTTCAAGTTAGGGAATTCTTCCTGGATCAGCTCTTGCATTTGCTTAACGCCAATGATCTCACCGCTATCGGCAACCCCAATTTTTCCTAAATACCAATCAGGGTCAATATTAAAATTGCGCCATTGGATCATTTTCAGGTTGGTGTCTTTGATGAGCTGTCGTAAGGCTTCATACTCTTCAACACGATCAGTCATTCCAGGAAATACAAAATAGTTTATCGATGTCCAGCCGCCATAACTATCAACAATCTTTAAGCTCTCAATAATATCTTCAAACTCATAGTTGTTAGGGCGGTAATACGGCATGTAGATTTCTCTGCGCGCTGAATTGGTACTTACACGAATACTGTCTAAACCTGCCTCACACAAGGCTTTTACTGCATCTGGTTTTGAGCCGTTCGTGTTAATATTGATACTACCGTTAGGAGTATGCTTGCGTATTTCAATAATAGCTTTACGAATGGTTTCCCACATCAACAGTGGCTCGCCTTCACAACCCTGGCCAAAGCTTACGATAGGATAGGGTGCGCTTTCCAGGTGTGGTACCGTATACTCAACGATCTCTTCCACGCTAGGCTTAAATGTTAAGCGATCTTGTGTTGATACTATGCTTTCCTCTTCTGGTTGGAAAGAGATACAACCAACACAGTTGGCGTTACAAGCTGGTGAAGCTGGAATGGGACATTCCCAACGGCCAATGAAATAGTTGCGGGCAGCCGGACACTGGTAAGTGAGTGCGCAATTGTTGGCTAAGTGAGCAACTAATCGATTGTGTGGATAGGCATCCATAAGCTTCTCTACACCAGCCTTTACTTTGTTTTCATCAAAGCCTCCACACTCTTGGCGGATATCTTCCTCAATACGAACTGCCGGTACATAAAACTTATCATCGTGCCAACCTACTGCTGTGTAGCAAAACAAAGGAAGAGTAGGAGCGTCAGGTGCTGTTTCAAATGCTGCTATAAAAAAGCCGGTATGTGCAGGCGGAATAAAAGCCGCAACTGCCCAGCCTTTTTCACAAAGGCGCATTTCACCCGTCTTTACATCAATACCAATTCCTCTACGGCCTGGTAGCTCATATAAATTACCGCCTTGTGGCAGTTCAATCCAATGATCTTCCGGAATAGGCATTGCATCCCAGCCACTACGCCCTACTACGTAGAGCGATGTGTCTTCAAAAATGTTTCCTTTCCCGTCTGAGTATAATATGTATGGAGTTAATGACACGTAGTTATTTTAAGGAAGCACCACGCTGGGCGCAAATTGATCAATATGTTGTTTACTAAAATGGTTAATAACTTCAATTTCCTGTTTGCCAAGATCATGCAAGACTTCTAATTGCACATATTTCTGATCTCTTCTCAGAATGGTTACATAATCTGTACGAACAATAAAGCTCTCAATCAGTCCCCATGGAATGACATTGGTCCTTAGATATCCTGGCACATGTATGCCATCTGTTTTCACTTGGAGATAAGCATCATGAAACACTTTTCTTTCCGTGAACATAAGGAACAACGTTATTATTGCCCATAACAGTAAACCAATAATCTGCGGTGTTTGAGAAAAACCTAAAAACACTATAAACAAAGTGGTAAAAGCCAAAAACTGCAGTAGTCGTATCCAGTGATTCAATTGAGCGCCTGGGTCAAACCGCTTTCTGAAAAAGCCATAAAGCAGGCTGCTAGTTGCTACCAGGAAAAAAGGCAGTACCAGGCCTATCTTCTCAAAATTCATCTGGCGTAAATAGGTAACGCCATTCATGAACAGAAAGAAGCCTGCAATTATGTGCAGTAATCCTGTACTACTCTTTCGCCGTTCAATACCTTCAATTTTTACTGCTAGCTTATGCATAATTATGCTGGGTTACTGGCTACTAGTAAGTTACACAATTTAAATAGGACGCGGGCTCCAACGTTTGCATCCCAACCTGATTCACTTGTACTCACTTCATTCAGATCAAATCCAATGATCTGTTTTCCTGATTGATGCAGTTTGTTGAAAATGTAAAACACCTGGTCTGTTTCAAATCCACCCTGTACTGGTGTACCTGTATTGGGCGCCAGTTTAGGATCTAAACCATCAATATCAAAAGAGATATATACTTTGTCAGGCAGTTGGCTGATAATATCATCGGTAATCTGCTTAAAAGTTTCCCCTTCATATTGGCGGTAGCGAATATCGCGGTCAAAATAGGTTTTAACCCGGTCTTGATTTTCCCGGATAAATTCCAATTCTCCCTGAGAGTAGTCGCGGATTCCAGCTTGAACCAGTTTTCGCAGCTGTGGAATTTCTTTCAAAGCATTATACATAATGCTGGCATGAGAATATACAAAGCCTTCATAAGCTTCTCTAAGGTCGCAATGCGCATCTATCTGCAGAATACCAAAATCGCCATGTTTTTCGGCAATAGCCTTGAAAAAGCCAAGAGGCGTGCTATGGTCTCCACCCAACATGGCTACCAGTTTACCTTGATCCAGTAAGGACTTAGTTTGATGATAGACCCAGTTGTTTAGAAAGTGGCTGCCTTCATTAACCTCTTTCAAGGTTTTACACATGAACTGGTTTTGCTCTACCAGGTCGCCATTGGCAATATAGTCTATATAGAGCTCTGCTTCCTTACGGAGGTAGTCGCTCTTCAATAGGATCTTTTTATCGGTTTCTCTCATGTAAAAGCCCTGTCTCCAACCGTCTGGTACATCGGGATCAAAAAGATCTACCTGCAATGATGCACGCATAATTTGCTCAGAGGCCCGGGCTGTACCGGAGCCAAAGCTCACTGTAACCTCCCAAGGAACTGGAATGATAACTAAACGGGCATCTTCTTCCGAAAAGGGAAGACCAAAGATGTTATTGTTCGGGTTTCCTAAACCATTAGGGTCAAAAGCGGAAAGATCTGTCATATTTGACGCTTTTTAAAAGCGGTGCAAGTTACTCCCGTTTGACCGGGTAGCAAAATCGTGTATTTATATAAAGGTTAAAAAACTGGTTAGAAGACTATATAGTTGCAAGTTTTCAGTTCCCGGTGATAAAGCAAGAGGCTCTTCAATAAGCCCTTCAACCTGCAATATCTCATTTATAACTCGTATATGTCTCGTATATATCTCGCCCTTAATAGAGACGAGAAATATACGAGACATCATAGATTGGATATAGTTGTTTAATCGACCAGAAAGCAAGGAGTAAAGGTCAACGTGAATGGACTTTAATAGCGTCCAAAGCAGTTCTATATGACTTATTGTTTTGTGAAAACATTATATAAAGATTAAAATGCTCTCTTGTTAAAGAGGAGCAAACCTCAATTGATATACCTTTGCACAGCAGATATACCATTATGAAAAAAATACACATCATCCTTCTAGTTCTTGTTATTGCAGGAATTGTCGGTATGTCGTTCTTTATCAAGGACTTAACTACTTATGAGACCTTTGCTTCTGCTGCCAGCAAAAAAGAGCAATTTGTAGTAGTAAAGGTTAAGTTGGATAAAACCGCACCTGTTGAATATGATCAGGTAAAAGACCCTAATAAGACTGTTTTTTATGCGTTTGACCAAGATGGGAAACGTACTAAAGTATTATATAACAATGCAAAACCTACTGATATTGAACGTAGTGAAGGCATTGATCTTAACGGATATATGCGCGATGGTCATTTTGAGTGTACTAAACTGCAAATGAAATGTCCTTCTAAGTACAAGGATGATATGCAACAAGCGCAAAAGAATTTACCAACTGGAGCATCTGACCAAACTGAATACAAATACTAACGTAGAATGGACTTTATAGGTGAACACCTCTTTCCCGGAAAACTGGGACATTTTTTCGTACTGCTTTCTTTCGTAGCCTCATTGGCAGCAACGGTAAGCTATTATTTTAGCACAACTCATAAAGAGGAAGCTGATAAACTGCGCTGGCGTCAATTAGCCCGCATTTTTTTTGTAGCTGAAGCGGTTTCTGTAGTTAGCATATTTGCTATTCTATTTTATATTATCAGTAACCATCTTTTTGAGTATAAATATGCTTGGCAGCATAGTAGTAAGGCACTGGAAATGAAGTACTTGCTGAGCTGTTTCTGGGAAGGACAGGAAGGTAGTTTTCTTCTGTGGAGCTTCTGGCATTGTATATTGGGCTTAGTTGTTATTAAAAAGGAGAAGCAATGGGAAGCACCAGTAATGACAGTGGTTAGTTTTATGCAGCTCTGCTTAGCTACCATGATTGTTGGGTTCACTTTCTTTGGACAAAAGGTTGGTTCTAATCCATTTACCCTATTACGTAATGAATTAGTTGCACCAATTTTCTCCCGTCCTGATTATTTATCCTTAGTACAAGACGGTAACGACCTTAACCCATTATTGCAGAACTACTGGATGGTGATCCACCCCCGGTATTATTCCTTGGATTTGCCTCTGTATTATTCCCATTTGCTTATGCCATTGCTGGTTTATGGACAAAGGATTATAGTGGCTGGATTCGTTCTGCTTTGCCTTGGGCCTTATTTGCAGCTGGTGTATTAGGATTGGGAATTATGATGGGCGCTGCCTGGGCTTACGAATCGCTAAACTTTGGTGGTTATTGGGCTTGGGATCCGGTAGAGAATGCGTCACTGGTGCCTTGGTTAGTTTTGGTTGCCGGTATCCATACCATGCTGATATATAAGCATACCGGACATTCACTGCGTTCTACATTTTTGTTCATCCTTTTATCGCTATTACTGGTTTTATACTCAACCTACCTGACACGTAGCGGAGATCTGCAGGAAACATCTGTACATGCGTTTACCGGCGAGGGAATCACTAAATGGCATTTACGTGCATTTGTGTTGGCGTTTCTGTTGCCTTCATTGGTGCTATATATTAAGCGTTTCAAGCTGTTGCCACATATTGCTAAGGAAGAAGAAACTTCCAGCCGTGAGTTTTGGATGTTTATCGGTTCATTGGTGTTATTCTTATCGGCGGTTACCATTATTTGCATGACCTCCTTGCCTGTATTCAACAAAATAGCAGGTTTGTTTGTGGGCAGAGGAACTGAAGTGTTCAAACCATTAGCCTTTAGCGAGGATACCGTATTTGCTTATAACCGTATCCAGATTTTTGTTGCCATTATCCTTGGTATTCTTACAGCCTTTACACAATTCTTAAAGTATAAGAACACCAGTAGCAAGTTTGTTTGGCGCAACTTATTATGGCCGACATTGGCTTCTGTAGTAATCGCATCGTTGATACTGGCCTTTGGTGGCATTAATTACAATACTTATGGTATTGGCTATTTAGGAGCTATCTGGTTAGCAATAGTAAGTAGCGTTTATGCTGTTATTGCCAATTCAGCATACATCTGGGTAGGATTGAATGGTAAATTAAAAGTATCAGGTGGTTCTATTTCGCACTTGGGCTTTGGATTGATGTTGGTGGGTATTTTAATTTCATCTTCTAAAAAAGAAACGATTTCGTTTAATACGAGCGGGATCTTTATCAATTTTGGTAAGGATAGTAAAGAAAAACCAGGTGAGAATCTTACGCTTGTAAAGGGCTTGCGTACCGATATGGGTAAGTATTGGGTGACGTATGAAAAAGACTCTGCGCATCCTAAGAAGCCTTTATGGTATTATCACCTGAAGTTTGAAAACAAGGAGAACAATGAAGTCTTTGTTTTAAAACCCAATGCATTTATTAATTACAAGGGTAATGAGGGCTTGATGGCCAATCCAGATGCCAAGCATCATTTAGGTTATGATGTATTTACATACATTACCTCTTTGCCTGATCCAAATAAAACAAAGGATACATCCACCTTTAAAACTGAGACCGTAAACATCGGTGATACGCTTTTCTATTCAAAAGGTTTTGCTGTGGTGGAGAATGTAAGTTCTAGGGACAATATTCCGGGGGCAGGCATGTCTCCAACGGATAGTGCTTCCATTGCTACAATAAAAGTATTTGCCAAGAGTGAGTCTATTTATACTGTAGATCCCTTATTGATCAATAAGGGCGGTAACCTAATGTCTTTTCCTGATACGATAGCAGCAGAAGGTTTGGTGCTGCAATTACAAAAAGTACAGGGTAATAAGGTAGAAGTGGGTGTTAAAGAATCGGATTCTGTAATGCAGTACCTGACCTTAAAGGCCTATAAGTTTCCTATGATCAATTTGTTGTGGCTTGGGACAATCATAATGGTGGCCGGTTTTGCCGTAAGTACAGTTCGTAGGGTTCAGTTAAATCGGAATAAACTTCAGAAAATTTAGATTTTTCTATACACCTATATACAGCGTTTGCCGTAGTTTCATGGTCTCCTAAAAGGTGTCCGAAATAAGGTATGCGTTTGAATGTACTATATCGTGTTTTTTTTCTGTTCCTTTTAGTGTGTTTTTGTAATACACTATTTGCTCAATCCACCCAAAAGCCTGAATGGGGTGCTAAGGATACTATTATCGTTAGCGTCATCAATTATGAGGGTGAATTGATGCCTTATAAGGAGCTGGAAATGGCCTATGTGTCTAATCTTCCTCCCGATAAATTAGCTAAGGCGTTAGCCAAATATAACCGTCTGCGAAACGCTGTATATGTAACCTATCCCTATGCACGTACAGCTGGTGCCACGCTAAATGATGTAAGAGCTCACTTAGAGGGTGTTACTTCTAAATCGGACCGGAAGGCTTATATTAAATCAAGAGAGAAAGAATTAAAAACGCAGTTTGCTGATCCTCTAAGTAACCTTTCCGTTTATCAAGGTAAGATCTTAATGAAATTGATCAACCGCCAAACGGGTAATGATTGCTACGAGATCATTAAAGAGTATAAAGGTGGTCTATCGGCCAGGATGTACCAAACGGTTGCATTCTTCTTTGGTAGTAGTCTTAAACAGCCCTACGATATACAGGGAGATGAAACCGACCGTCAGATTGAAGCTATAGTAAAGGAAATCGATGGTATGTGGTATCAGAATCCATATAGGCCGTTGACGAAATCGAACTAACCAGCGCACGCCCCCGGTCCCTAAAGGGGAGGGCCGAGCAGAATAACGAACAAGGAACAAGGAATAATGAAGGAAGAAGTGAAGGAATGTTCAATACTCAATGCTCAACGATCAATTTTCAATAAATAATAGGACAAGAGGTTTAACGAAAAAACACTCCACTTAAAGGAGTGCTTTTTTATTATAAGAGGTTTGATCTTCTGGTTTTGTGGGCTGGCCAATGACTATTGACTAATGACCATTGACTAGCCTGGCCCTCCCCTTTAGGGGCCGGGGGCGTGCGCCTGCCTCTTGGCATAGTCCTTGTAACTATACTTATGGATGTTTGTTTTAACTTCTAAGATTTTACAAGCATCCTTCTCTTCAATTACACAGACTTGAAACGCCTGTGAAATTGTTGAAAACCGGGAACGACAATACTAACTAACAGTAGTCGTTCCCTTCTATTTTAGCATCGTGCCATTTTCTTTTTGTTACCTATTTTCCCTTTAGCAGCAGCCCTTTCAATATACTCAGGCGCATAAGGTACTTTGCAGGCTGTTCCACCCATGTCTACCATTACCTGGCCAATAACTTTGCCTGCTTCAATGGCTTGCGCTGTTAAGCTTTTTACATGGCATCCTATAGCCAACACATAATTATTCATAGCATAACGAACCCTGTTAGGGGCAGTATGTATTGTAGAGGTAACACGTTGCAAAAGTTGTTGAAGATGTGCCAGGTCTAATTCCTCATCTTTTTTTATGCCTACCAGATTGGATAAGGTAGACCAACCTGAAACTTGTACTTGAGGCTCTTTTGCATCAATCCATTCTAATGAAAGTGCATTACCAAAAGCACTCTCTGCTGCAATCCAGGCAACGGTATATTCGCTCTGTATATTGGAGGATGCATTGTTGGCCCATTCCTGTAATTCTTCTTTTGATATCTTCTTTTCATCGGCAATTAATCCTGCCAGGTATTGCGCATCACTATTACCCGTTCTGTAGAGCTCCAAGGACAGTGCATGGTTCTTTTTGATCTTTTTTTGAATGGTTTTTAGATCACCCACTTTTACTCCAAAGAGAGGTTCTTTTGCCCCATGGTTTAAAAATATTTTTTTGCAACTTTCAGTTCCCATAGCCTCCAATTGTTGCATTATTTCTTCACAAGTCATGTTAGTTTTATATGTTTTGAGCAAGATAGTTTTTTGAATGCTTATAAAAAAGCCCCGTAAAGGGGCTTTTATTAAATCAATTTCTTACTAGTAAAACAGTACTTACTTACGGCTTCTTTTTTCCTTTACGCATCTGGTTATCAGAATGCACTGGTTTCTTACCGTGCGTTACATCATCGCCTTTAGTATCGTATTCCTCATTTTTACGACTATCCAGATTATCTCTTATTTCTGGTGTTGGGCGGTGACCAACTTGCTGTTTGTTTTGCATGGTTCTTTGAGATCTTGCACCTTTCATAACACACTATTTTCTGTTCTATAACAGAAAAATTATACCAGAAACCTAGATTTGATCTGATATTAAGGTATTGTTATTGTACATATCCGAACTAACTGAACTGTAACTTTACAATATGATGCCTGGGCTTCGGAAAAGATTACGTGCAATATTTTTGTTCCTTTTATTTTTCAGTGCTACACAATGGGCCGCGGCGCAAGCTAGAATAATTACAGGTATTGTTACTGATCAGCACTCAGCAGAACCTGTTCCTTTTGCCTCAGTTCGATTTAAAAAATCAGGTATAGGTAAACTAGCTGACTCTTCAGGTGCATTTCATCTGGAAGTACCCGCAGAAACAATCGATACGCTACAAATAACTTCAGTAGGCTATGAAGATTTCAACTATCCAATTGACTTCACTACTCTGAAAAAAGATAGTATTCGGCTGCAGGTTCAATTGATACCAGGTAAAATATATGTTGGTGTAGTAGTGAAAGCAAAGGTCAATAGAGGGTTGCAGCTTTGGAAGCGAATGGTAAAGTTTAAACCCAAGAATAACCAGTTTCGTTTTGACAACTTCACATATGAATTATACAATAAGCTAGAACTCGATCTTAAGAATATTAAGAAAGATAAATGGGTGAATGCACCATTTATGAAACCCTTCTCCTTCATCTTTGACAATATTGATACTTCAGACGGAGTACCTATACTGCCGGCTTATATGAGTGAAGCCATCTCCCAATACTACTATCAAAAATCGCCAGTACGTCGAAGGGAAGTTTTTAAAGGGGTGAAAACATTGGGCATTCAAAATGAAAGTGCCGCGCGGTTATTAGGTGGAATGGACCAAGTGGTGAACGTGTACAACAACTTTATCCCGGTATTTGACAGACAGTTTGTAAGCCCACTAAGTGATAATGGCGATAATTATTATAATTATAAAGTACTTGATACACAATATGTAAATGGCCGACGCCTGGTGCATTTCATTTTTGCTCCAAAACGAAAAGGCGAAAATACGTTTGAAGGTGATGGTTGGGTACACGATAGTACGTTTGCTATTCAAAAATTAAACCTTCGCTTAGGTAAGGATGCTAACGTAAATTTTGTTGATCAAATAAGTCTTATTCAGGAGTACCAGTTAATTAATGATAGTACCTGGTTTTTAGCGAAAGATAAGTTTGTTGTGGATATCAGCCCATTGAACAAAAGTGGTTTATCCTTTATTGGGCGGAAGACAACAACCTATAGGAATATTGTAATCAATGACCCTTCTGTAGAGCGGGAACTGGCAAAAAATAAAAAGACTGAGGAAACAGTATTGCCCCAAGATGCATTGGTGAAAACTGACACTTTTTGGGAGGCCTCGCGCCATGAAGATTTAAGCGCTACAGAAAAGGGTATCTATAAGATGGTAGATACACTGTTGGGTTTGCCAGCCTTTAAGCGTGCTACTAATACGATCAACTTTATTAGTACGGGCTATTATAATATTAATAAGTTTCAAATTGGCCCTTGGCAGAATTGGATATCTGGTAATTATGTAGAAGGCTTGCGACTGCGCTTTGATTTAGCTACAAATAGTAAGTTTAGTCAAAAGGTAGTGTTTCATGGATACGGCGCCTATGGTTTTAAAGATCAGAAATTTAAGGGTGAGTTTGATGCCATGTATTTATTGAATAGAAGTCCGAGAAGCTATTTATACGGCTCTTATGTAAATGACTTTGATTATGGGCAGAATTATTATGGTGAGATCAGCTCTGACAACATATTTGCATTGGCCATCCGAAAAAATGGGGTGCCAATCAAGTATATCAAATTAGAAGAGTATCGTTTGGATGGGTTTAAAGAATGGCATAGTGGATTATCGGTACTGCTTTCTGGAAGGCATAAAGCCTATAACCCCGTTCAAAACTTGCCATCGAAGGAATTGTTTACGCAATCTAAGGCTGATCCGCTAACAACGTTTGAGGCTTCTGTAAGATTACGTTTTGCCTACTTGGAAAAGTTTCTTGAAAATACCTTTTACCGCACCAGTTTGGGAAGTCCTTACCCTATAATAGAAGCCAAATACACAAAGGGAATAAGTGGTATTAATAATAGTGCGTATGATTATCATAAAATAATGGTAGGTGTCAGCAATTTTAAAAAGATACCACCCTTTGGTAGTATTTACTACAATGTGTTTGCCGGGAAAACGTTTGGTACTTTACCCTATGTTTTTTTGGATATAGCACCGGGTAATGAAATTTATTATTACAACCGCTATGCTTACAATATGATCAACCGCTATGAGTTTATTCATGATAAATATGCGGGGATCAATTTTGAACACAACTTTGGTAATGGCCTGTTTCGTTTATTGCCAACGCGGAGATTTGGCTTTCGACAGTTCTGGACAGCTAAGGCTTTGTGGGGTAGGCTATCTGATGCTAATAAACAGCTGAACTTTGTAGGTCAGCATCCTTTTCAAACACTAGATGGTAAAACCTATTTAGAGCTTGGAACAGGGGTTGATAATATATTCCGAGTATTACGTGTAGACTTTGTTTGGAGGGCCTTGCCAAGCAATATTTCACCTACTTATACCGGGAAACGATTTGGTGTATTCTTTAGTTTCCGTTTTTCTTTTTAGAGCGGGCTATAATGTGTTGCGCTGTTTCTTTGCCACTATTAAATGCAGCTTCTACTGTTCCAAGTTCTAATCCATGAAACCAACCTTCACCCGCAAAGAAAATCGTATTGTCTATACCTGCCTTTATTGTATTCTTAAACTGGTTTTCATTGACCGTATCGTAAGAATATGCGCCACGGGTATATGGATTTTTACTCCAATTGTTAAGGCACCAACCTTTTAGTTGTTTTTTTAGGAATGCATCTGAAACATTTAAAATGTTTGCTAATGCATGAAGTGCTTTTTCACACAACTCTTCTTTTTCAAGAAGAACTAAATCCTTAGCTTGGCCACCAGCAGCCCAGCCAACTAATACCGGTACTTGTTTGGGAAATTGCGTCCACCAGGTTGGAATGACTTCGTCAGAAAAGAGCATGGATAGGTCTTTTAACTCACTGTTTTCTTCCCAAAAAGCTGTCTTGAAGGAAAATAAAATTTTGATGGCTGGTCCGTAACCTAAACTGTCTAACGCTTCATGTAATTGAGGTAAGGTAGGGAAGAAGGCTATGGTATTATTCCGTAAAACTTCCAACGGGGCGGTAATAATAACCATCTCTGACTGAAAGGTTTGGTTTTTAGTAGCAACCATTACTTCGCCTGGTTTCCATTCGATAGCTAAAACAGGGGTGTCCAGCATTATTTTGCATCCCTGACCTTGTACTTCTTTGACTAGATAGTCTATGATTGTTTTGTAGCCACCTTCAATGCGGTAATCCTCGTCATCACTTTCTTCTAATTCTTCTTTCAGGGCAAACGTACTGACACGGTTTATATCGCCCGCATAGTAGCCTTCAACGTAGCTTTTAAGCCCCTCTCTAATTTCCTCATCTTCCGGAAAGAAGGTGTTTAAAAACTGTGCGATGGGTATGTCTTCTTTTACTTCATCCAAAGCATTCAATACTTTATCACTACCAAGAATTTGTTCTTCACTTTGGAACAGCCTCCCGTGCCTATGTTGCCAAAAGCTGCCTTTTACTTTGTGCCATTTAGTTCCTGCTTTTTTTACCAGTTTTTTTGTAGTTGGTAAATTGCCGTGTACAAACTCGGCACCCAATTCTATTGGTATAGGGAAATTGTCATCTGTTATAGTTAGGATGCGACCGCCACAGCGGCTTCTGGCTTCAAGTATTAATACCGATTTACCCGCTGCTATAAGCTCCCAAGCAGCCATGAGGCCTGCGGCACCGGCACCCACTATAATAACATCGTATGGTTTATCTATTGGCATAGTATACGTAATGAGCAAATAATATGCTATACAATGAATGAATTGTTAGCTTGAAAATAGAGGAATAATATTGGAGAAGAAACAAATAAAAAGCCTCACTAGTTAGTGAGGCTTTATTGTGCTTTACTACTTTATTAAGCAATAGTGATAGAATCATCCAGGTATACATCCTGAATAGCATTCAGCATTTCTACTCCATCGCCAAATGGACGCTGGAAGGCTTTACGGCCAAGAATCAAGCCCATACCGCCTGCGCGTTTGTTGATAACTGCTGTGGTTACAGCCTCTACCATATCACTTTCACCTTTACTTTCACCGCCACTGTTGATCAAGCCAATACGACCATTGTAGCAGTTTAATGCCTGGTAACGTGTCAGATCAATTGGGTGATCAGAAGATAATTTTTCATAAACCAGCTTATGGGTTTTACCATGCTTGGTTGCATTGTAACCACCATTGTTGGTTGGTAATTTTTGTTTGATGATATCGGCCTGCAGGGTAACACCCAGATGGTTGGCCTGGCCTGTTAAATCGGCTGCTGTATGATAGTCAACACCATCTACTTTAAAGGCGTTATTGCGCAGGTAGCACCACAAGATGGTAACCATACCCAATTGATGAGCATATTCGAAAGCCTCAGCAACTTCTTTAAGTTGACGAGCACTTTCAGCAGAACCCCAATAGATGGTAGCACCTACACCTACTGCTCCCATATCCCATGCGCTTTTAATGGTACCAAACATGGTTTGGTCAAAGCGGTTAGGCATGCTTAAGAACTCATTGTGGTTGATCTTTACAATGAACGGAATTTTATGCGCATACTTACGACTCATAATGCCTAATACACCATAAGTAGAAGCTACTGCGTTACATCCGCCTTCAACAGCCAGTTTAATAATGTTTTCTGGATCGAAATAGATGGGGTTTGGTGCAAATGCTGAACCGCCACTGTGTTCAATGCCCTGGTCTACAGGAAAGATGCTGCAATAGCCTGTGCCACCTAAACGGCCATGACTTAATAAAGCCTGCATGTTGCGCAATACCTGATTGTTACGGTTAGAATTGATCCAGGTTTCATCTACATGATTTGGAGAAGGTAAGTGCAAGCTGTTCTTGCTAATTGTTTCGCATTGGTGGTTTAATAAATACTCTGCCTTGTCGCCCAATAACTCAGAAATGTTTTTTGGCATAATGGTAAGGTTTTAGAAAGCAATCGTTTTTTAATTAGTGCGGCAAAGATAGGAGATGCCAAATATTAGCAAAGTAACTGTGTACCATTGACATAATGTGTACTGGTGACATAAAATGAAAGAGCCCTGTGTTAGCAGGGCTCTTATTATCAGGCGTTTCTATTAATACAATTAAGATCTTCAAATGCTACTTCCAAGCGCTTACTAAAGCTTTCTTCTGCTTTACGCAGCCAAACTCTAGGATCGTAGTATTTCTTATTGGGTTTGTCTTCACCTTCGGGGTTACCCAGTTGGCCCTGCAAATAGCCTTCGTTCTTTTTATAATAACCATGGATACCTTCCCAGAACGCCCACTGCAGGTCGGTGTCAATATTCATTTTGATAGCTCCATAGCTAATTGCTTCGCGGATCTGGTGTTGAGGCGAACCACTACCGCCATGGAAAACAAAGAAAACAGGTTGAGGGTCTGTACTGTATTTCTTTTGAATATATTCTTGGCTGTTCTTCAAAATTTCGGGGCGTAACTCTACATTGCCCGGGCTATATACACCGTGCACATTACCAAAGGCTGCAGCCACTGTAAATAAGTTGCCGACTTTTCGTAGCTCTTCATACGCATAGGCTACTTCATGAGGCTGTGTGTAAAGCTTTTCATTTTCAACGCCACTATTATCTACACCATCTTCTTCACCACCTGTTACGCCTAACTCAATCTCAATACCCATTTTTAAGGGAGCCATTCTCTTGTAGAAGTCTACTGAAGTAGAAATGTTTTCTTCAATTGGTTCTTCTGAAAGATCCAGCATGTGTGAGCTGAAAAGTGGTTGTCCTTTTTCTTTAAAATATTGCTCGCCAGCGTCAATTAATCCGCTAATCCATGGCAACCATTTATGTGAAGCGTGATCAGTATGCAGCACTACTGGGACACCATAATACTTTGCCACATTGTGAATGTGTAAGGCCCCTGATATAGCGCCAGAAATGTTGCCTTGCAGGTTGTCGTTGGGCATGCCTTTGCCAGCAATAAACTGGGCGCCGCCATTTGAAAACTGAATAATTACAGGAGAGTTGACCTTTGCGGCTGTTTCCAGTGTAGCATTGATACTATTGGTGCCAATAGTGTTTACTGCAGGTAATGCAAAGGCGTTTGCTTTTGCATCTTTGTAAAGCGCTTCCAGTTCTTCTCCGAACAAAACGCCAGACTTGTATTTCTTCATGATTTTAACTTTCGGGTTTAAAGATTATCATTCCCAAAAGCAAGCATCGTTCCTTACGAAGATACATTTCTCTTTAATTCAGTTGGCAAAGAATTCCTAAAGGGCGGACCGCGGATTGGTGGAATTCTAATTTGGATTTGCAGGATAAGAGACTTTTCGTTTTTAGTGTTCCTTCACTATTTGTCTTTTCTATCTTTTGACTTGATACAAAAGCGCACGCCTCCGGTCCGCTTAGGGCGGAGAGCATCCACGCACAGCAATGCTCCAATATCTTGGTTATTATTTAGCATAGGCAAGTTACTGTAAGCATACCTTCCCAACGTTGGGAGCAGGGAGCTTAGAAACTAAAGACTGCTGCTATGCGTAAATACTTTATGCGCTGTATATTCCACACGTCTATGATAATTAGGCGAATCTGAAAATACAGGGCGGGATAAAAGGCGCTGGTCTACTCTGTTGTTGAGTTAAGGTGGAATCAGTTTTTGTTAAAGTAAACTTTGTTTTGATTGAAGGGGAAGACAACTACTATATAGCGGCATTAGGTGGCGCTAAAACTTTAGAACCCCAGAGGAATCACGTCGGCTATTTAGGAAACTACAAATTGATAAAACTAGCTAAAAGACAGAATTGAAGGGGGCTAAGCAAAGACCTTAGCCTATTGATATTCAGCAGTTTTGGTACGAAATAATTTGTTGAGCTTGATTCTGTAAAAGAACAATGCCAAAAAATCAAAATGAAACTAGAGAATGGCGCTTTTGAAGTGTCTTCTTTATGTTAAACTGTTACTATTACTACATTTCGATACTGTACTCAACTTTGTAAAAATGACTCTTTTAGGGGAGTTGTGTATGGTTAGGAAATAAAAGTTGTATGAATGATACATCTATTATTATGGTAGTAGAAAATTTGCTAAAGGGGTTACAAAGACCCATTAAAAGTAAAGCCTTGTCCAATACCCGCATGGGTACATGCCTGAAGCATTCTTGGATGGAATCATTGAGTAAGATTATCGGGTATGCCTCTCTTTTAGCGACATACTTAACTATTTCTCTTTATACTTCAAGATCGCAGTATTATAAACGAATAAATGATGACAGAGCATTTTGTTTAGGCTATTTCATGAGAAATATTCCAATACTACTTCTTTATTTCTCCTTCATTGTTTTATGTGGTTGCAAAGGCAAAAAAGAAGGTGCAGCACCACAAGTTATTCCTGAGGTGAATGTGATAACAGCGGTGCAGCGTAATGTGCCTGTATATGCAGAATATGTGGGGCAAACGTTTGGCCAATCTGATGTTGAATTACGCTCAAGAGTGGAAGGTTGGGTGCGGAGCATCAATTTTAAGGAGGGTTCGGTAGTAAGTAAAGGCCAATTGCTATATGTTATACAAGATGATGAATTAAGGGATAGAGAACAGCAGGCACAAGCGCAGCTTTCTCAATCAAACATTTTATTAGTGAAAGCCAAGTCAGACCTTGATAGGGTAAAACCGCTTGCCGAAATGAATGCATTAAGTAAGCGTGATCTTGATGCAGCACAGGCTACTTATGATGCACAGGTTCAGGCGGTTGTTGCTGCAAGAGCTGCATTAAACAATGCTCGAATACAGTTAAGTTATTCAAGGATCAATGCACCTATCAACGGCATTATCGGCATTACAACTGTTCAGGTTGGCGATTATGTAAAAAATGTAGGACAGCCACCTCTTAACACCATTTCAGCGGTAGGCGCCATGCGGGTTCGTTTTGCCATTACTGAAAATGACTATTTAAAATATAGTCAGAGATTAGGCAAAGAAGGATTGAAGAATATTAGCGTGCAGTTTATATTGAATGACGGTTCTGTATTTCCAGAAGAAGGAAAGCTTGATTTTGCTAATCGCGAAATAGATCCGGCTACCGGTTCGCTATTGGTACAAGCATTGGTGGAAAATAAAACAAAGCTGCTGCGTCCCGGACAATATGTGAAAGTGCGATTTAAATCGGAGGAAATTACCAATGCCATATTAGTGCCACAACAGGCAATTAACCAAATGCAAAGTGTATATATGGCCTTTGTGGTAAATGATAGCAATAAGATAAATCCGAAACCTGTAAAAACCGGGCCTCGTGTGGGAAGCAACTGGGTTATTACAGAAGGTTTAAAACCCGGAGATAAAGTTGCGCTTGTAGGCAATTCTATCGTTAAGCCGGGCATAACCATTAAACCTGTTATGACTTCCTATTCCTACGATTCTACTTCTATAAAATAATTTACCAGGACAAGGGATGTAACCTTCTTTATACAAATTCATGAGTGAGTTTTTTATAAGACGACCAATTTTTGCGATGGTATTATCCATATTCATGGTGCTTCTGGGCCTTATGGCCCTGCGCGGTATTCCGGTATCACAATACCCTGAGATCACCCCGCCAATGGTACAGGTTAACGCCTCCTATACGGGTGCTAACTCCGTTAACATGGAACAAACAGTAGCTACACCCATTGAACAACAAGTGAATGGAGTAGAGCGCATGCTCTATATGCGTTCTGTAAATGCTAATGATGGAACTACCCGACTGGAAGTCTCTTTTGAAGTAGGTACGAACCTTGATAATGCCAACATGCTGACTCAAAACCGTGTATCACAGGCATCGCCCTTTCTTCCACCAGAGGTAACTGCACTGGGTGTGACCACAAAGAAGTCGCTCACATTTCCGCTAATGTTGGTTTCACTTTCCTCTCCTAACAGTACCTATGATTCCAAATTCCTGAACAACTATGGATTTATAAACGTTGTGGACGAACTCAAACGTATCAATGGTGTTGGCGATGTGTTTGTATTTGGCGGATCAGAATATGCCATGCGCGTGTGGGTGAAACCAGATCTTCTTTCAAAATATAATCTTACTGTACAGCAAGTGATCAGTGCATTAAAGGCTCAAAACGTGATAAGCCCGGGCGGAAGTTTTGGAGGTGAACCAGCAGCCCCTGGAACGCAAAATACATTTACAACCCTTTTACAATCGCGTCTTATTACTGAGCAGCAGTTTGCTAATATCATCCTCAAATCGAACGCTGGAGGCGCCTTAGTGCGGATGAGTGATGTTGCCCGTATTGAACTTGGAACTGAGAACTACACCATGAACAGCCGTATCAATGGCTCAAGTGCATCTACTATTGCCATTTACCAGATCCCCGGGTCCAATGCGCTTGCCGTTGCCCAAGCGGTTCGATCTAAAATGGAAGAGTTGCAAAACCGTTTCCCGCCTGATATGAAGATGGATTTTTCACTCGATACCACAACGGCGGTAACAGCTGGTATTGATGAAATCATGCATACCCTCATAGAAGCAGTGATCTTAGTGATCCTGGTGGTATTCCTCTTCCTGCAAGACTGGAGGGCTACGTTAATTCCGTTACTCACTGTTCCTGTTTCGCTCATCGGTACTTTTATTGTATTTCCACTGCTTGGGTTTTCTGTGAATGTGCTTTCGTTACTTGGGCTCGTTCTTGCTATTGGCCTAGTGGTTGACGATGCCATTGTGGTTGTAGAAGCGGTTATGCATAACATTGAGCACGGAATGGCGCCACGGGAGGCAACAAGCCAAGCCATGAAAGAAGTAGGAGGACCGGTTGTCGCCATCGCTATAATACTTTCGGCCGTATTTGTTCCTATGGCGTTCACGGGAGGCATTACAGGAAGATTGTACCAGCAGTTTGCGCTTACCATTGCAATATCCGTGTGTTTCTCTGCATTGAATGCGCTTACCTTAAGTCCTGCGCTTGCCGCCTTGTTACTAAAGCCCAAAAAAGAACAGAGAGGAATTCTTGCGCGTTTTTTTGCGGGGTTCAACCGAATGTTCGACCGCTTTACAAATGGTTATGTGAGTGTGGCCAACTTCTTTGCCCGCAAACTAATGATCTCGCTTTTGATCCTTGGCGGTATCATTGCCTTGACTGTAGTTTTAGGAAAAAAGATTCCATCTGGTTTTGTGCCCGAGGAAGACCAGGGATACTTTATCATAAGCACTTTACTGCCTGATGCTGCTTCCCTGGAGCGCACTGATAAAGTAACTCAAAAGGTAGAGAGCATCCTTAAAAGCATTCCGGAAATAGCGTTATATACTACAGTAAACGGTAATAATCTTTTGAACAATACGGTAGCGCCTAATGCAGCCACATTTTTCATCACCTTAACCCCTTGGGATGACCGGCATAAAACAGCTTTGGATGTTGTCAGAGAGGTCAATGCGCTGTGCATGAAAAAGGTTTCTGAAGCCACTGTTATCGCAGTGGGGCCACCACCGATTTTGGGATTGGGAAATGGTGCCGGCTTTACAATGATGCTTCAGGACCGTGCAGGAAATACACCTCAGTATCTAGCAGAGCAGTCGCAACGGTTTATAGCAGCCGCCAGCCAGCGTCCTGAGATCGGCAGGATATACACGCTGTTCCGTGCCAATGTGCCACAGAAAAGTATCCAGATAGACCGGGAGAAGGTCGATAAACTTGGATTGGACCTTGCTCAAGTGAACAGCACAATCTCGTCCCTGCTTGGAGGATCATTTGTCAACAACTTTAACCAATTTGGTCGCCAATACAAAACCTATGTCATGGCGGATGCGGATTTCCGTATGCGGACAGAGGATCTTCAGCAATTTTATGTTACAAATGCAAGTGGGGAAACAATTCCTATAGGAACAATTGCTCAAATTTCAGATACCTCCGGACCGCAATATACCAATCACTTCAACATCTACCGCGCTGCTGAAATCAATGGTGTGCCTGCTGCGGGGTATAGTTCTGACCAAGCCCTGAAGGCCCTGAAAGAAGTGGCTAAAGAAGTATTGCCTGCTGATATGAGTTACCAGTGGAGCAATATGTCTTACCAAGAAGAAGCGGCAGCAGGTACTGGGGGCAGGGCCTTCCTGTTGGCACTTTTATTTGTGTTCCTCATTCTTGCTGCGCAGTACGAAAGCTGGAAACTTCCTTTCAGTGTGCTGTTGGGAACACCATGGGCTGTTATGGGGGCCTACCTTGGACTGGCAATTGCCGGCATTTTTTCACTTAGTTATGTGAACAACGTATTTGCTCAAATCGGGTTGGTAATGCTCATTGGGTTGAATGCAAAGAATGCGATTTTGATCGTGGAATTTGCCAAGATGAAAAGGGATGCAGGAGAAGACACCTTGCCAGCATCGCTAGATGCAGCCAGACTTCGTTTCCGGCCGATCCTAATGACATCGCTGGCCTTTATACTTGGTGTGGTGCCGTTGCTTACAGCAACTGGTGCAGGAGCGGAAGGGCGAAAAGTAATGGGTATGGCAGTATTTGCAGGCATGCTAGCTGCAACCATTATAGGTGTATTGCTTATTCCGGCATTCTATGTCTTAATTGAAGGAAAAAAGAAAAAAGTGCCCACGAAAAATGACACTGCATCTACTTCAACAGAACATGCATAAAAAATGGAAGTAAAACATTTATATCGTTACCTGTTTTTCAGTGTATTTGTTTTACTATCAGGCTGTATGGTAGGAAAAAAGTATTCCCAACCTACAGCTCCCACGGGTATTACTTACAGAGATACAACAGCAACCGATACCTCATCATTGGTAAAGTGGTTTGACTTGTACCAGGATACGGCATTACAAACTATTATCAGAACCACAATCTATAATAACCGAGATTTGCTTACCGCATCTGCAAGAATTGAAGAGGCGCGTGTGCAATCGGCAATTATCAAAGCAAACCTTTACCCACAACTTAATTATTCAGCATCTGCAGGTGGCGGCCATGCCGGCAGTGAAGCGCAAAAAGTGCCGGGTGGCATTGAAGGTGGGTTATTAAATTTATTCGCTGTATTGGATTGGGAATTGGATATATGGGGAAAGTTAAGGCACAGCAGTAGGTCGGCTGTAGCACAATTTCTATCCGAAGTTCAAAACCGGAATGCATTACAGGCAAGCCTAGTTGCGGAAGCAGCCTCTGAATATTTTTTATTGAGAGATCTTGATAACCGGCTTCTAATTGCTCAACAAACATTGTCAGGCAGAAAAGAAAACACCCGAATTATTTCGGACCGGTTTAGCAAAGGATATGTTGCTGAAGTAGATAAACTGCAAGCTATACAACAGGAGTATATTGTAGCAGCAACCATACCTTCATTGAAGAGGCAAATTGTAATTATAGAAAATTCTCTTCGACTTTTAATGGGTTTAGGTCCGGGTAGTGTATCAAGGGGGTTAAGCAACTTTGATCAAACTGTTTCACCTGATATTCCTATTGGTATTCCCTCATTATTGTTGGAAAGAAGGCCAGATATTATGGCTGCAGAAAAATCGATGCAAGCGCAATTTGAACTGGTTGGTGTTGCAAAGGCAAACCGGCTTCCAACCATTAGCCTTACAGGAATACTTGGGTTTGCCAGCCCGGAGTTAAGTTCATTCATTAATAGTAAGGGGGCAGTTGCTAATGGTTTTGCAGATATTACCGGGCCTGTTTTTAATTTTGGACAGCGAAAAAATGCGGTAATAGCACAAGAGCAACGGTTTGAACAAAATTACCAACAATACCAGAAAATAGTATTGGCTGCATTTGGAGATGTAGACAATGCACTTACCTCATATAGAACTTATTCAGAAGAGCATAGCTTGCGTAGAGAACAGGTAGAAGCAGCACAGAAGGCGCTGACACTAGCAAATGCGCGGTATGACAATGGTTACACTTCTTATGTTGAAGTAATATTAATGCAAGACAATCTCTTTGATGCTCAATTTGAAGAGTCTCAGGCTTTGCGAGGCAAGCTTACAGCCATTGTACAACTCTATAAATCATTAGGTGGAGGTTGGTAAAATTATACACATGTAAAAGTTCGTAGTAGTCAATAAACAGTTCCGAGCAATTCTAGTCTTTGACTATTGCAGAATCAATAATACTATTAATCATACATTATTTACTTCCTTAATCAGTGATATTTCCAAGGTTTTGCTGAATACGACTTAGGTGTGGCCGTAAGGAGAAACGGAGTACCTGTTTTACAAGTTCGCCCATTGTGCGGCATTTTAGCAGGGTGGTGGTTTGAAAGTGATCTGCCAACTCTTGTTTTAGTTTCCTTCTTTTTTCATCTGTTGAAATGGTGTCCTTGCTCATTATGTTTAACAGGTCCATTACACGATAACGCTTAGCTGCCATGCGTAAAGCAATAAGGGTGCGTTCTTCTGCTTGGTATTGTGCAATACTTTCTGCGTTCAAGTGTTTTAGTGTTAGTTCTACAAACGGCAGGTTTTCTTTAAAGAACTGGGGTAGATAAAGACTTTTGCGCCCTTCATAAGACTGTTGGTCAAAGTCGATAGCCCGTATTCGATACTGGTAATCTTCAATATCGGGAGATACATTTACTACAAAATTGTAGCTACGCATGTCGCCCAAGAGGCGGATAAAACACCGCTCGTTGAACTTGACAAATTCTTTGGCTAAGCGGATCTTATTGGTTTCTGGAAGATGTATATGATTTTGAATAAATACATCGCCAGGCAGGCCGGCTATATGTTCTTCAACCAATGTATCATTTCCAGTAAGGTAGGTAATCCGGTTCGGCGAAAGGATGTGTTCTAATTCTAGTCCATAAATACGAGAGGCGTCTTCCTTTTTTATATAGTAATGGTCGTAGTTGTCGTTAAAGCGGTTAACGATACGGATACGAAATGGGTTAGAATTTCCAAACGTGCAATAATCGATACGCGCTACGTCCAAATGTTTGGTAAACGTATAATCGCCTTCCGTTTTTAAAATGGCGTAGAGGTTAATGAGGCTTTCGCGTAGAAAGCTCCACTCTTTCATATCATACAAGGCCTTTTCCCAAAGCGTATCACGCCCTTGTTTGTCGCGCAAAGGAACCGAGTAGGAGATACGCTCCAAATCGGAATAGGAAATAGGAAGGGCTATTTCACGTCCATGGGTTTTCAGGTAATTGCGTAATTCCTTATTAACAGGGAAGAAGGGTTTCTTCCGGGAGGGTTTATCAGTTTCGTTCTGCATCTATTATTGAGGAATAATTATTTGATTATTTTTAATAGCATTCCCATAAATAAAAAGTCGTTGTTCTGATAACTCTATTCGATCGAAGGTGTATAATAAATAAACTGGACTTACTAGAGGTGGTGACCTATGTTTTTTCTCTACATCCAAAAGTATTTCATAAGCAAAGTCAACTGCAAATTCGTAGGCTACTAAAGAATCCAGTCTTAAAAGTGCTGTAAAATCTATACCATCATATTCTTTTAGAATCTGGCCAAGCCTTCCCCAATCGTTAGGAAAATTTTGGGCATCAGCTTTTATCTCACTAAAAACTCTTTCTGACCACTCCTTAAGATCTTTAACGTTAATGCTCATTTTATAAAGGCATATTGGCTTATTCACCTGTATATTCTGCCCGAAATTCATAGCGCATACACCCCAGTTTTGTGATGCCTCATTATCGTTTCCAAAATAGCATTCTACCATAGACTTATGCATGCATTGTAATTTAGGCCACTAGTAAATATAACTATATAAGTGAGGCAATCTCTTCTTGCAATTGCTGAAGATGGGCTGGTGTGTGCAGAAGTCTGCTTCCATACCAGCTAAAGGCTTCCCCATCTACCAGCAGGATTTTGGTATGGGGCAATTGAGCCTGTAACTCTTCAATATGCTTTTGCTTAAAAGGATAGGGCTCTGAGGAAAGAAGAAGGAGGTCGCAGTTTAAAGTCTGAAGTTCTGCAATTGTGATTTCTGGATAACGTTGTTTTGAACCATAGATATTCTCCAGACCTGCAAGTGATAAAATGTTATGTATAAAGGTGTCGCCTCCTACCGTCATGTAAGGGTCTTTCCAAATCAGGTAGCAGGTATTTAATTTGAGGTTTGAGGTTTGGGGTTTGAAATTGAAAAAGGCACTTTCGATTCGTTTAGATAGATCTTCTGCACGTTCTTTTTTATTGGTAATCAAGCCAATTTGTTCAATCATTTCTAGTGCCTCTGGAAGGTTATTTACATCGCTTATCCATACAGGGAACTCTTTTGCTAAGGCTTCAATTTGTTCTTGTACGTTTTCCTCTTTATTAGCAATAATTAAGTCAGGATGGAGTTCTCGTATCTTATCCAGGTGTAAAGTTTTAGTGCCGCCAATGCGGGTTTTGGTGCGGAACCATTCTTTAGGATGGATACAAAACTTAGTAATGCCTACAACCTGTTCTTTTAATTCTAAGTCATACAACAGTTCTGTTTGGGAAGGTACCAGCGAGATAATACGCTTTGGTGTAGCTGGCAAAGTAACAGTTCTATTAAGTTGGTCAGTATAAACAGGCATTACTGCTTTTGTATGCAAGATAGGGTGATGAAGTGTAAATAAGGGACAAGGGACAAGGAGTGATTAGTGATGAGTAATGAGGAAGGGTTGACAAGTTAACAAGTTGATAAGTTGACAAGGGAGAGAAAAATGAACAAGGAACAAGGAAGAAAGAAAGGAAAAAGGTAGGAAAAGATGCTCAAGTGGCTATCACCAACCACCTGCTGATTGGGTAGTCAGCAGGTGGGTAAGGATTTTCCTGTTTTTCAAAGGGAAAGGGGTGATAGGATTACAATTTTAGTCCGTTGGTGTAAGGATAGCAACTTCTCATAGACAAAGGATTAAAACGAGGCGATTTTCGTAAGATATCGGATATCAATTTTCATTGGTTTTTCAAAATGTTCTTCCAATTAAGGAAGAAGTTGATTGATATTGGATTGGTTTAATTAGGATTTGGACGTAAAGATGTTCTTGGACGGTTCTGGTTTTTTACTGGATACTGGTGGTTTTCTAGAATTGGATGGATGTTTGGTTTTTTTCTAGATACTGGATTTGTTTATCAATCAACTTCTGACACAAAAATAGCTCGCACACAAAGCACAATCAATTGCAGATTTGCCCTAATTTCTATTTATGGTATTTACGTTGGTTGCCGTAAACAAACGGGGAAGCTTATGTGGTAATAGCGAAAATGTGGTTGGTAGATTTACGATGGTCTTTAGCGCTGTTTGGGGCTTTTACAAACTTATTCTACGATGATCGATTACTAATTATGCTTTATTGTCATGTGTTATTGTACAAAACGAGCGTTATTCGTAAAACTACGTTGGTGCGATTTGTAAAAAAAGCAAAAGGCGCTTGTAGTAAGCGCCTTTCTGAAAAATATTGCGTAAAAACCGCAGCTTATGCTAAGGCTTGTAATACGTCGTATTTGGTAACAATATGGAAATTGCCACTCTCGTCTTTAGCCAAAACAGCACCGTTCTCTTTATTTATAAGAGTGCCTATTTTTTCAACAGGGGTATCTAAACCTACTATAGGGAAAGCTGCATCCATTACACGGTCTACTCTTTCTGTTTTAATATCTGGATTATGGAATACCCGTTGGAATAAACCGCTTTCAGAGATAGAGCCAACCAGTTCACTATCTTTAATTACTGGAATATGCTCGATGTCGTATTTCTTCATCAGCTCAACAGCCTCTGCTACTGATTGTGTAGGTTCTAAAGTGATCAAACGTTGCTTGCCTCTGGCATTAACCACATCTTTAAATGTTTTTACATCAAAGAAGCCACGCTCAGCCATCCACTGGTCATTATAAACCTTGGCAACATAGCGGCTACCGTGGTCGCAAAGCAATACTACTACCACATCATTCTTCTTCAATTTGTCCTTTAACTGGAAAAGCCCCTGTAAGGCACTACCTGAGCTATAGCCACAGAATAAAGCTTCTTCGCGAGCCAGGCGACGGGCTACAACAGCACCATCTTTATCGGATACTTGTTCAAAGTAGTCGATAACGCTCATGTCGTAGTTGCCAGGAACAAAGTCTTCACCAAAACCTTCTGAGATGTAAGGGTGTACTTCGTTCATGTCGACTTCGCCAGTGCGGAAGTATTTTGTTAACAGTGAGCCTTCCACATCAATTGCCCATACCTGAATATTGGGGTTCTTTTCTTTCAGGAATTGAGCTGTACCTGTAACTGTACCACCTGTACCTGCTGTAGCAACAAAATGCGTGATTTTTCCATCAGTTTGTTCCCAAAGCTCAGGTCCAGTAGTTTCATAGTGCGCCAAGCGGTTGGCCAGGTTGTCATATTGGTTAAAATGGAAAGAGTTAGGAATTTCTTTGTTCAGGCGGGATGCCACTGAATAATAACTTCTTGGATCTTCTGGCTCTACGTTAGTAGGGCATACGATCACCTCAGCACCTAAGGCTCTTAAGATATCAACTTTGGATTGGGATTGCTTATCGGTAGTGGTAAAAATACATTTGTAGCCTTTTACAACAGCCGCCATAGCTAAGCCCATACCAGTATTACCAGAGGTGCACTCAATAATAGTTCCGCCGGGTTTGAGTTTGCCTTCTTTTTCGGCCACCTCTACCATTTTCAGAGCCATACGGTCTTTGGTAGAGTTACCTGGGTTGAAGTATTCAACTTTAGCGTAAACCTCGCAGGGTAGGTCTTTTACGATCTTGTTCAGTCGGATCAGCGGCGTGTTGCCAATGGTTTCAAGTATGTTATTTTTTACATTCATAGTCTGTAATTGACGGCGCAAAGATAACCAGAGATTTGCAGGATTGGTTAAAGGATTAAAAGGATTAAGAAGGCATTTAGGAATTTCTGATTTTAAGATATCTGGTTTCAAGATCGGGGTTCATTTAGATAGCACCGATGGCGTGTTTGAACCACAGCGGAAATTGTCTGAACCGGGATTTGGGGAGATTAAGGGATTAGGAGGAAGAAATAATGAACAAGGAAGGAAGAATGAAGAAGTGGAAGAAATGTTCAATGCTCAACTCTTAATGTTCAAGGTACAAGTAAAGAAAGGACTTGCTCTACAGGGGTAGTTTTGTATCTTTAGGTTCTTCTCTTTTAAGGTGTTTTCAGCCTTTCTTATTATACTTTTCTTTACTATTTCTTATGGGTTTATTGAGTTGATCAGGTAGCGTGATACGGGCCAAGGTACGGTTGAGGTAGGGCTGAAGAAGGGGTGAGGTACGGAGGTAAGTAGGCTTCCATGCGGAGTAACCATGAAGGGACAGAGGAGTAGCTATGAAGGAACGTAGGAGTAATTGGCAAGGATGGGAAAGTGCATATAGTATTTTATATTTTAAGTAGTTGAGTAGAAGAGTGATAAAGAGTGGTTAGAATTGGTTTTAGCAATTGTGAGTAAATGCTGGTAGAGCTTTAAATGTCTTTTATTCAATCATTTAGTTTGAATATTTTGTTTTTTATAAACTAAAAGGTTCTATATTTGCGGCGGCAGGTCTTGCACGACCAGCTCCTGCTGAACTCCCCCAGGACCGGAAGGTAGCAAGGGTAGGCGGTTGTAGCGGTGCGATGTAAGTAGCCTGCCTTTTTTTTATGCCCTTTATGGGCTTTTTTTATTTCTACTCAGAGGCGGTTAATTGCTCTATATTTGCCCTCAAATTTTACCACTTTTATGAAATTTTTTATCGATACAGCGAACTTAGAGCAGATTAAAGAAGCTCATGCACTAGGTATTTTGGATGGGGTTACTACCAATCCTTCGCTGATGGCCAAAGAAGGTATCAAAGGTGAAGAAGCTATTGCAAACCACTACAAGACCATTTGCGAAATGGTTGATGGTGATATCAGCGCAGAAGTATTATCTACTAAGTACGAGGATATCATTGAAGAAGGGAAGAAACTAGCCGCTATTCACCCCAATATTGTGGTGAAAGTGCCAATGATCAAAGATGGTGTAAAAGCTATCAAGTATTTTACAGATAACGGTATCCGTACCAACTGTACATTGGTATTCTCTGCAGGTCAAGCAATTTTAGCAGCTAAAGCTGGTGCTGCTTATGTTTCTCCATTTATTGGCCGTATCGATGACAGCGGTTGGGATGGTATGCTGTTGATAGAGCAGATTGCTACTATCTTCACTGTTCAGGGTTATAAAACAGAGATCCTGGCTGCTTCTATCCGTAATGCTAATCACATTGTACGTGCTGCAGAGCTAGGTGCTGATGTTTGTACTTGTCCGTTAGACTCTATTCTGGGTCTGTTAAAGCATCCTTTAACAGATATTGGCTTGGCCAAATTCCTGGAAGATGCTAAGAAAATGTAATTAGGCGTTGCGATCTGTGCGTTTTTTACGCTGGTTGGATCGCATCATCTCATCTAATATCTCTTCATTTGTTTTAAGGGGCTCATCAAAGCCCCTTTTTCTTATATAGATGGTAACTTCCTTCCAAATTTGGGGGTTATTTTTTAGAATAGCCTTTACTGTCACTTTTTCTCCCTTGTAAGAACTATCAATAAAGAGGTCGTTTCCTTTAAAAAAACCGGTATTGGCTAAAAAGGTAATCTGAGATGAGTCTAAAGGCTGCCAACTGCCATCTGTAAACTTACCGTCTATATTTATATAATTATAAAACCCCTTTTTTAGACTGTCTGTGTAAAGATTAAAATGTATGCTCTCTACCTTTTGAGCATGCAAACCGTTATACAGAGCAATTAACATGAGCAGTAAGGTTAGCTTTTTCATTCAGATGGAGTTTTAGCAAAGTTCACCAGTGAGACGTTAATGAAACTTCAATGGTTGAGTGGTTAACAGAAATTTAGGGTGTGGTAGCTTTCAGGAGTAATTGAAAGTTATGCCTTTTTCTTTGTAATTTATTAAGTTAAAGGTCAGGCAACCAAATTTTCAACTTACCGTATTATGGTTTAAACACACAGCTGCTGGATTGGAAGACATGCACGCCATATTAGAGGGATGTATCCGTAATGATCAAAAGTGTCAAAAGGTACTTTATGAGCGTTACTATGGCTATGCCTTTAAGATTGTGTTTCGATATATCTACCGTTATGAAAAGGTGCCGGATATTGTGAACGACGGGTTTGTAAAGCTGTTTAAAGGCTTAAAAACCTTTAATAAATGGGAGAGTACCAACCTGGAAGCCAGTTTTTTAAGCTGGTTAAAGCGAATCGTTATTAATACGGCGATTGATGAACTAAGAAGAAATAACCTAATGCCTGAAATTGGGAATATTGACGAGACCATATGGGAACATACTACAGACCAGGCTTCTGCTGATCATTTGCTTCGCTATAAGGAACTCATTTCTGAGGTCAAAAAATTGCCACCTGCTTATCGGACTGTGTTTAACATGTATGTGATAGATGGGTATGATCATCAGGAGATAGCGGCACACTTAGGCATTTCCGTTGGAACCTCTAAATCAAACCTATTTAAAGCAAAGGCTTATTTACAAAAACTGTTGACCAAAGAAGCTCAACAACAAACTGGACATGCAATTTTTAGACAACGATAGTAGCGATTGGGTGCGTAAGGCTGCCGAGGACTATCCCGTAAAACCAATTGGGATGGATTGGGATGCCGTTTCCAAGCAGCTTAACGAGGAAGAGCCGGTAAAAAGGATTGCCGGTTATGCACTGCTTCGTTATGCGGCTATGATCATCTCTTTTATGCTGCTTAGTTTGGTATTAAATAAATACCTGCGTTTGGATTTTGATAAACGCTATGCAGGTGCTCCAGTTAATAATAATCAGCCAAAAACAACCAATGATGCGGTTGCTCATGAGATAGGTACTAATAATAAAAATAGCGGGCCATCGGTAAATATTGGAAATGATGGTCGTAAATGGTCTGTTCCTAGTGTAGTAAATGATCAGGGAAATGTAGCAGTTAATAATGGTGTTGTATCAGAACAATTTACTGATTTAGATAAAAAGACCGTTTCTGCTATTGGAGCCAATGAAGTTTTCGGTGCAGGTTTAGATTATAAGAAAGCCTTTGCTTTATCAACGTCACAAATTGACTTATTAAGCAATAATAAATTGGTAAAAGAAAATCCTGCGATTGAATCTTCCCCTGAGGCGCAACCGAATAAAAAAGGTATGGCAAGGAGGGGCGTGTTCTATGCCGGCATGCTGATGGGACCAGATTTTAGCACTGTAAAGATGCAAAAGTCGAATGGGCTTGGTTATAATTTTGGTATTCTTTTAGGCTATAAGATATCACCAAAATGGCAGTTGGAAAGTGGCGTTTTGATTAACCACAAAACTTACTATTCTGATGGCGAATATTTTAATATTGAAAAATCTTACCTGCCACAACATACCTTAATTTCTAAGGTAGATGGTTACTGTAATATGTTTGAGATTCCTGTAAACATCCGATATAATATCTCTCAAAAGAACCAGTCGAGTTGGTTTGCAACAGCTGGTATTTCATCTTACCTCATGAACAAAGAAGATTACAATATTACCTATTCACGTTATAATGTGGAGTATACAGGTAATAAGGTTTATTATAATGGAGCCAATAACTGGTTGACAGCTGTTAATGCCAGTGTTGGCTTTGAAAAGGCGGTCAACCAAAAATTACACTTACGTATTGAGCCTTATTTAAGATTGCCTTTGAAAGGAATGGGAACTGGAAGGCTTCCAATCAGTAGTGGTGGTTTAAACCTGGGCGCTAGTTATCCTATAAAATAAACGCTTCAATAGCCAACGCAATTATGAGTAAAAAGACCATCTTTTTAATAGTAATCATTGTATGTCTTATTGTGGCGGGTTGGGCATATTACCTATATCAAAAGCCACGGGCTGGAGTTAAAGGAGTAGATGCAGACTATACTATAGCAGCCGGGAGCCTTTACCAGGCATTTGTAGCCAATGAAGACTCCGCCAATAAGATTTATGTTGACAAGGTGATACAAGTGGAAGGTAAAGTGCAGCAAGTAGAAACCACTCAAGAAGGCGCTAATGTGATCTTAGCTTCTAATGTTCCTGATGGTGGTATTAACTGTACATTTTCAACTAAAAATGAATTGCCTAAAGTGGGAGACCAGGTAGTTATTAAAGGGCGTTGTACCGGCTTTTTAATGGATGTAAGCCTGGTGGATGCTGAAATAGAAAAGAACTAATCCATATCTAAATGTAATAAATATGAATCGATACAAGCCTTTATGGGCACTGGTTTTAATTCTTTTGGTAACATCATGTGCCAAAAGTAACGAAGAGGCAGAAAGAGCTGAAATGGGGGGCGCAGGAAACTGTAATACTACCAACATGTCGTATGCAACTGATATAGCACCCATATTGCAAGCCAATTGTTATGCTTGCCATAGCAATGCTAATCAGTCTATTTCTGGGATTAGCCTTGAAGGACATAGTAATTTAAAGAAGGTGGCTGACGATGGAAGACTTATAGGCGTAATTACGCATGCAGCAGGCTATCCACCTATGCCGCAGATTGGACCAAAACTTTCTGACTGTAATATTAATAAGATCAAAAGCTGGGTAAATAGTGGTTCACCAAATAACTAATACCAACTTATGAAAGTATTATCTATAACTATAGCTGCCGTTTTACTTAGCATGTTTGCCAGCTCGCAACCATTGATAACCAGAAACGGCTTCTTAGGTTTCTATTCGAAGACGCCAATGGAAGATATAAAGGCGGAAAACAATCAGGTGGTAGCCGCTATTGATCTGCAGAAAAAATCCCTTGCCTTTTCTGCGTTGGTCAAGAGTTTTCTTTTCCGTAAGGAACTGATGCAACAGCATTTTAATGAAAACTATGCGGAAAGTGATACGTATCCTAAAACCAGCTTTACAGGAAGCTATACTGGAGAAGTGAATACGCAAAAAGAGGGTAGCTATCCTGTACAAGTCAGTGGTAAGATTACCTTTCATGGTGTTACCAAAGATGTTACCGTTCCTGCCGTATTGCAAATTCAAGGTGGTAAACTAACGGGTACCGCTAATTTTCAATTATTACCAGGCGATTTTAATATTAAAATACCATCCGTCGTACGCGATAAGATAGCAGAGCGTATTGATGTGAAGGTTAAAGTAGATTACCCTATCAATCATTAATATGCAGAAGTTTTACATCTTTATATCTTTTTTACTTTTTGGATCCTGTATTAAGGCACAGGACTCTTCATTGGCACAACTTGTAAATGATTCTTCAATCAATGAAAATAGCATTGTTAAAGGCACATTTAAGGCTACACAGATTGTAAATATGCCTACGATCGAGTCTCCGGCAAAGGGAGGGCTGCAATTCATGATCATGCACCGCTTTGGACGATTAAATGAGGGCGCTTATGAATTATGGGGGTTAGATAATGCCACTATCCGGTTTGCATTGGATTATGGAATATCTGACCGCTTGTCTATTGGAATAGGTAGAAGCTCGCATGATAAAACTTATGATGGCTCCTTTAAATGGAAAGCCTTGCAACAGAAAGAACAAGGCATGCCCTTTTCGGCAAGCTTATATGGTTTGATCGCTTATTCAACATTAAAGTACAGCGATAAGCCATATCTGAATGGTACCTTCCGTACTTCTTATCTTACGCAAGCACTTCTGGCAAGAAAGTTTTCCAGGAATCTTTCTTTGCAATTAGCACCAAGTTGGATGCACTTTAATCTTGTGCCAACAGAGGAGGATAATAATAATGTTTTTGCTATTGGCTTTGGGGGACGTATGAAAGTATCTAAGCGTGTTAGTATAAATGCTGAATACAACTATGTGCCTGATGGCCAAATAGTGACAAATGACATTACTAATTCGCTTTCTTTTGGAATGGATATAGAAACCGGAGGACACGTTTTTCAACTGGTATTTTCTAATTCCCAAGGGATGGTTGGGCCTGCGTATTTAGCCAAAACAACCGGCAAGTGGGGTGATGGCGATATTTATTTCGGCTTTAATATTACAAGAGCATTTACGCTTAAACGATAGTCTTTCTTGCGCTGTGTTGTTATAGAAGTTCGGGTCCTAGGCCCGAACTTTTTTGTTGTATAATTCATTGAATGTATTATCTTAGAAGTCTGCCAGTCCTACAATAAAGCCGAACATTCCTACCCAAGTAAGCTTTTTACTTTAAACATACACACAGATACATGAAGAAACTTACCCTCTTAGGTTTGTTACTGGTTTTATTTGCCCTGTCTTGTCAAAAAGCAGAAGTACCCCATGAACAGCTTGATGATGAATCTAGTCAGATTGTAGAGCGGAAATGTGCGGCTGATGATATTTTTCAGGCACAACTAGACGCAGATCCCAATTTTAGACGTAAGGTAGACGATATTGAAACCTTTACCAGGAGGATGATTTCCAGTGGCGAATTAAACAAATCAAAGCTGGTGGGATCAACAATAACGATCCCGATAGTTGTACATGTGCTTTATAATAAAGCCGCTGAGAATATTTCTGATGCACAAATTCAATCACAAATTGATGTATTGAATGAAGACTATAACCTGCAGAATGCTGATAACACAAAAGTACCTTCAACTTTTTCTGGGGTAAAAGCCAATGTAGGTATAAAGTTTACCTTGGCTCAAGTAATCCGGAAGTCTACAAACAAGAAAAGTTGGGGTACGAATGATGCCGTTAAGAAAAGCAGTATGGGGGAAGTGATCCAGTAGATCCTGCTCATAATTTAAACCTATGGTCGTGTAACTTAGGGCAAAGCCTATTGGGTTATGCACAATTTCCCGGAGGGAATCCTGCCACAGATGGAGTAGTAATACTTTATTCGTCAGTAGGAAGTCGCAAGAAAGTAGCAGGCGGCACCTACGTAACTAATTATGATCTGGGAAGAACAGCTACTCACGAAATAGGCCACTGGATGAACTTACGCCATATTTGGGGAGATGCTGCTTGTGGAAATGACTTTGTAGGAGATACCCCTCTTCACAATGCTGCCAATACTGGATGCCCTTCAGCAGATCATCGTAGTACCTGCACCGGTACGCCGCTTGAAATGTGGATGAATTATATGGACTATACATACGATGCCTGTATGTATATGTTCTCAAACGGACAAAAAGATAGGATGCTGGCTGCATTTGCAGCTGGTGGTCCCAGAGCTAGCTTTGCCCAATAAAGATTAATTTGGTTAGTAAACACGGGTTGGTTCTCTACTAACCCGTCTTTTTACAAAGCTATTTTACTTTAAAAATTGAAAAGCCTGCAATTAAAATGTACTAAAGAGATGCAGTGTATAATCGCAAGTCACCACTGAATTTCACCTGTACATTGTTGCCTATGATATAAGCCCGGCCTCCCTGCGTAAATGCAGTGGAGGCTTTCTTTCATTTTCAGAAGAGGTATTTAGTTTGTAGTTGGCAGTGGATAGTTGACAGTTTACAGTTGGCAGTACGGTAGAATCAAAGTACAGAATGTTAACTATCAGCAGCTGATTGTCATCGAATATCGGCATTGCTCACTTAACATGGTATAACTATAAAGCCATAATAGTTTTTAAAATGCTGGCCAATAAAAAAGACCAGCATTTGCTGGTCTTTTTACAAATAAGCAATTGGTTCTCTAAAATTCTTTAGATGTAGAACTGGCAGTTACTGGTTTGTTTTTATCTGCATTCTTAACCCATTTTTCCAACCACTGGTTTTGTTCCCAGAGCATATGTAAAATGTTTTCTTTAGCAGAATAACCATGGCTTTCATAAGGAAGTACTACATAACGAACAGTTCCGCCATGTCCCTTAATAGCATTATATAAACGCTCACTTTGAATTGGGAAGGTGCCTGGGTTATTATCCATTTCACCATGAATCAACAAGATTGGTGTTTTAATCTTATTAGCATAAGTGAACGGGCTCATTTGGTTATAAATTTCTGGAGCTTCCCAGTAAGTTCTTTCTTCAGCCTGGAAGCCAAATGGCGTTAGTGTGCGGTTGTAGGCGCCACTACGGGCAATACCTGCTTTAAACAAGTTAGTATGTGCCAGCAAGTTAGCTGTCATAAAGGCTCCATAGCTGTGGCCACCAACGGCTACACGAGTGCTATCGCCAACTCCCATGTTTGCCAAAGCCTGGATAGCAGCATGCGCGTTTAGGTATAACTGTGGAATAAAGTTGTCGTTAGGTTCTTTACCATTTTCTCCAACAATTGGCATTTCGGCTGCATCCAACACAGCATATCCTTGCGTTACCCAAAAGATAGGCGAGCCATAGTTGATCCGGGTGAACGTGTATTTTGATCCGCGTACCTGGGCTGCATCAGCGGCAGATTTATATTCGACCGGATAAGCCCACATAACTACAGGCAAAGGCTTATCTTTTTTAGGATCAAAGCCTTTTGGTGTATACAGGTTGCCGGTAAGGTTGATACCATCTTCTCTTTTATAAGAGATCTTTTCTTTTTTAACACCCTCAAGACCGGCATATGGATTCTTGAAATCAGTAATAGCAATAGGTGCTATTTTCTTCTTTACATTACGAATGTAATAGTTGGGCGTTTCTGTCTGGCTTTCACGGCTGGTCAAATACACGCCGCTTGCAGGATCAATAACATCAATTACCTGCTCATAATAAGGTGCTTGCGAGCGCCATAACATATTCTTCTTACCATTATTGATATCCATGGTTTGGATAAATGGCATATCACCTTCAGGAGAAGAACCTTGTGAGCGCAATACCAATTCTTTGCCGTTTAACAGGATCAGGGTTTGTTTGCCAAGGCTGTTCTTTTGAGTCATTGGCGAACCAATATCGCTATAAGAATCATTGCTGCTTCTCTCAAATAAAGAGTCAATTTTGCCTGTTGTTGGATTGTATCGGTTCATGCGGATCTTACGATCGGCCACCATGCGCTCATAGAAAACGGCATTGTCTTTATTTCCCCATACTACGCCAGCAAATCGGCGTTTGGTTTTGAATAACTCTTTCGGTTGGCTATCGCCATTAATAGTTACTGCATAAACCGCATCTCGGAAATCTACTTTTTTCTTACCCAGGCCATTATCCAATGCCTGAACATAGGTAATGGTAGCTGGCTCATCGTCGCGCCAGTCAAAGTTTCTAGGGAAAACAGCTACGTCGTCAAAGCCGATAGGCTGGCCTTCACCGCTAGGGTTATTAGCTAATTGTTTTAGAGTGCCGCCATTAATACCAATAACTGATACGGAGTGAGGGAAGCCATTTACTGCTACTAAGTAAGAGAATGGTTTATTGACAGTGGTAACAAGAACATAATTTTTATCTGGAGAAACACTAAAGTTTCTATAGATGGCTGGTTGGCCAATAACTGTTTCTTTGGTGAAATCATTGCGTACAATCTGGCTTGTTCCATAGAACTCAAATAGCGCCTCATCATAAGTATTCTTAATAAGGTCTTGATAAGTTCTTGACGCTGCTGCTTTTCCAATGTTTTCTTGTGCTACCGGACCACTTGGTGCACTTGGCTTAGCCGTTAATGTTTTACCGGGGACAATGGTTTTGTAAACCAATGCATTACCAGCCCATTCATAGCTGCTGCCAAGAATGGTGTTCAATGCATTTGTGTTAACCTTGCGTGCTTTTGCATCTTTTACATTTACGACATACAGGTCTACCTCTGTATTACCAGAATGTACAAAAGCAAACTGTGATTGATCGGGTGACCACTGAACGCTGGAAGCTCTTAGGTCTTTTGGTAAACCATCAATTTCAATAACCTTACCTGTTTTGATATTTTTAATTTCCAGGTTACTAAATGAACCAGAGCGGGAAGGACTAAAGTTATTAGGGTTCATACGCAAACCTGCAATACGTAGTTCTGGTTGCGCCAATTCCTCGATAGTAGGGAAGTCGCTTCGCTCCATAAGCAGCATCCATTCCCCTTTATCATCTATAGAAACTGAAGGCGTAGGTTTGGCTAAAACCAAATCTGTAATGTCTTTCGGGGGTGTTTTGTAAGAGGCATCATCCTGTGCAAATGCGCCTATCGATACCGCTATAAATAGGGTAAAGAATGGAATTCTCATCTTGTTCATGTGCTTTGTAATTTCTCTGTTAAGATAATGTAGAGCTTTGACTCTACTAAAGAAAGTTTTTGGTGAGAATAAATTGGCCCTTACTTTTGCACTCTAATGTTGAATTTTTCAGTACATACACATCATCATGCGCACTTACCTAATGGGTGAGCCAATGATGTATTGTTGTACTTCATATAATCGAAAGGCTTACCGTAGGGTGAGCCTTTTTTTTATCGCAGATTTTTTGATTTTAACGGATTTCGCTGATTGGCATCCTTTTGTGCAGAAATCCAATTCTAAACTTAGAAATTATGGTTTTAAAACTTGCCGTGCAAAAAGGGGGACGTTTACACGAGGATAGTATTCAGTTGCTGAAAGATTGTGGTATCTCTGTTAAAAACGGTCATAATCAATTAAAAAGCACCGCAGAAAATTTTCCATTAGAGGTGTATTTTCTGCGAGATGATGATATTCCACAGTATGTAGAGGATGCCGTAGCACATATTGGTATTGTCGGGGAGAATGTTTTGTTGGAGAAAAATAAGCAAGTGGATACTGTTGAACCATTGGGTTTTGGTAAGTGTCGCTTATCCTTTGCTGTACCTAAAGGCGAAACCTATACAAATTCTACCTATCTGCAAGGCAAAAAAATTGCAACCAGTTATCCGTTCATTACCCAACAGTTTTTAAAAGAAAAAGGGATTCAGGCAGAGATTCATGAGATCAGTGGATCCGTAGAGTTGGCGCCCAGTATAGGACTGGCTGATGTGGTCTGTGATTTGGTGAGCAGTGGGTCTACTTTATTTATGAATGGGTTGAAAGAAGTAGAGACTATCCTGAAAAGCCAGGCAGTGTTGATAAAAAACAAAGGTCTGGGTAGTGAGCAACAGCAATTATTGGACAAGCTATTATTCCGTATTCGATCAGTGCGTAAGGCAAAGAATAACAAGTATATTTTATTGAATGCGCCTAATGAAGCCTTGCCAAAGATTTTTGAATTGCTTCCAGGAATGAAGAGTCCCACGGTTTTGCCCTTGGCAGAAACAGGTTGGAGCTCCGTGCATAGTGTATTAGCAGAAGATGAGTTTTGGGAAAAGATAGAAAAGCTAAAGCAAGCAGGCGCACAAGGGATACTGGTAGTGCCGATTGAGAAAATGATCATGTAGAACTAAAGAACTAAGATTATTTTGATTTAAACGGATTCGAAAGAAATGAATATTATATGCAACCCTAAAAGAAGTGAGTGGGCAGAATTATTAAAGCGGCCATATGTAGATAATAAAACTGTATTGGAAAGTGTGCAGATGATTTTGACTGGAGTTCGGCAGCATGGTGATGAGGCTTTGCTTTCCTTTATAAAGAAGTTTGATGGTGTGGAGTTAGAGCAGTTGCAAGTGCAGCCTGATGAAATGGCGCAGTCAGAAACACAACTTACGGATTCTTTAAAGCAAGCCATTCAACAGGCAAAAGAAAATATTGACTCCTTTCACCGTAAGCAACTGGTAGGCAAAGAAGTTGTAGAAACAATGCCTGGAATAGAATGCTGGCGTAAAGGTGTAGGTATTGAAAAAGTAGGTTTATATATACCCGGTGGTACAGCTCCTTTGTTTTCGACGGTATTGATGTTAGGTATACCTGCCAAACTGGCCGGATGTAAGGATATTGTTTTATGTACACCTTGTAATTCAGAAGGACAAATACATCCAGCTATTCTTTATACAGCACAACTCGTTGGCATTACACAAGTATTTAAAATAGGTGGGGCGCAAGCAATTGCCGCAATGGCTTATGGGACAGCCATGGTTCCTAAAGTATTTAAAATCTTTGGCCCTGGTAACCAATTTGTAACAGCGGCCAAACAATTGGTGCAAATGGAGGGAGTAGCTATTGATATGCCGGCTGGGCCAAGTGAAGTGTGTGTATTGGCTGATGAATCTGCCAATCCTGCTTTTGTAGCTGCAGATCTTTTGTCGCAAGCGGAGCATGGTATTGATAGCCAGGTTTTGCTTGTTGGAACATCTGAAGCTGTTGTTAATACTTGTATTAAGGAAGTAGCTATTCAATTGGAGAAACTTCCAAGAAAAGAATTGGCAGAAAAGTCGCTAAGTAATAGTAAGGCTATAGTTGTAGAGAATGTAGAAAATGCTATTGATCTGGTAAATGAATATGCTGCAGAACATTTGATCATTAGTTGCAAGGATGCAGATACGATTGCTGATAAGATAACCAATGCAGGATCCGTCTTTATTGGTAACTATTCGCCAGAAAGTGTGGGTGATTATGCCAGTGGAACCAACCATACACTTCCAACTAACGGCTTTGCTCGTGCATACAGTGGTGTAAGTGTTGATAGCTTTCTGAAAAAAATTACCTATCAGAAGCTATCACAAAAAGGATTGCAGGGTATTGCGCAAACCGTTATTGAAATGGCAGAAGCAGAGGGATTGCAGGCACATGCCAATGCTGTGAAGGTGAGGATGTCTGAACCGGGATTTGGGGAGATTTAGGGATTAGGTAGAAAAGAGGATGGCGAAAGTGATTGTTACAATAATTAAAATAACTAGTAAAACAAGCGATAAAAAATACAATGAGTTTTGATATTAACCGGTTAGTGCGGGAAAATATAAAGAAGTTAAAACCGTATTCATCAGCGCGTAGTGAGTTCAGCGGGCAAGCCAGCATATTCCTGGATGCCAATGAAAATTCTTTCGGCTCGCCACTTACCAAATGGTATAACCGTTATCCCGATCCTTTGCAATGGGAAGTAAAGAAAAAGCTAAGTAAGATCAAAAATGTGCCGGCAGAACAGATGTTGCTGGGAAATGGAAGTGATGAATGTATTGACTTATTGATCCGTGCCTTTTGTAATCCCAAAGAAGATCATATAATCATATGCCCACCTACCTACGGTATGTATGAGGTATATGCCAATATCAATGATGTAGGCGTGAAAGAGATACCCTTGTTGCCAGACTACCAGTTAAATCTGGATGTATTGGAGCATGCCATTGAACCTTCTACTAAAATGATCTTTATCTGTTCACCTAATAATCCTACAGGTAATAGCATAGAACATGAGGATATAGAAATTGTACTGAATAATTTTGAAGGATTGGTGGTTCTGGATGAAGCCTACATTAATTATAGCCGCCATCGCTCCTTTATATCTGAATTGAAAGATTACCCCAACCTGGTGATCATGCAAACCTTCTCTAAGGCGTGGGGGTTAGCGGCGTTACGTTTGGGGATGACCTATGCTTCTCAGGAAATCATTGATATACTCAATAAAATAAAGCCGCCGTACAACATTAACCAGGCTACTCAAGAGCTGGTGTTAAAGGCTTTGGATAACCTGGAGGATGTGAATATGATGATCAAAGAAACAGTGAAAGAAAGAGAGGTGTTGGTTAAAGGGTTAGTAGAAATTCCAATGGTGCAAAAAGTGTATCCATCTGACGCCAACTTTGTATTAGCAAAGATCAATGAGGCTACAGCTGTTTATAACTATTTAAAAGAGAAAGGCATCATTGTACGTAACCGTAGTAATGTGTTATTATGCGAGGATAGCTTACGTATAACCGTTGGTACTCCAGATCAAAACCAGCAATTGTTAACGGCTCTAAAAGCTTATAAAGAAGACTAAGAATGGCAGCAAATACTACCACCCAAGGCAAACGAGTTTTATTTATAGACCGTGATGGAACATTGATCCAGGAGTGTCCACCAACCTACCAGATTGATTCATTTGATAAGGTTAGCTTCTATCCGCAAGTGTTTAAATACATGATTAAGATAGCGGAAGAGTTAGATTATGAACTGGTAATGGTTAGCAATCAGGATGGTCTTGGTACAGCATCTTTTCCAGAAGCCGATTTCTGGCCAGTTCACAACTTGGTCATGAGCAGCTTTGCCAATGAAGGGGTGATCTTTAAAGAAGAATTAATAGACAGAAGCTTTCCTGAAGATAACCTGCCTACACGTAAACCTGGGGTTGGTATGTTTACGAAATACCTTAATAATCCAGAATATGATATAGCCAACTCATTTGTAATAGGTGACCGTATAACCGATGTGCAATTGGCAAAGAACTTAAAGTGTAAGGCCATCTGGCTTAAAAACAATCCTGAGTTAGGAGCAGCGGAAGTGAGCGATGATGCAAAGGCATTGGAAGAAGTGGTAGTATTGGCTACAGAACACTGGAGAGATATTTATGAGTACCTGAAGTTGGGTAAACGAGAGGTAGGCCATATCCGAATAACCAATGAAACCAATATAGCTGTTGGGCTCAACCTGGATGGAAGTGGTAAAGCATCTATTGATACTGGGTTAGGTTTTTTTGATCACATGTTGGATCAAATAGCCCGACATGGTTTAATTGATCTTTCTGTTCACTCTAAGGGTGATCTGCATATTGATGAACATCATACTGTAGAAGATACAGGAATAGCCTTGGGAGAAGCTTTTGCTAAAGCAATAGGAGATAAGAAAGGAATAGAACGATACGGCTTTGCTTTGCCGATGGATGAAGCGGAAGCCAAAGTGCTTCTTGATTTTGGTGGGCGCAACTGGTTGGTGTGGAATACGCATTTTAGTCGTGAGCGGGTAGGGGATGTGCCTACGGAAATGTTCTATCATTTCTTCAAATCTTTCTCCGATGCTGCAAAGTGTAACTTGAATATTGAGTGCAGGGGTGAAAATGAGCACCATAAAATAGAAGCCATTTTTAAAGCTTTTGCCAAAGCCATAAAGATGGCGGTGAAACGCGATCCGTTGAAGAATTATCTACCTTCTACAAAAGGGGTTTTATAACAAATAAGGCATAAAGAAAAAGGAGTGCTTATTGCACTCCTTTTTCTTTATAGATCTTTCCATCTTTCATTACAAAGCCTACCTTTCTGATATCGCTAATGCTTTTTGATGGGTCTCCGTCTACGGCTACAATATCTGCCAGTAAATCTTTTTTTATACGCCCTATTTTATTTGCGTAACCAAATACATCAGCATTAACTGATGTGGCTGATTTCAAAACATCAATTGGTTTCATACCATATTCCACCATTAACTCCGCCTCACGGGCATTGTCGCCATGCGAATACACGCCAACATCGCCGCCAAAAACGATAGTAACGCCACTACGCAAAGCAGCTGCAAAGCTTTTTCTTTTGCTGGCGATGCGCTCAGGTTCTGGACCAACGCCTTTCTTCCATCCGTTGTATTGTAATACAGCATCGCCTGCGGCAATAGTAGGGCAGAAGGCAACGCCTTTTTCTTTCATCAGCTTAAATATTTCTTCGGTACCATCATCACCATGCTCTATAGACGAAACGCCGGCCATAGCAGCTAATCTCATGCCTTCTGGAGTGGCGGAATGGGCTACTACTTTGCGGCCGCCATTCTTGGCTGTTGCTGCAATTACCGCCCATTCTGCTTCAGTGAACGAAGGCCGGGTTTCTCCATTGGGGCCATAACGGTAATCAGCATATATTTTGATCACATCGGCACCTTTGCCCATTTGGCTGCGAATAATTCTACTTAGTTCTTCTGCACCACCAGCTTCTTCTGCACCTTGGTGAAGTTCCACATCAGGATTGCCGTAATTAGGTCCATAGGCACCTTTAGCAACAATAGCCCTAGTGGCAACGATCATGCGGGGGCCCGGTATTACTCCCTTCTCAATAGCCTTCTTCAAACCCACATCATCATAATCAGCACCTTCCGTTCCAAGGTCTCTTGCAGTGGTAAACCCTGCCAGTAAAGTGGCCTTGGCATGGTTAACGGCACGGGCTGTACGCTCGGCCCGGCTTTCTTTTAGCACCTGGTCGTTCCAGCTAACCTCGTTATAAGGGTGAAGAAAAAGATGGGAGTGACCTTCGATTAAACCTGGCAATAGTGTCATCCCTTTCAATTCTATAACGCGTGTGTTTTCTGGAAGTTTAAACTTCATACTTCCAGCTGCTTCTATCTTATTGCCTTTTACCAATACGATCCAGTCGTTGTGCATTTGTTCACCATCAAATACACGATCGGGTTTTAGTAAGTAAAAGCTATCGGTTTGTGCATTGACACTAAGAGAAGTCAAGCCTGCTATTAAGAGTTGTAGAAGTGCTCTTTTCATTTGTGAAAGTTAGGGAAAGTAGAGAAGAGTGGGGTGTATTTGCCTGACGACATGTCTAACAAGTAAAAATTGCTGATAAACTTCGATCAATAATGGTTGAAATTTATTAATCGGGCTTTGAATCTTTCAGTTACAATACATTATTCTAATAATGGAACAAGGTAACTATTCAACGTAGCCGAAGTTGGAAAGATGTTTTTAGTCATGGTAGATAGTATTTTTAAAGGCTTAGGGCCAATCAAATTTCCATTGGGGGTTACTTTCCAGGCTGAAACGTGTTCTTGCTTTTGAGGGGCTTCTTTGGACTGGAATCGAATGGATGTAAGAGTAATAGGATTCTGGTCATGTATTATGAAGTATTGGATAATTTCTTCAACTTTCTTTCCTTCCTTAAGCAGCTGGCCAACTTGGGCGGTTAGCTTGTTAACCACGCCTTTGCCTCGCTGTTCTTTGGGTAATTGCCAGTAGATGGTAGAGGCCAGTTTAGAAGCTTCGCCAAACTTTTCCGCACTTTGGCGAGATCGGGCAAAGCGTGGATCGGTGCGAAATTGTTTCCGGTTGAGGGAACTTTTCTTTCTAGCCAAATACTGGCCTTCCATTTTGTAAAAGGTGATGTCATCGATGGTGCCGGTGAAGAAGAGCGGGCCTGCTTGTCGTGCCATGGTGTATTGCTTATTAATATTTACTAATTAATTTAGTAAATTTACTCCTACATCGCTAGGTTTACAAGCGATTTACACACTTTAGTTATACACATGTCGGCTGGTTGTAATACTTATCGTTTACCTTTTCTTTCTGACTTAGAGCTACCCCAAGATAGGCTCTGATACGGAGTAAAGGTGGCTGCCATACGGAGTAACCTAGTAGTGGATACGGAGTAACCATGAAGTGACAGAGGAGTAGTAATGAAGGAGCAGAGGAGTAGCAGGCAAGGAAACATGAAGGATGAGGGAATGACTTGGATTGCCAAGCTCTATACGATTCTAAGTAAAAGAATATACTGCTGGAATCCAGTTTTACTTTTCGTCTATTTATCTATGTTAAATATTCTGCTCTCTGATTACATCTCGGTAAGACCTGTTTTCTTCCATTACAGAACGCGTAAAAGAACAAACTGGCACAATATGTCGTCCTTTTGCCCGGGCGTGTTCTGCCACGGCTTCTACTAATTCATGTCCGATATTTTGGTGGCGCAGATTCTCACTCACTTCAGTATGATCTACAACCATCGTATCTGGATGTCGTACCGCATAGGTGATCTCGGCCAACATATTCCCCTGCTCATCTGTTATAAAATGCCTGCCTCTGATATCTGATTCTTCGTGTTGAATATGCATGTGTTCGTATTTTTTAAATCTCTCTTCATTAACCATGCCATGAAGAGGTGTGGTTTTATTAGTAGGGTAGTAAAGAATATCGTTGGCTTATTCAGATAAGATGTCCTGGAAGTCGGGTTTTTTATCAATAATAGCTTTGGCAAAGGGACAAACAGGGGCTATTTTTTGTCCATGCATGCGGGCCTGTTCCACCAATTTGTGCACCAGTTCATAGCCAACGTTTGTACCACGTAGCTCATCATATACTTCTGTGTGTTCAATGATCAATAGTTGATCATTGTCGGCACTGGAATAAATGATTTCTGCCAGTACATTGCCATCTTCTTCAATATAATATATGCCCTTGTGGCCGTCTTGTTTATGTTGAATTAGCATAGCGTTGTTTTGTTGTTCTAAAAAAATATTTGCCCAAATGCCGTGCCTGATGCATATTTGTATTGAAATGAAACAAGTAATAAACAATCAGTGGTGGTGGCATACAAACTCAAACCGGGTTCTGTAAGCTATTGCCATATATTGTCCAATATATTCAGAGCCCCGGTTTCGGGGCTTTTTTTATTGTCTGAACCGGGATTTGGGTGGATTGGATGAATTAGGAAGAAATGGGAAAAGCTGGAAGTTGTTGAAACCTTATATGATTTACTCTTAACAAAAAAATATACAGTTGGAAGCGATTAAAACGGCTCCCCTTGGGATTGGGGGCAAAAAGATTGTAATAGAAACGACAGTTAAGAAAATGTTGGCAGATATCTATACTCCTGTTGGCATTTACCTTCGGTTGCGTGATCGTTTCAGAGATACTGTTCTTCTGGAAAGCACGGACAGCCATGCTGCTGAAAACAGTTATTCCTTCATCTGTATCAATGCTATTGCTGGTATTGAAATAAAGGATCAAAGCAGGGTTGAGTTTAAACTGCCCAATCAACCGGCTGAAAATGTTGCTTTAAAAAAGAATGAGGATCTAAAGGAGCTGTTATGGCAATTTACCCAACGATTTGAGGGAACAAGTACAGATCCCAAAGCTGCCCGTTTTGCGCAAGGCTTATATGGCTACTTTACGTTTGATGCTGTACAGTTTTTTGAAACCATTCAATTTAAGAAGGGAAACGATGAGGCGAATGCCATTCCTATAGCGCGCTACCGTTTGTATCAATACGTAATTGCCATTAATCATCATAAAGATGAGTTGATCCTATGTGAAAACAAGATCAATGGCTTTGAAAGTGAGTCTGCTGTGTTAGAGTCACTCATTAATAGCAAAGATGTACCTGTGTATCCCTTCCATTTAAAAGGTGAGGAAACATCAAACCTTACCGATGCTGAGTATATTGAAATGGTGAAAAAAGGCATTGAGAATTGTTACCGTGGCAATGTGTTCCAGATTGTTCTTAGTCGCCGTTTTCAACAACCGTTCATCGGCGATGAGTTTAATGTTTATCGCGCCTTGCGACATGTGAATCCTTCCCCTTATTTATTTTTCTTTGACTATGGCGATTATAAGCTGATGGGTTCTTCCCCAGAATCACAGCTCATCATCAAAAATGGGCAAGCTGTTGTACATCCTATAGCTGGCACATTTAAACGTACTGGCGACGATACCATAGACCAGGAAAGAGCCGCCGCTCTATTGGAAGACGCAAAAGAAAACGCAGAGCATGTAATGTTGGTTGATTTGGCCCGTAATGACCTTAGTACAGTATGTACCGATGTGAAAGTGAGTCAATATCGACAGGTGCAGTATTATTCCCATGTAATACACCTGGTTAGTGAGGTGGTTGGTAAAGTGGCTGCAGGTAGTAATCCATTTCAGATTCTGTTCAAAACATTTCCTGCAGGTACATTGAGCGGTGCACCTAAATACCGCGCTATGGAACTCATAAATGAGTTCGAGCCTACCTCCAGAAGCTATTATGGTGGGGCTATTGGTTATATAGGTTTTGATGGCTCTTGCAATCATGCTATTATGATTCGCACCTTGTTAAGTAAACAAAATACCTTGTTCTACCAGGCAGGGGCAGGGGTAGTAGCGGCCAGTCAGCCAGAAAACGAATTGCAGGAAGTAAATAATAAATTGAACGCATTGAAAGTGGCTATTGGTCAGGCGCAAAAGATCGGTTAGTCATATACTTGAACTACAGTAACATGAAAATATTAGTCTTTGATAATTACGATTCCTTTACCTACAACCTGGTGCATCTGGTTAAAAAGATTGTAACCGACCAGGTAGATGTGTATCGAAACGATGAAATTCCCTTGGAAGAAGTAGCAGCTTACGATAAGATTATCTTGTCGCCGGGGCCGGGTTTGCCAAGTGAAGCAGGAGAATTGCTACCATTGATTAATGCCTATGCTTCTCAAAAATCCATATTGGGCGTATGCCTGGGGCATCAGGCTATCGGTGAAGCTTTTGGTGGTAAATTGATCAATCTGAAGCAAGTGTATCATGGAGTGGCAACGCCAGTAGTGATCGGGAAACGAGAATCGGCAACCGGGAATGAAAGTCAGCGATTCCCGATTCACGATTCACGAAAAGGGCTTTTTGAAGGATTAGGTGATCAAATGGACGTTGGCCGATATCATAGCTGGGTGATTAGTGAAGAAGGATTTCCCGAAGAACTGGAAGTAACAGCACGCGATGAAAATGATTACATAATGGCCTTGCAGCATAAGAGCTTTGATGTACAAGGGGTACAATTTCACCCTGAAAGCGTATTGACTCCTCTAGGCGAACAGATCTTACGTAACTGGTTAAAGAAGTAAACATGAAAGAGCTTTTACTACAATTATTTGAACATAAGACCATTAGCCGGGAGCAAGCAAAAGCAGTAATGCTGAATATTGCCAAGGGAGAATACAATGAAAGCGAACTGGCTGCATTCATGACAGTCTTTCTTATGCGCAGTATTACTATCGACGAATTACAAGGCTTCCGCGATGGTTTACTCGAACTTGCTGTACCCGTTGATCTAAATGGCCATAAGGTAATGGATATTGTGGGCACGGGTGGCGATGGTAAGAATACATTTAATATTTCAACGCTGGCCTGCTTTATAGTGGCTGGAGCCGGACAAAAAGTGGCCAAGCATGGCAACTATGGGGCCTCCTCTGTAAGTGGCGCCTCTAATGTCATGGAGAGCATGGGTTATAAGTTTAAGAACGATAATGACCAATTGAAAAGAGAATTAGATGAATCGGGATTTACTTTTTTACATGCACCTTTATTTCACCCGGCTTTAAAAAATGTAGGCGGCATCCGTAAGAACCTAGGATTGCGTACCTTCTTTAATATGCTGGGGCCTATGGTAAACCCGGCAAAGCCCGAGTTTCAATTGGTAGGTGTGTATAGCCTGGAAATGGCGCGCATTTATAACTACCTATTACAACAGGAAGGCAAACCATTTACGATTATACATGGTTTAGATGGGTATGATGAGATATCATTAACGAATGATACCAAGGTTATTACGAATAAAGGAGAAGAGGTGTTGTCGCCAGAATACCTGGGCAAACGAACGGTTTCTTCTACCGATATTCAGGGAGGTAACTCGGTAGGTGAAGCTGCAAAGATCTTTATGAAAATCATCAAAGGCGATGGTACCTGGGCTCAAAATGCAGTTGTATTAGCGAATGCGGCCATGGCTTTGCAATGCACGGGTAACTTTGCTAATTATGAAGATTCCTATAATGCCGCAATTGAAAGTTTAGAGAGTGGTAAAGCTTATCAATCGTTTCAAAAGTTAATTGAACTACAATGAACATACTGGATAAAATAGTTGCTTACAAAAGAGAGGAAGTAGAAAAAGCAAAGTCTTTAAAGTCTATTGCCGAATTAGAGCAGTTGCCACTTTTCGAAGAGCCCTCATTCTCCTTGAAGCGCTTTCTGTTGGATGAAAAGAAAACAGGCATCATTGCCGAGTTTAAGCGTAAGTCGCCCTCCAAGGGAATTATCAATGATAAAGTAAAGGTGTCTCAAATAACCCGGGCCTATGCATCTAATGGTGCATCAGGCTTATCGATACTTACCGATGAGCCTTCCTTTGGTGGCAGTATTGATGATATGATCACCGCCCGCTTTAATGATGTGCCCATTTTACGTAAGGAGTTTATCATTGACGAATACCAGATTGTTGAAGCAAAAGCCTACGGGGCTGATGTTATCTTGCTGATAGCGGCCATTCTTACACCAGAGCAGGTGCATGACTTTACTCTTAAGGCACATGAGTTAGGTCTTGAAGTGATTCTGGAAATACATGACGACTCTGAATTGGGACATATCCAACAGCGGACAGATATTGTAGGTGTAAATAATCGCAACTTGAAAACCTTTGAAGTTGATATTGAACAGTCCATTCGTTTAAGCCATCATATACCTGAAAATAAAATCAAGATATCAGAAAGCGGCATCAATAGCGTACAGGATATTTTGAACCTGAAAAGCGCTGGTTATAATGGCTTTTTAATTGGTGAGAACTTTATGAAACAGGAAGATCCGGGGCTGGCTTTTATGAAGTTTACATCAGATTTAAGAGATGCGCTGGTATGAAAATCAAAGTTTGTGGTATAACTACTGTTGAACAACTGCAAACCTTGCAAGAGCTTGGTGTTGATTATGCAGGAATGATCTTCTATGATAAATCCAAACGATTTGCAGGAGATAAGTTAGAAGATGAACGGCCATTAGTCAATGCGTTAGATATTGCAAGAGTAGGCGTTTTTGTTAATACCGAAATGGATGTTGTGCAAAAGGCTATTCAAGACTATAGTTTAACGGCCGTACAACTACATGGGGATGAAACAGACGCGTTCTGCCTGGATTTAATGGATAAGGTTCAGGTAATTAAAGTGTTTCGTGTAGCTGGCCAGAAAGATATAGACGGTTTAGTAGCACCCTTTCAGGAGGTATGTCATTATTTTTTATTTGATACGGATACAGCTGCGTATGGAGGTAGTGGCCAGCAATTCGATTGGAGGGTATTGGAGTGCGCAGGCATCAATAAGCCTTTTTTTCTAAGTGGCGGAATAGGGTTGGAGGATGTAGAGAAGCTAAAAACTTTTCATCACCCGTACCTTTATGCAGTAGATGTGAACAGCCGTTTTGAAATAGCGCCGGGTATAAAGGATATGAATAAGGTTGCTCATTTTATAAAACAACTAAATGCCTGATATGGATACAATAAATCTTCTGGAAAAATTTGGTTTGTTTAATGAGCATTGGAGTCCTAAGGTAGTTGGAGAATTGAATGGACAGGAAGTGAAATTGGTAAAATTTCAAGGTGAGTTTGTATGGCACCATCACGATAACGAAGATGAGTTGTTTTTAGTGGTAAAAGGCAGTTTTGAAATGGAGTTTCGTGATAAAACAGTGATCGTAAAAGAAGGTGAGTTTCTAATTGTGCCCAAAGGTGTAGCGCACAGGCCCGTTGCAAAAGAAGAAGTTTGGGTGCTTTTGTTTGAACCTGCCAGTACTTTAAATACAGGGAATGTTACTAACGAGAAGACTAAAACGCAGCTAGAGAAAATATAGAGAGCAATTTGGTTTGGGCGTATTTGGTAAGATTGAGATGAAATTGAATTGTATAAACTTTAAATAGAGCTGATAGCTATGATTATTATTCGGGAGGCCACAAACGTAGACTTGCCGGCTATGCTAGAGATTTATAATGATGTTATAGTAAACACTACAGCTGTTTATGATTATCATCCTCACACTATAGAGATGAGACGACAGTGGTTTGCAACAAAACAAGAGCAGGGGTTTCCTGTATTTGTAGCGGAAGAGGATGGTGTTATTTATGGTTTCAGCACTATTGGCCCATTCCGTAACTGGGCAGCTTATAAATATTCGGTAGAGAATTCTATTTATGTGGCTGCATCGGCTAGAGGAAAAGGTATTGGTAAGTTGCTATTTCCACCGATTATCAAAGCGGCTAAAGAACGGAATATGCATACAATAGTTTCTGGAATCGATGCTACGAATGAAGGGAGTATTAAGCTACATGAACACTTTGGTTTTGTTGAAGTGGCACATTTTAAGCAGGTGGGATACAAGTTTGGGAAATGGCTGGACTTGAAGTTCTTTCAGTTAATATTGGAGACGCCAGAACATCCTGAGGAGAATTGATAACGTCTGGATATTAGCCATCGAAAAGGATAAAACATTTTAAGAGGTAAAACGTACACATAAAACATGAACACAAAACAAGCTCCACGATATACTTTCCCCAATGAACAAGGGTATTATGGAAGATATGGAGGCGCCTATATTCCGGAAATGTTGTATCGCAATGTTGAGGAGCTGCGAACACAATACCTGGACATCATGCAGGAGGCTTCATTTCAAAAAGAGTATCAGCAATTACTGCAAGATTATGTTGGTCGCCCAACTCCATTATACTTCGCTCAGCGCTTAAGCAAACATTTCAATACAAATATCTACCTGAAGCGCGAAGACCTGTGTCATACAGGCGCACATAAGATCAATAATACAGTAGGACAAATACTTTTAGCCCAGCGTTTAGGAAAGAAGCGAATAATAGCAGAAACAGGAGCTGGTCAACATGGTGTGGCAACGGCTACTGTCTGTGCACTTAAGGGTATTGAGTGTATTGTATATATGGGCGAGAAAGACATTGAGCGGCAAGCACCAAACGTGGCCCGTATGAAAATGTTGGGCGCAAAGGTTATTCCTGCAGTTAGCGGTAGTAAAACACTGAAAGATGCTACAAATGAGGCCATTCGCGATTGGATCAATAACCCTTATAATACCCATTATATTATTGGTAGTGTAGTAGGCCCGCATCCTTATCCCGATATGGTGGCACGTTTCCAAAGTATCATTTCAAAGGAAGTAAGACAACAATTAAAAGAAAAGACCGGAACAGAATTGCCTACGCATGTCATAGCCTGTGTGGGTGGTGGATCAAATGCCGCCGGTGCTTTTTATCATTTCCTGGAAGAGCAAAGCGTGCAGTTGATTGCTGTAGAAGCAGCAGGTCATGGTGTACAAAGTGGATTAAGTGCTGCTACTACACAACTAGGTAGAGATGGTATTCTGCACGGTAGCCGTAGCTTGGTAATGCAAACGGAAGATGGACAAGTGGTAGAGCCGCATAGTATTTCTGCTGGCTTGGATTATCCAGGAATAGGTCCCATGCATGCTCACCTGTTTGAAAGCGGACGCGGTCGATTTTTAAGCGCTACTGATGATGAGGCTGTGCAAGCATCTTTCCAGGTGGCCAAGTTAGAAGGAATTATTCCGGCTTTAGAAACAGGACATGCATTCGCTGCTTTAAACCAGCTTGCTCTCACCGAAAAAGACTGTGTGGTCTTATGTTTAAGCGGCAGGGGGGATAAAGATTTGGCTACCTATATGCGAATAATGGATGTAGAATAAAGGAACAGTTGATAATAAAATAGTAAAATGAAAAGCGAAAAAGCAACATATGTCGGTTTTGAGTTTGAGGTAGAAGGTTACCCTGCAATTGCAATTATAAATACAGATCTTAAAAATGTAGAAGAGCAAGCGCAGTATACCCATTCAGTATTTATTGAGATCATGCCGGATCAGTATAATGAAATGGGACACCCATTAGAGGAAGAACACGACTATTTAGTGGCAGTAGAAAAAGAAATGATTGCCTATTTGGAGAGTCAGACCAATAGTGTACATGTAGGCCATACTACAGTTTATAGAAGAAGAGAGATTATTTTTTATACAAAAGATCCTGAGCCTGTACAAACCTTTCTTGAACACTTTCTGTCCACCATTGAAAGAGAAAATAGTTTTGAAATAGAGTCAGACAAAGAATGGCAAAATGTATCTGCCTTTTATGAATTATTATGAGTACAACAGTTGAAATTATTGACTTTAGAGACGATCTGGCCCAACGGTTTAAAGAGCTTAACGTTGCCTGGCTGAAGAAGTACTTCTATGTAGAGCCAATCGATGAAGAGATGTTGTCTAACCCCAAGGCTTATTTCATTGATAAAGGCAGTCATATCTTTTTTGCCACGATCAATGGTGAGGTGGCAGGAACTTTTGCCTTAATAAAACAAGATGATGAATCTTACGAGCTAAGCAAAATGGCGGTAGATGAAACCTTTCAGGGCAATAAGGTTGGCAATCGCATGCTGGCGTTTTGTTTAGAAAAAGCGGCAGACTTAGGTGCTAAAAAAGTGATTCTATATTCCAATACCTTATTGGGGCCAGCCATTCATTTGTACAAAAAGTATGGATTTGTAGAAGTGCCCTTGGGAAACGTAGATTATGAAAGGGCCAATATTAAAATGGAGAAACAGTTATGAGTAGGATTTCGGAATTGTTTAAGCGTAAAAAAGAACGCGTTTTAAATGTGTATTGTACGGCTGGCTATCCACAACTGGATAGTACCCTTACGGTTATGCAGGCATTGCAGAATAATGGTGCAGATCTGATAGAGTTAGGTATGCCTTACAGCGATCCGCTTGCGGATGGCCCAGTAATACAGGCTAGTAGTACCAAGGCATTGCAAAACGGAATGACAATCTCCACATTGTTTGAACAGTTAGATGGATTTAGAAAAACGATCCATGTGCCTGTTGTATTAATGGGCTATTTGAATCCACTATTACAATTCGGCTTTGAAAACTTTTGTGCTCAGGCAGCAGCAATAGGTGTTGATGGATTGATCATCCCGGATATTCCTATGTATGAGTATGAAACAGCGTATAAACAGGTGCTTCAGAAATATAACCTTGATTTCATTTTTCTGGTTACTCCTGAAACTTCTGAAGAACGAATCATAAAATTAGATAGCTTAAGTAGTGGCTTTCTTTATGCTGTTTCTTCTTCATCGATAACCGGTACAGACAAAGATTTTTCTCCGGTTGAATCCTATTTGAAACGCTTGAAAAGCTTGCCACTCAAGAATCCCGTTTTGGTGGGCTTTGGAATTAAAGACAAAGACAGCTTTGAAGCTGCTAGCAAATTCACCAATGGCGCTATTATTGGCAGTGCCTATATAAAGGCCTTAGAAACAGATATAGACGTTGAGCAGGCTACAAAGGCTTTTTTACACAAGGTATTAGCATAGTTATGAATGTAGTATTGATTAAATACAGTGCAGGGAATATCCAATCAGTATTAAATGCCTTAGAGCGTTTAGGGATCAATGCTGAAGTAACGGCAGATCTGGAAAAGATCAAAAGTGCAGATAAGGTGATCTTCCCTGGCGTTGGCGAGGCCAGCAGCGCTATGCGCAGTTTGCAGGAGAACCAGCTGGATTCTGTTATAAAGGAATTGAAACAGCCCGTTTTAGGTATTTGTGTAGGAATGCAATTGTTGTGTCGACATTCAGAAGAAAACAATACAGATTGCCTTGGAATAGTGCCAGTACAGATCAAAAAGTTTAATGGAGTAGACCATCATTTAAAGGTGCCACAGGTTGGTTGGAATACGATCTTTCAATTGCAATCTCCTCTGTTTAAAAATATCAAGGAGGATAGCTATATCTATAACGTTCATAGCTATTATGCAGAGGATAGTGCGTATACAATTGCTAAGTGTAATTATGGCCTTAACTATGCTGCTGCTATACAAAAGGATAATTTTTTTGGAGTACAGTTTCATACTGAGAAAAGTGCAGCTGTCGGTGACCGGATTATTGAAAACTTTTTATCTATTTAGTCATGACCGTAAATGAAGTTCCTTTGTCTGATGTTTGGCAATTGCGCCAGGAAGTGATGTATCCGCATGACTCAATTGATGTTGTGAAATTAGATAATGATCAGGCTGGTATTCACTTGGGGTTATATGAAGAGGGACAGCTGATTACTGTTATTTCGTTGTTTTTATCTGAACAAAAGTTACAATTCAGAAAGTTTGCCACGCGAAAGAACTTTCAGGGAAATGGATTTGGAACCTTTTTACTTCAGTATGTAATAGAGTGGGCAAAAGCAAATCATTACAAAATAGTCTGGTGTAATGCCCGAGTGTCTGCAGTTGATTTTTATAAACAGTTTGATCTGAAGCCGTTTGGCGAGACTTGGGAAAAGAACGGTATTGAATACATTAAAATGCAAATGGAGTTAAACCATCATGGAAATAATACCTGCTATTGATATTATTGAGGGAAAATGCGTACGATTGACTCACGGCGATTATGCTCAAAAAACCATTTACAACGAACATCCTTTAGATGTAGCTAAAGAGTTTGAAGATGCTGGTATTCGTCGCTTGCATTTAGTGGATTTGGATGGCGCAAAAGCAGGCGCCATAAAGAACTGGAAAGTTCTGGAAACAGTAGCTGGAAAAACAGGACTGATTATTGATTTTGGCGGCGGCATTAAAACCGAAAAGGATGTAGAAATTGTTTTTGATTCAGGTGCAGCCTTAGCTACAGTTGGTAGTATTGCTGTTAAAGACGAGGAAACCTTTTTGAACTGGATCAATTCATTTGGTGCTGAAAAGTTTTTATTAGGTGCCGATGTGAAGAATGAAAAGATTACAGTTAGTGGTTGGCTAGAACAGACTGATATCTGGATCTACGATTTTATTCAGAAGTATACTGAAAAGGGGATCACTCAATTGTTTTGTACCGATGTTTCTAAAGACGGTGCTCTACAGGGACCAGCAACCGAACTCTATAAGAGTATAACGGAGAAGTTCCCGGCTTTACATTTTATTGCCAGTGGTGGTGTCAGTTCTATTGATGACGTATACAGATTAGAAGACGCAGGATGTAAAGGCGTTATTATTGGAAAGGCTATTTACGAAGGACGAATCAAGTTAGATGAGTTAAAACGCTTCATTAACTAATTTTCAAACACAATGTTAGCTAAGCGAATTATTCCTTGTTTGGATATTAAAGATGGAAGGACCGTGAAGGGTACCAATTTCGAACAGCTTCGTGATGCAGGAGACCCCGTAGAACTGGGTAAGTTATATGCACAACAAGGTGCCGATGAGTTGGTGTTTTTGGACATTACAGCTACTGTAGAAAAACGCAAGACGTTGAATGAGCTGGTAAAACGGATTGCGCATGAAATCAATATTCCTTTTACCGTAGGTGGTGGAATTAGCGCTATGGAAGATGTAAGCGTATTGCTGCAAAGTGGTGCGGATAAAGTATCAATAAATACGGCAGCTTATAAGAATCCTAAGCTGATAACCGAAATAGCCAATACAGCTGGTAGCCAATGTGTAGTATTAGCTATCGATACTAAAAAAGAAGAGGATGGCGAATGGTATGTATATCTGAATGGCGGCCGTACAAAAACGGATACCAAGTGTTTTGATTGGGCCAAACAAGCTGTAGATCTGGGAGCCGGCGAGATCTTATTGACATCTATGAATAATGATGGTACAAAAGCTGGTTTTGCTCTAGATATTACCCATCAATTGGCTGTAAACCTGCCTATACCAGTTATTGCTTCTGGTGGCGGTGGAAAAGTTCAGCATTTTGTAGATGTTTTCGAGGATGCAAAAGCAGATGCCGCATTAGCAGCTAGTATCTTCCATTTTAAAGAAATCGAGATTCCAGAATTAAAGCAGGAGCTTAATAATAAAGGAATAGTGGTTAGGATTTAACAATAGAATTAATGTGCTTTGTATTTAAACACTAAAATCTGTTCTAGGCTTTCTTTCTGAATTCCATTCTTAGGTAAATAACTTTGTACTATGCTTGATCCTTTACAAACTGTTGATTTCTCTAAATACAGCGATGGTTTAGTGCCTGCTGTTATTCAAGATTATAATACGCAAAAAGTGCTCATGTTAGGGTTTATGAATCAAGAGGCCCTAACTACAACCCAGCAAACAGGCTTAGTTACCTTTTATAGTCGTACAAAGCAACGATTATGGACAAAAGGCGAGGAGAGCGGTAATCATTTACAGGTAAAGCAAATTTTATTGGATTGTGATAAAGATACATTGCTGATTAAAGCAGAACCCAAAGGACCTGTTTGCCATACAGGGGCCGATACTTGTTGGAGTGAACCCAATCACGCCTCCGATTTCCTTTATTATCTTGAAGATATTATAAAGCTCCGTAGAACCAGCGATGATGAAAACTCGTATGTAAGGAAGCTTTTTAATAAGGGAATTAACAAAATTGCGCAGAAAGTAGGCGAGGAGGCTGTGGAAGTGGTTATAGAAGCAAAGGACGTTAACCAAGAGTTATTTTTAAACGAGTCGGCTGATCTTTTGTTCCATTATTTGGTATTATTGCAAGCAAAGGATTGCACTTTACAAGACGTAATTAACGTTTTAAAAGAGCGACATCAACATAAATAATCATGAAAAAGCTTTTACTTTCCTTGGTTTTTCTGCCGGCTCTAGCTTTTGCACAATCTAATCAATTTGTTGTGTCAGGGACAATTAAAGGTGCAGCGGATGGCTCTGATGTAAAACTTTTAAGTACTCAAAACAAGACTCCCATCGCTACTGGAAAAGTAAAAGGAGGACAGTTTTCCTTAAAAGGAGAACTAAGCGAGCCTAACTTATTTTGGCTTAGCGTAGGAAAAGAACAGCCACAGTATATTTATCTGGAAAGTGGAACTATAAAAGTTACAGGTTCTACTAAAGCCATTAAAGATATTAAAGTCGAAGGATCAAAATCGCATGCTGATTTTGATGGTTTCCGAAAGGTATTTGACCCTTTGGTTGCGCAACTTAATGCTAAGGCCGAGCAAATTCAAAAGAATACAGACGATGTTAAGCGTAGTGAGCTAATGCATGTATATGATTCTTTAGGAAAAACTATAGCTAGTAATGTGACAAATTTTGTTACATCTCATCCATCTTCGTATGTTTCTCCGTTTGTTTTATTTGTGACAGCACAGTTTAGCCCCGATATAACTACTGTCGAGCAAAACTATCAGAAGCTAGATAGTGCTGTTCGCTTCTCAGGAATTGGTAAAGCTCTTTCTGAATATATAGCTTACAATAAAGTTGGTTCTGTTGGCTCTGAAGCAATGGAGTTTTCCCAGGCTGATACGGCCGGTCATCCAGTTTCATTATCTTCTTTTAGAGGTAAATATGTGTTGATTGACTTTTGGGCTAGCTGGTGTGGACCATGTCGTCGAGAGAATCCAAATGTGGTTAAAGCCTACGAAAAGTTTAAGGACAAAAACTTTACTGTATTAGGTGTTTCATTGGATCAGGAAAAGGATGCTTGGGTAAAAGCTATTGAAAAAGACAAACTACATTGGACACAAGTGAGCGATCTTCAGTTCTGGAGTAATGCAGTGGCCCAATTGTATAGAGTACAAAGCATACCTCAAAACTTCCTGATTGATCCAAATGGTAAAATCATTGCTAAAGACTTAAGAGGTGAGGAGCTGACTGCTAAGTTGTGCCAGCTATTAGGCTGTAACTAAAAGAGTATTTCGTAAATTATTATACTTAGCCCTGCATTTGTTGCAAGGCTTTTTTTATCTAAAAAGGACTATTTATAGAGTTTTCCTATACTTTTTCTCTCAGCCTATTACTTTCCTTAAATTCGCGCTCCCAATAAGCTAGCCACTATTATGGATTTGAATTTTAAAGCCGCATCCCTTAAAAAAATTATTGTACACTATGTGGGCAGCAAGAATAATCTTGATCCGCTGCATTTATCTCAAGAACCATTGGTTTTTGATGAAGAAACCATGATGGCCATTGGCGAGAGCTTTTTAAATCGTTTCAACAATAATGTTGAGTACTATCATTTCCAGCACCCATCTTCCTTGCAGTTTAACGAGATATATTCCTATTCCAAAAATCTCTTTGAAGATAAAACCCTGTTTGAGGAGATTTCAATAAACATTGCCAGGCATTTATATGAAAGTTCTACTCATCCTAAAGTAAAGGGAGGTGAACTGTATGTGTGCCTGTTTGAAGGTTTGCCTGTAGAAGGTAGAATGTATAGTGCTGTAGGTTTATTTAAAACTGAGAATAAATCGCTATTCCTTGAAGTTGAACATAGTAGCCAACAGTTGCTGGTAAATATGAAAGAAGGGGTTGAGTTAAATAAGATTGATAAAGGATGTTTGATCATAAATGGTAAAAGAGATGAGGGCTTCGATGTGCTGATCTTTGATAACCAAAACCGTGGAGAGGAAGCTCAATACTGGAAAGAGAAGTTTTTGAATATAACTCCCCAAAAGAACGAGTTTCACCAAACGCAGCACTTCCTGACGCTTACAAAGCAGTATATTACTGAAAACATGGATGAGGAGTTTGGTTTGGAGAAAACAGAGAAAATAGAGTTGCTTACTAAATCCATAGACTACTTCCGGAATAAGGAGTCTTTTGATATGGATGAATTCCAGCAAGAGGTATTTCAGAACAATGATGAAATGATTGAGTCATTTCGAAACTTTGGCTCCAAGTATATTGAACAAAACGACTTTGATATTGCCGCCCAATTCGATATTTCTACTCAAGCTGTAAAGAAACAAATGCGTGTCTATAAAAGCGTTCTTAAGCTTGACCGTAACTTTCATATTTACATTCACGGAAATACAGAACTGATCGAAAAAGGTATTGAAGACGACGGTAGAAAATTCTACAAGATCTACTATCAGGAAGAGGAATAACTGTTTCAAAAAAGTATGTACCTATATAAATAAAACCTCCTAGAGAGGTTTTATTTATATATTACTCGTTACTGTTACAATTGTAACATTCGTAAAAACAAGAAATTTGTACGTCTGGTAGATATGTTTATAATTAAAAAACTCTCCCCCTTGTCAACTAGTCAACCTGTCAACTTAAATCAGCCATTTTCTCCCAGTCTCGGTTCAGACATCCTCGCTATCTGCCTTACCTCACCTTGAGAAGCAGAAGGAGTCGGCCCTAAAATGGGTTGTTGTTTTAGTTGCTCAGGCCATTCAGTTTGCCAAGGATAAACGTTAGAGAGGGTGGGATAGATACATTGCAAAAGAGAGAAATTGTTTTCGCCATAAAATTGTTTAGCGTATCCGGCATATTCATCATAATTAGCTGCCTCTACAGATGTGAAGTAACAATCAACACTTTCAATTAAGTTAGAATAGAACTGACCCGATTGTAATTCTAAACCATCTCTAATGGCATCGCCTAACCGATTTATAAGTAAATGTGCAGCTTCAATATCAAGACCAATAACTAAAACCTCAGGATGCTTAAAGGAGTGTGTGAAGCCAATGGAGTGTACCAATGATGGCCCATACTCATCTTCTTGAACTTTAATGACATGCCATCCATAAAGCGCTATATCATTCCAGATTCTTTTTTCCAGATCGCCTGTTATACTCATGATTCTCGATAAAGTAAGGGTGATTACTGAACTTGTTAAGTCTAGAAGACTATGTCTATTACCAAATTACACTTCAAATTGCAAAAAAAGAAACAGATTAAGCTATTGAAATATATAAAACGACCAACAATGAACAATGGGAATAAAGTAAAACTCCCAGTAAAATCTGGGAGTTTTATGATTAATAGGCTTGTATAATATTGTATAAAGTGTCTCGCTCTACCGGTTTTCGGTTAACCTGTTTAATAAGCGTAACAATTTCTTCCGTCGTCATTGCAGGGCTTTGCTCTTCTGCTCCAGCCATTGAATAGATCTTTGTGGTATCGTCAATAGTGCCATCAATATCATCTACACCAAATGCCAGTGACAACTGTGCGTTTTTACGTCCTAACATCGGCCAGTATGCCTTTAAATGCGGGAAATTATCCATGTAAAGTCTGGCCACTGCATACATTTTGAAGTCTTCAATAACGCTAACTTCTGGCACATGACTCATGTCGTTATCACCATTGCGAAACTTAAGCGGAATAAAGGTGTTAAAGCCACCTGTTTTATCTTGTAATGCTCTTAGTTGCTGCATATGATCTATTCGATGCTCATATTTTTCAATATGGCCATAAAGCATGGTTGCATTGCTATGCATGCCAAGTTTGTGTGCAGTTTCGTGTATGTGTAACCAACCTGCTCCATCTACTTTGTCTGCGCAGATTTGATTGCGTATTTCTTCATGAAAGATTTCGGCACCACCACCGGGTATAGAATCAAGACCTGCCTCTTTTAAATATTGCATACCTTCTGCAACACTGAGCTTGGCCTTTCTAAACATATAGTCTAGCTCCACTGCAGTAAAGCCTTTTATATGAAGGTCTGGGCGATGTGCTTTTATTTGACGTAAAAGGTCTGCAAAATAATGCAGGTTCATTTTGGGATGCACCCCACCTACAATATGAACTTCCGTTTCTGGACGGTTATCATATTTCTTTACAATATCCATCATCTGCTCAATGCTTAATTCCCATCCTTCCTCACGGTGAGCATAAAGCCGAGAGTAGGCGCAAAAATGACAGGAAAACACACAAACGTTAGTTGGCTCAATATGAAAGTTTCGGTTAAAGAAGGTTTGATGCCCATGCATTCGCTCTCTGACAAAATTGGACAAGGCCCCTAAAAAAGAAAGACTGCCTCTTTCAAAAAGTAGCAGTCCATCTTCATCAGTTAACCGAATATTGTTAATTACTTTTTCGCCAATCTTTCTTAATTCATTTTCTTGTTCGCTGACTAATCTCGCTATAGATTCGTTATTCATTTTTGATGATAATTCGTTCAGTAAATATGCGGTTCTCGCCGGTGAATCCCCATTTTACAAAGTAGACACCCGCAGGTTTACCCTGCAAATTTACTGGAATATATGCATCTGTATTGCCACTGAATTCTTTCTTCCAAACCAATTGACCAGAACTGTTATAAACCGATGTATATCTGAGGTCTTTATAGTTTTCATAGATCCATAAACCAAATAAGCCGTTATTTAAAGTGGGCAATACCAAATAACCTTTTTCTTTTAAGGCAGGTGGTAATACTCTAGTTCTTAGTTGAACATTATCTATAAAGATGTTGTTTTCCCAATTGGTAATGTTTCGGAACGCAACGATGATCGAACCGTTATCTTTAAAGCGGGTAAGGTCTACTTGTTCTGTACGCCATTGTGATTGACTTTCCGGGAAAAATTCATCCGTATAAGGCTGCGCTGGTTGACCTAGTGTTTGTAATGCAGCTCCCCATTTTTTGTAAACAGAGGTAAAGGAGTGGCCACAGTCGTTAGTTACCAATATTTCAAGTGTATCCAATGGCGTGGTTCTGGTATTAGGATCACTATAAACAGCAGCACTTAGGTCAAAACTTAATTTTAAAGAGTCTACCTTACTGTATTGGAAAATAGGAGTGTATAATTCATCCCTTTGGTCATTAGAACTATACTTGAAGTTATTAATATAGGTAGATGCAGTGCTGTTTTTGCCAATGTTAATTTTCTGCCAGGTAATACCATTGTCAGGGTTAGATAATGTCCAACCTTTTGGTGGAAAACTGCTTTCAAATCCTTCATTAATTGGAGAAATAGTAGGAGTGGAGATGGTAAGTGTCGTTATCAGTGTGTCGTTCGATTTTACTAAGTCCTCTTGTCCATTTGGAGAACTGGTGAAGAACTTAAATTGATTATCGCCGGAACTTACAGGAATGATAGGAAAGCTAACTACTGTAGTTGCATTAGGTGGCAAATTAACGGTAACGTTTTGTGTTACTGGATTACCATCGTTTAATCTGTAACCAACGATTAATGATGTAACTGTTGTTGTACCAAAATTGCGGACTCTGAATTTTGGAGTAAAGTTCCCGCTGCACAGTAAATTAGAAGGATATGTAAATGGAGTACAACCTATTACTTCACCACCTCCAGGGCTAACAGATTCAAATACACTTACATCTAACGTTGCTGGTGCTGTTACAGGTATTAAAGCTTTTGATGTCAAATAGCCAGATCTAAAGTTCTCTAAAACATAATGCATCCTTTCAACCTGTCCATTAGTAAACATGGAGTAACAAGCATCTTGTGTATAATCCATGAAATTCTGATACATTTTTCCAAAAGGGGCCGGAGTTGTACATCCATTACTAGCCACACCAGTTGGGCAGGTAAGGGTTTGTTCACTTTGTGCAGGGGTATCATCAGCAGGCGAAAGTAGTTCTGCGGGCAATGAAATATCTGGACTGGTTATTTGTTTAAAGTCTTCATTACCACACCCGCCTTCGAATATATGATAGAGTCCAAAATTGTGTCCAATCTCATGTACGGCTGTTCGGGCCATTGAAAAGGTGGGATCAGTATAACAATTGTTGTTTGAAAAGGCCGCATAGTTTATACATACACCATCACTTTTTGAAGTACCTGGACCAATTTCTGGTGCTATACCTAGAAGCCCGCTTGTTGATTCACCCACCCAAATATTGTAATATTCTTTATATGGCCATGGGTCGGAGCCTCCAGAAGAAGCATCTTTTATAGCCTGCGGTTCATCAAATCCTATGGTTGTAGCACTTGCTCTTCTAACAATTCCAATTGTTGGCTTGCCATTAGGGTCCCTTTTTGCTAATGCAAAACGGATAAGCGAATGTCCTCTAACACCATAAAAAGGAATAGCATTCGTGCTATCTGGATTTAATCCCGAAAAATCTATATTCAAACGTTCAATGAAATATTGAACATCAGCATCTGTTACTACTTGCGGGTTAGGTAATACTATATGTATAACCACAGGAACAGTGATAGTGCTGGTTAGTTTAGCGGTCGTAGGTGTGAGAGATAATGCGCTTACTTTGGAATGCTGAAAATCCTTTAGTTTTTTTTGATAAGCAGCATAATAGACTGGATCAGTTTTAAGGCGTTTCTGGATTCCTTCAGTGGTAGCGCATCTTATTTTAGATGATGGCACTGGTGTGGTACTTTCACTACCAGTAAGTGGTTTTTGAGCCATTGTCCCAGTAAAAACTAGGCTGCATATGGCTATCATTAAACCGTAAGCTTTTTTCAATGTAGGATAATTTTGTAATGTATTGCAGATAAGCAATTTATGTTAAGATGCACACATACAATAATACTAAATTCCTGCCTTTAAATAACCGCCTTTTATCCATATAAAGCGCCCGCAATACATCCGCACATCAGGCAGGCAATCGTACCACCAATCAGGGCTTTCACACCAAGTTCTGTAAGATTTCTGCGTTGAGAAGGAGCTAGCTGACTAATTCCACCTATTTGAATTCCTATAGAAGCAAAGTTGGCAAAACCACATAGCGCATAGGTTGCTATTAATAGTGATTTAGGGTCACGTATCAAGTTATGTGCTTTCATATCGCCCAATACAATGTAGGCTTGGAATTCATTAATGATGGTTTTTACGCCTAACAATTGTCCGATGCTTAACATATCCACTTTATCTACCCCTATGAGCCAAGCCACTGGAGAGAAAAGATAACCTAAGATCAGATCCAGCGATAAAGAAGTATACCGGCCACCGGTAGCGGTTGCAATAGCTCCATTTAAATTGGTCATGCTACCAATCCATCCCATAAGACCATTGGCTACCCACATCATGGCTGTAAATACAATAAGCATGGCACCTACATTGGCAGCTAACTTCAAACCGTCTGTAGTTCCTAACGAAATAGCGTCTAAAAAGTTGTCACCTAGTTTATCTTTTGAAACTGATAAGTCTTTAGAGATTAGAGCACCTTGTGTTTGAGGAAACAGCAGTTTAGAACATACAATGGCAGCTGGTGCACTCATAATCGATTGGCTCAACATGTGCAGGGCAAAGAAGTTTTGTTGTCCTACATCTGTGCCACCCAGCATTCCTACATAAGCGGCTAGAACACTGCCTGCAGTATTGGCCATACCGCCTACCATGATACATAGAATTTCAGAACGCGTCATTTTGTCCAAATAAGGACGGATCATTAAGGGCGCTTCTGTTTGGCCTAGGAAGATATTAGCTGCTGTTGACATGCTCTCCGCACCAGAGATAAATAGCTTGTTGAGGAGGTAGGCAAATACAAACACGATCTTTTGTAGTATTCCCAGGTAAAAAAGTATAGCAGATAAAGCCGCAAAGAAGATAATGTTTGGTAGTACCTGTATGGCAAATACATAAGCCCAACCTTTTGATGCATCAGCCAGGTTACCAAAAAGAAACTCAGTTCCTTTATGACTTACATTGATCAAGTCAACAAAGACACTTGACACAGCCTGTAGCATTACTTTAAATAGCTCAGGAGTACAAACGCTGGTATAAACACAAATGGTAAGAATTACAGATGAAACCAGAATGTTCCATTTCATGAGCTCTGGAAAACGGGCTCCCATTTTAAACGCCATTGTCAAAAGAGCAATCCCACTGAGCAGCATGGCCAGATTCGTCCATTGACTAAAGATTCGAGGGGCTAATACAAGGCCAACGACTAATAGAATTTGCCATACAACGGATAAAACCAGGTTGGATGGATTATATTTTATAGGATCTTCGCCTTTTTTGACTTTACCAAACTTGCGGAAAATGGTATAGGCCAAAATAAGTCCAAACATCAGCCAGAACACCGGCTGTCCTGCTATTGTAGTATGTAGAACCCCCATGGCAAACATTACCTGGGCAAGCACACCAAAAATGACAAGTTTCCAATTAATGGCTTTACGGTCGTTACTTAATAAATAGCAAACAAGAATGAGGAAGGTCATTCCAATGGCGCCACGGCCTAAGTTCATGAGTGCAGCGTTCATGCAGACGTAGTTGAAAAATAGGGAGGCAATTTAATGATTCTTATAGCATTAGGCCGATTTTTATTGCTGAGTTGGAAATTCTGAACGTTAAAAAAGCAAAAAGCAGGCAAAATGCCTGCTTTTTTTACTCATTTGATATCAATTATATTAGATATGTGCTTCAATCTTCTTTACAAAATTAGATTTAGGCTGTGCACCTACTAATTTGTCAACTACCTGGCCACCTTTAATAAAAAGGATAGCTGGAATAGAAGTAATGCCGTAGTTCATGCTAACCTGAGGGTTCTCATCTACGTTTACTTTACCTACGTTTACTTTACCATCATATTCTTTAGCTAACTCGTCAATAACGGGCCCAATTGCACGGCAAGGACCGCACCATTCTGCCCAAAAATCTACTACGGTTAATTTATCAGAACTTAATACATCAGCTTGAAAATTCGAATCTGTGAATGCTTGTGCCATGATTACTATTTTTAATCAATTGTTTGTTTGCGGGTACAAATTTAGGCCCAACCTAATATTTAATGAATAGTTGTCAGTTAATGTTGATAACTGTCATTTAAACGGCTGTGACCTGTACGTCAATTTCCGGTTTGTCGGTAAGGTACTGAATTAAATCATCATTCATTTCCAGCCCTGATCCAAAGGTCATAAACCCTGCCTTTAAGGCTTCTTTTGGTTCATTTACCACTATTTTCAGTAAAGCTGAGCCTGGGAATTTCTTTATATTGTTTTCCAGAAAGTCAATAAAATCTTTTTGCACATTACGGGCATCCAACTCCAAACTGAGCTGTTTTGTCATTTGCCGCTTAATGTTTTCTGCGAGGGAAATAGATGAGATCTTGAACTCATACTCATCCCGGTAAGGCCGCTGGCGGTAAGCACCTACTAATAAAATGGTTTGCCCCAGCTCTAAATAAGAGCCAAAGCGTATATAATCATCACCAAAGAGTACAATCTCTGTTTTGCCAGAATAATCTTCCACTACATACGACCCAAACTTATTGCCTTGACGGGAAATACGATGGTTGGCTACTGTCACTAAACTCAAAAGCTTGTAAGTTCTTCCGCTCGCAGCTAACTGGGCGTTGTCCTTTACTTCGTTAAAATCAACTATCGGCGTTATGCCATAATGTTTCATTTCAAACTTATAATGATCAAGTGGGTGTCCACTTAAATAAATACCGGTGATCTCTTTTTCAAAACCCAACTGCTCTGTTAATGACCATGTAGGACAAGGAGTTATCGCTGGTGGCTTGATATCCATTACAGAAGGTAAAATATCGCCAAACAGGGTATTAGTAGTGCTAGCACTTTGCGCCTGTACCACGTTGCCATATTTAACCAGTTTTTCCAAACCTGTTTGCGTTTCTCCTTCTGGTACAACAAAGTATTGTGCACGGTGTAACTGTGGGAAAGTGTCAAACGCACCTGCATAGACTAAACTTTCCAATGTCTTCTTGTTTACAGTACGCTGGTTGATGCGTCTGATAAAGTCAAACGGGTCTTTAAAAGTGCCATCTTTCTTACGTTCTTCGATGATACTATCTACCGCTGCTTCACCTACACCTTTTAATCCTCCTAGACCAAAACGAATTTCACCGACAGCGTTTACCGCAAAACCTTTGTGTGATTCATTGATATCAGGGCCTAGTACTTTGATACCCATTCGCTTACATTCCTCCATGAAGAAGGTGAGCTTTTCAATAGCATTAGCGTTATTCAGTACCGCTGACATGTACTCCGCAGGGTAGTGGGCCTTCAAATATGCCGTCTGATAAGCCACAAAGGCATAACAGGTAGAGTGCGATTTGTTGAAGGCATACTGGGCAAACGCTTCCCAGTCGGTCCATACCTTTTCTAATATTTTAGCATCATGTCCTTTGCCCACTGCACCATCAATGAACTTGCCCTTCATTTTGTCCAGCGTCTTCCGGTCTTTCTTACCCATGGCCTTACGCAGTACGTCCGCGTCACCCTTACTAAAGCCGCCGATCTTCTGTGCCAGCAACATCACCTGCTCCTGATACACCGTAATACCATACGTTTCCTTTAGGTATTCTTCCATTTCCTGCAAGTCGTAATGCACTTCCTCACGACCATGCTTACGATCTACGTACTGAGGAATGTAAGCCATAGGACCCGGACGGTACAGGGCGTTCATGGCAATCAAATCGGCAAATTGGTCAGGCTTCAGCTCCTTCAGGTATTTCTGCATGCCCGGACTTTCAAACTGGAATGTACCAATGGTATCACCGCGCTGGTATAGTTCGTAAGTCTGTTGGTCATCCAGCGGTATGTCATCAATTACGATTTCCACACCGTGGTTTTCCTTGATCATGTCCAGCGCATTCTTAATAATGGTAAGGGTCTTTAACCCTAAGAAGTCCATTTTAATTACTCCGGCATCCTCAATGATCTTTCCTTCTATCTGTGTTACTAATAGATCAGAATCCTTAGCCATACAGACCGGGATGATGTTCATCAGGTCATCAGGGGCAATGATGATACCGGCTGCGTGTATACCTGTATTTCGTACAGAGCCTTCCAAACGTTCTGCTTCATGTAATACCTGGGCGCGCAAGTCGTTCCCATTATAGATTTCACGTAGCTTTTTTACATTCTCAAGATCTTCTGAACCAAGGCCTTCCTTTTCTTCTAAAGACTTTTCACCATCCTTGGCAGTAAGAGGAGCCTGTAATACACGGCCCAAATCAGTACCCGGCTTATCGGGCACTAGTTTAGCCAGCATGTTTGATTCTACCAATGGTAAATCCAGTACGCGTGCTACGTCCTTGATACTCATTTTGGCAGCCATGGTACCATAGGTAACAATTTGTGCCACCTGGTTACGGCCGTATTTCTTAACTACATAATCAATTACCTTTTGACGGCCTTCATCATCGAAGTCCGTATCAATATCCGGCATGCTCTTACGATCCGGGTTCAGGAAACGCTCAAACAGCAGATCGTACTTAATGGGGTCAATGTTGGTAATACCTATACAATAGGCTACCGCACTACCAGCCGCTGAACCACGACCAGGACCAACGAATACCCCAAGATCACGTCCAGCTTTAATGAAGTCACTTACAATCAAGAAGTAACCGGCAAAACCCATCGTTTTGATGGTATGCAATTCAAAGTCTAGACGCTCTTGCGCCTTTTCATCAATAGTGCCATAGCGTTGGCGGGCACCTTCAAATGTTAAGTGCTTTAAGAACTCCCACTGGTTCAGGTTACTATCATTGTGTACCTGGAATTCCTTAGGAATAGGGAAGGCGGGAAGTAGAATGTCTTTTTTTAGATTCAATACCTCTACACGATCAACGATCATATTGGTATTGTCAATGGCTTCTGGAATGTCCTGGAATAGTTGGATCATTTCATTTGAGCCCTTGAAGTAAAACTGGTCGTTTGGAAATTTAAAACGCCGGTTCTTAATGGCCACATCATCATTCACGAAATCATCAAAGCCTGGCGTGCTTTGTTTCTCACCAGTGTTGATACAAAGCAGGATATCGTGGGCATTGTAGTCATCCTGGTCTACATAGTGGCTGTCGTTGGTGGCAATAACAGGAACATTGTACTTCTTGGCAAACTTTAAGAGCGTTTGGTTAATCACTTCCTGCTCTTTCATATTGTGCCGCTGAAGTTCAATGAAGTAATCCTCTCCAAAAATATCCAGCCACCACTTGAACTCTTGTTCTGCCTTCTCCTCACCATCATGCAAAATGGTTTGCGGTACATACGCACCAATACAGCACGTAGTTGCAATCAATCCTTCATGATATTTTAAGATCAGTTCTTTGTCAATACGGGGGTACTTACTATACATACCCTCCATGTAACCAAGAGAGGTCAGTTTGATCAGGTTTTGATATCCAGTAGCATTCTTGGCTAAAAATACCTGGTGGTAGCGCTCATCTTTCTGTTCTTTAGAAAATGTTTTCCTGTGACGGTCTGCTACCACATAAAACTCACAACCCACTACCGGTTTTACCTTCAGGCTTCCGTCGTCATTTTTATGTTTGTAAGCTTCAGAAACAAACTCAAAAGCACCAAACATGTTACCGTGGTCCGTAATAGCCACAGCCGGCATGTTTTCCTTGATCGCTTTTTTATATAAAGAGGAGATGGGGGCGGCACCATCCAACAGAGAGTATTGCGTATGTACGTGTAAATGTGAAAACTTCATGATTGACTATTCAGTAAGCTACTAAAAAAGCGGCTCAAATTGCTGAAAGTCAGGTTAAGAAAAAAATAAATTATTAGCTCTTTTTAAAGCTATAAACTCGTATAGCCCCATCCGTGTAACTGCACACCCAGGCTTCCAGTTTTTCATCATTTTCAAAAATATCTACCCCTACAGGTTTCCCTGCGCTTGGAAGTGATGCTATTTTGTTAAAGCCGGTATCGCTTATTTTAAATACATCGACCATGTTGCCGCTATAACAGGTTACAAACAGAAACTTCTGATTTCGCGAAAGAAAGATAGTTCTGGGCTGTACATGAGTAGGAGCTGTAAATAAGGTCTTGCCGGTTTCTGGGTCAATACAGGCAACTTTGGCCAATTTGTTATAGGAAACAAAAAGCCGACCGGTTGAATCCATTACAATATGTCTTGGATTGGAAGCCACGTCAATGGTTCTTTCAGTTTTCCATGTTTTATTGTCAATGACCGCTATACTTGCCCCGCCCATAATTGCTACGTAGGATTTTTCTTTTTTATCATCCACCACTATTCCACGTGGAATAGAAGTAACAGGTATCGTACTTATTACTTTACCAAAAGGAAATTGAGTTTTATCAAGCTCTAATACGCTTACGTTGTAAGAATGCCAGTTGCTGACAAGCAAGTACTTACTGTCTGCTGTTTTGGTAATGATCTTTGGCGTTTTACCTGTTTTAATTAATGGTAAAAGAGCCGAATCTTTACTGGTAGACTCGGGGTAGCTGATAGTGATTTTTTTTGAAGGAATGCCAGATGCTGTTTCAAATGGAGGTTGTGCATTTTTTATAGAAATAGGTACAATACCTTCTGCATTATGTAAGGATACCCATAAAATGGAGTCATTATGACTAAAACAGGCTTCAACGGGTTTTTCCTCAAAAGAACGAATGGGCTTATCTGTAGTATAATCCCAACCCATACCAACTGTTGGCTTAAACTTAAATACTCTATTTAGTTTGCGAGAAGCCTGATCAAACTCATACACACTCATGCCTTCTAAATTCATAGCATACAGCTTAGATCCATCTGAATTAAATAGAACAGATTTAGTTCCTGGTGCTGCTGACAATATTTCTTCTTTCTCAAAAACCAGATCAGTGTATGGCTTTAATGTCTTGATTGATGGCGAATCTGTTGCTGGTGTTTCAATACTTGTACTAAGTATCAATGCTTTAGGATATGCACTTTTACTTTCAGTCGCGCCACTTTGGCAACCAATGGCAAGAATAGAAATAGCAATAACTGTATAAGATAGCTTTGAAAGCATAAGCAGTTAGTTGGTTGTTAGTTTTGAGCAGACCTGTTTTAATAGAAACAATCAAGGGAAACCCTTAGGTGTTCATATTAAAGCTGCAATAATACAATACCGCTTATTACTAAGAAAGAGCAATCGGATAAACTGACAAGTATTTATGGTAAGGCGTTAATTAATAATAGTGTATATATAAAACGAAATACTATTTGTTAGATAGAAGGGAAATGTTTCTTGGGAAATTAAGCAACAAAATTTCCTATAAAGCAATATAAATCAAGCATAAACGTTATATATCGTTTGTAAACTGTAGAAAAAAATCCATAATTTCGTTTTAAACCAGTTCACCTTAATAAAGCCACATGGTAAAAAATAAAATTTTTCCCTTCGCCATTGTGTTCTTTCTGGGGGCATTTAATAAAGTCTCAGCCCAAAGAGGTTCAAAATCCAATATCAAATTTATTAGTGACATTGAAGTAGGTTTTGCTTTTCCAGAAGACAATCTAAACATCGTAAAAGAAAAGGCATCCAAGAGTGCGATGTCTGCTGCTGAAGTTAGAAAATCATACGCATCAGAGGCCGACTATATTGAACGCGCTACCGGTCTACAATTCAAATATTCCATACTATTAGATACTGAAGTTGAAACGCTTACTAATATTGAGTTGTTCAATATTATAGACGATTGGATTGGAACACCTTATCGTTTGGGTGGTTCTACCAAATCTGGTATTGATTGTTCTGCGTTTATGCAGGTTATGTACGCTGGCTTATTTAGTATGACTTTGCCAAGAACTTCACGCGAGCAGTATAATACCGTACGTCCGGTTTCCTTAACAGAATTGAAAGAAGGCGATTTGGTATTTTTTAGTACAAGAGGGAGAGGCGTATCACACGTAGGGTTCTATCTGCAGAATAACCGATTTGTCCATGCTGGCTCTTCTACAGGTGTTACTGTCTCCGATCTTACGGATCCTTATTGGGCTAAACATTTCTTGAGAGCAGGCAGAATGGAGAAGACAGAGGTTCCTACACTGGTTGTAAATCCTTAATTTAAACTTACGTTTTATAAAATAAGAGAGGCCGCAATTCTATTGCGGCCTCTCTTATTTTATAATCCAACTGAATTATTCCTTACTCACAATTCACCACTGACTTTTAACTTTCCTTCTGTGGACGGTCGTCTGTCGACAGTGGACTACTTCTCCTCATTCACCACTCACGATCTCAATCTTCCATCTTCGTTTGAATGTAAAAGTTAGGATCAACCTTAAGATCCTTAGCGTTCTTATCGTCGATTTTTATTTGTTGCCACTTCGTTGTAGCCATCAACCATTGCCCATTTGTCAGCTTAACAGGCATGTCAAAATTGTCAATACAATTGTCCCACTTATATTTAAGTTTTTTCCCGTCAACCTCCATTCGTAAAACAGGAATCTCTCGAGTTCTTAAGTATTGATCAAAAACGCTTGATAAGTTTTTGCCCGTTTGTGCATTTATATAATCTTCAATCTGCTTTGTTGTTACAGTTTGATGGTAAAATGTCTTGTTTAGACCACGTAGTATCTCCCGGAACTTATTATCATCATTCACGATCTGGCGGATGGTATGTATCAGGTTGGCTCCTTTGTAATACATGTCACCACTGCCTTCTTGATTTACACCATAGGGGCCTATGATTGGCTTGTCGTTTTCAATATTCTTACGCAAGCCTTGTACATATTCATCAGCAGCTTTCTTTCCATATTGTAATTCAATAAACAATGTCTCTGAATAATCGGTAAAGCCTTCATGTACCCACATGTCCGCTATGTCTTTAGTGGTAATGTTATTGCCAAACCATTCATGCCCCGATTCATGTACAATGATGTAATCCCAATTCTTACCCCAGCCACTTCCTGATAGATCTCTACCGAAATAGCCATTCATATATTTATTACCATATGCTACAGCACTCTGGTGTTCCATACCCAGATGGGGTGCTTCTACCAATTTAAATCCATCTTCATAAAAAGGATAAGGTCCAAACCAATATTCCATTGATTTCAAAGTAGCCTTTACCTGTTCAAATTGTTTTTTCGCCTTATCCAGGTTGTAGTCCAATACCCAATAGCTGCAGCTCAAGTTGCCTTTTTCACCAGCATATGTTTCCGTGAAGTTGACATACTTGCCTATATAAGGAATGATATTATAGTTGTTGATAGGGTTGTTAACTTCCCAGGTATAAGAAGCCAGGCCATCATGAGTGGTTTTGCTTTTCAATTTACCGTTACCTACGGCAACTAGCGTATCTGGAACATTGATTGTTAAGCTGGCACCTTTTTCTGGTTCATCGCTTTGATGATCTTTACAGGGGTACCAAACGGAGGCACCTAAACCTTGACAAGCCACACTAATAAAAGGTCTTCCTTTTTCGTCTTTCTTCCAGATCCAGCCACCATCCCAAGGCGCATTATAGGCAGGTCGAGGAACACCACTAAATACTACTTCTAACTTTCGCTCACCGGGTGTGATCTTATATTTTGCTAAAGAGTCTCTAACGTAAATCCAATACACATTTTTATCGCGCTTAAATGATACAGGCTGGCCACCGAAATAAACGCTATCAACCTGCATAGGATCCTGTAAGTCTAATTGCAAAGTATGGCTACCGGGGCCAACCGCACTGTCCCAAAGGGTAATCGTATTCTTCCCTTTTATGGTGCGAGTATTAAAATCGGGTGTTACAGAAATATCATAACGCAAAACATTCCACCACGTGCGGTATTGGTTTAATGTGCCTCGTAAACTATCCTGCCTGTTAAATTGATCCTTATGATTTAAAGGCTGTGCATGTGTTAATACCGTTGTAAATAAACAAAAAGCCAAGAACCCAATCGTTCGTTTCATGTAAAAGGTTTAGTAAAAGTTATTCCAATATTAGCTTCGGCAATCAAGAATCGGTAATCGTGATGGGTTTCTATTAAGAAGACTATTAGCAATTTTATCCACTCAATTTGCTGTTTCCCAATTGCTGATTCCTGATTCCTGACAAAAGACGTTGTCATTTTGCGACAAGTTCTAAATACTTCGCTAATTTAGACGGCTTCTACCGAATCTATGTACCGACTGTATAAATATTTAACGATTTGTAGTATTGGGCTTTTTCTGACCGGGTGTTATTATAGTGAAAAGGAAAACGGCCATTACTTTCAATATAATGAGCAAACAGGTATTGCTTCTTTAGACCCTGCCTTTGCTAAGAACCAATCTATCATGTGGGCGGTTCACCAATTATATAATACGCTGGTAGAGGTAGATAGCCAATTGAATATTGTGCCTTCAGTAGCTAAACATTGGGAGATATCTGCTGATAGAACCCTTTATACTTTTTATTTACGGAACGACGTGTTCTTTCACGATGATGCTTGTTTTCCCAATGGAAAGGGAAGGAGAGTGAATGCAAATGATGTAGTATATAGCTTAAATCGTATCACTGATGAAAAGGTAGCCAGTCCAGGTGCCTGGATCTTTGATGGTAAAGTTGATTCTGTAAACGGGTTTACTGCGATAAATGATACCACTGTCCAGATAAAGCTACAACGCCCCTATAACCCAATATTGGGAATTTTATCCATGCAGTACTGCTCTATTGTGCCTCATGAAGCGGTAGAAAAGTATGGTAGTGATTTCCGCCGTCATGCAGTGGGCTCCGGACCATTCCAATTTGTAGCATGGGAAGAAGGGCAGTCATTGATCTTAAAGAAAAATCCCCGCTATTTTGAAAAAGATGAAACTGGAAAATCCTTGCCGTATCTAGATGGCGTAAAAGTGAGCTTCTATGATAGTAAGGCCACTGAATTCCTTTTGTTTCGTCAAAAGAAGCTTTCTTTCATTAACGATATAGACGCGTCGTTTAAGGATGAAGTGTTAACAAAGAAGGGTGTACTAAGCAAAGAATGGCAAGGAAAGATCAATTTACAAACACATCCTTACCTGAATATTGAGTATCTTGGATTGTTGGTTGATTCTACCAATCCTGTTTTACAAAACTCTCCAACCCGATTGAAAAAAGTTAGGCAGGCTATTAATTATGGCTTTGACCGTCGTAAACTGGTTTTATACTTACGCAATTCATTAGGTATACCAGCAGAGAGCGGATTTGTACCTGCTGGACTTCCATCCTTTGATTCCACTAAAGTAAAGGGCTACTATTATGATCCAAATAAAGCCCGCGAGTTGCTGAAAGAGGCTGGCTTTGGTACCAAAGGATCTTTACCACAAATCAAATTGCTAACAATTCCCATTTATGCTGATATAGCCAGCTATATAGCAAGACAGCTTGAGGAGATTGGATTTAATGTACAGGTAGAGGCGCTACAAAAATCATTGCTATTAGAAATGACATCCAGTTCAAGAGCGGTCTTCTTTAGAGGGAGTTGGATTGCCGACTATCCAGATGCAGAGAATTATCTCTCCGTATTCTATTCTAAAAACCCCGCACCGCCCAACTATACCCGTTACAAGAATCCAGTATTTGATGCGGCGTTTGAAAAAGCATTAGCAGAGACCAATGATAGTCTACGTTATAAGCTTTACCAACAGGCCGATCAGATCATGATGAATGATGCACCGGTAGTGCCGCTATGGTATGATATGGCCATCCACCTGGTGCAACCTAATGTACAAGGCTTTAAACCTAATGCGTTAAACCTACTAGAACTAAGAAGAACACAAATAAAAAATTGATACCGCAGGGTAGTGATAAATTCCAAATTAAAAATTCCAAATACCAGAAGTAATACCATCTAATTGGAATGGTTAGGATGAACTACAAATACTGATTACTAGATGAGCAATTGTTTTAAATAGATTGTCTAATTTTCAATAGAAAACCCAGATCTGGGTTTTCACTATTTACTCAGTACTGATTATCCATCACTCATTTCTCACAGCTCGTAGCTTATAGCTCGCAGCTTTTCTCCTTTCATGTCTCCTTTCACGTCTCACTTTTGACGTTTCACGACTACTCACTATTCACTAGTGACCACACCTTAAAACGCTTTCTTGGTAGCCGATGGTAATGGTGGTAAGTTATAGTTGTCCAGCACACTTTTCTCTGCAATCATCTTTTCAATATCATCAATAGAGCGTGGAGCATAACGAGATAGCAATTCATAATCATTCTCACGGATCAGCGCATCATCTTCTATTCGTACAGCAATACCCCACCATTTCTTATCGCACTTGCTGTTTGGTGGAATGTAAATGCCCGGCTCAATAGTAATCACCATATCCTTTCTTAACGTATCATAAGGACCGCGATCGTGTACATCTAAGCCAATATGATGACCTAAGCCATGTGGGAAATACTGACGCACTTCTTTTTCTTCCTTTATGATACCCAGCTTCATCAAGCCTTGTGCAATAGTACTACGTGCAGCTGTGCTGGCGGCACTCCAGGTAGAGCCGTTTTTCAATGTTTTAAAAGCAGCTTCTTGTGCATCATATACTATTTGGTAGATGGCTCTTTCTTCAGCAGAGAACTTACCATCGGCCGGAATGGTGCGTGTTACATCGGCAGTATAGCCATGATATTCAGCACCCACATCCATCAATATCATATCATTACCAATCTTGGTCTTTGTGTTTTCTACATAGTGCAGAATACAACCATTGGCACCTGAGCCAACAATAGAACCATAACCTACACTTTCAGCGCCATATCTTTTGTGAATGTATTCATGCAAACCTTGAATTTCCAGCTCAGACATATTAGGGCGAATGGCCTTCATTACTTCAGTTTGTCCTTGGCAGGAAATCTCAACAGCCTTGCGCAACAGCGCCATTTCTTCTGGTGTTTTTACAGATCTTAAATACCCTGTTAGAACCTCATATGTTTTTGTGTCAATCTTATTGTTAGATGCAGGCGCATCTTTTTTAGTTGACTGTTTAAGTTGTAGTAGTTGCGTTAACAGTCCTCCGGTTTGAGAAGCCGTATCTTTTGCAGATGGAGCCGGTATATCATTAGGTGTATAAAGAAGTACTTTGGCGAAAGGAGTTAGGTCAAAATTATAAGAAGCAAACTTGGCATAGCTCTCCACATTTGAGATGCCCAATTTCTCTTTTGCGCCTGTTTCTCCTAAACGTTTGCCAGTCCATCTTTCTGCCATTTCATTTTTAGGGCGTACAAAGAACAATTCGTTAAACTCCTCACCATTGGAACCTTTTTGTTTCTCTTTAAAAAGAAAGAGTACGGCGTCTGGTTCTTTATAACCGGTAAAGTAATAGAGGTCTGGGTTTTGATGATAGTTGTAATCTACATCATTAGCATAATTGCGGGTAGGAGCAGCAAACACTACCATCACAGAATTGTCAGGCATTAAAGCACGCGCGGCATCGCGGCGTCCTTTATGAAATTCTTTTGTTAGATAGTCTGTTGGTAATTGGTCCTGTGCAAAACTGGTAATACTAAATAATAGGGATGTGCAGATACTGATAAAAGAAAGCAAACGCTTGGAATGCATACGTATGTTTTTGCCTTTGAAGGTAAAGCATTCATTTACATAAATACAATTACACTCAAGAGTAATACACAAGCGGTTACTTAAATAAACAAGCAGCGCTTCTACTGAGATGTGCTGCTTGTTTAAAAAATACGTTTCTAAAAGATACTTCTTATAAATGATCCTCGCGAGCAGATGCTATCCGCCCCAGGCGGACCGAGGTTTTCTTAATTATTAATCCTCTTCATCTTCTTCATGAAAAGCACCCTCATTATCATTGTAATGCTTTTCCCATTCTTCCACAGCCTCGTCGGTCAGGCATTCAATAATGTCATGAATAGGTGAATTTTTTCGTTTCCATGTGGTAACTAACTGATCATCGTATGTAAATACGTACATACAATAATCCGTCTCAGTCGTTACTTTAATTAACGTGATGGGTGAATCCTCTTTTTCCTGAATCAGATAATAACAGCCAGGCTCTAACAATCCGTACGTGTACATACAATTTCCTTTGTTTTTAAGGTAGTTATTGAACCGAATATATGGGTATAGTAAAACGTTTGCCAGAATTTAGTGGGTAGTAGTAAGTTGGGTCAATTCTGGCGGGAATCGTTCCCCTTGTGAGACCCAAAATTAGGGGTTTTGGGAAAAGAAAAATTTTTGATTTGTAATTTTTTTGCCTTATAAATGTTAAGGTTGTTTTTCTTTAATAGATATTGATAATCAATATGTTAAATGCAGTTTTCTTAATAAATTCTTAGGTATTGATTTAAATTTATTGCTAAAAATAATAGTAAAGCTGCTGCTGAGCTTTAAGCTCATGTTTATCGCTGTTTTATAGCTTAGGATATCTTGTTTTTAATCAATAATAGCAATGTCTAATATGAAATGATGGGCTTGCAAAACCTTCTTTTTTGTAAAAGGATATTTTTCAGCTCTTTTGACCTACTTGATCAATATTCCCTTATCCGTTTTTACTACAACTGCACTAATGAGGTTCCCGCAAAGTGGAAGGAGGGTAGATTGTTCCCCTTTCCTTCGATTTTCCTTCGATTCTTCTTCGATATTCGTTCGATAAATAGGATCGAACGAAATAGGAAGCAAATAGGGTCAATATGGGTTGGGGTAGGCAATAAAGGGTTGGTTCTTTTATTCAACAGTTGGACTTAAAATCACTAGCTATTGATAAAATTTCCCCCGGATCTCCTGGAAGTTGGTTATGTATAACGATTGGAAGCTCTTAGGTAGGTAAGCCTAGAGGAAAAGGAGAGTTATTCAATGAACCTTCTTAAACGTGCACTCATACCGCCTTCTTTTTCCAGAAGCTCATCTGTTCACCAAGTTGTCGATTAAAATCAAGCCTGATAACTTCTAACCTTTTGTTAAACAGGCTTTTACGCCGAAGATTTTGTGGATAAAATTTATCTGTACATTTTATTGTTTTGTTGGCCTTGAGGCAATTCCAAATGGCAATTGTTAAGCTACTGTTATAGCCTGTTTGCCTAAATAGTTATAGCCGGTTTTTAATGCGTGCATAAGTCATAGTTTGTTGATAAACAGTTAGTTAATATGGTAGTATTAAATTGAAAGTAGATGTTAAACAGTTGAGTGTTCGCTAAAAAAATTAGCAAATTCCGTCAAATATCAATAAATTTGTAGGGTTAACTTTTTCCGGGGAAACTGCGCCGAAAAGTGCATTTTTGCGTTCAGTATCAATTGTGTAAGATCATGATTAACCCGGAGCATTCTTCAGATTTTTTGGATCAGGAAAATCCTATGGCAAAAACAGTAAAAGAAGTGTCTTCTTATAATGAAGACAGTATTCGTAGCCTAGACTGGCGGGAACATATCCGCTTACGTCCCGGTATGTATATTGGTAAATTAGGCGATGGCTCCAGCCCCGATGACGGTATTTATGTATTGGTTAAAGAGGTGATTGACAACTGTATAGATGAATATACAATGGGCTTTGGCCGGCAAGTGGAAATCAAGATTGATGAAAAAAACGTAACCATTCGTGACTATGGCCGAGGTATTCCACTGGGTAAAGTGGTAGATGTAGTAAGTAAGATCAATACCGGTGCTAAGTACGACAGCAAGGTGTTCCAGAAAAGTGTGGGCCTAAATGGTGTGGGTACTAAGGCCGTAAACGCTTTAAGTAGCTATTTTAAAGTGGCTGCATTCCGTGAGGGTAAGACAAAAGTTGCAGAATTTGAGCGCGGAGCTCTGATAAAAGAACACAGAGAAAGTGCTACCAATGAAGAAAATGGTACGCTGGTTACGTTTACTGCTGATGATACCATCTTCAAGAACTTCCATTTTATACCAGAATATCTGGAAAAGCAGGTTTGGAACTATTGTTTCTTAAATGCTGGCTTGAAGATCATCTTCAACGGTAAAAACTATATCAGTAAAAACGGTTTGTTGGATTTGCTGGAACGCAATACCAATGCCGACGAACTGCGCTACCCAATCATTCACCTTAAAGGGAATGATATTGAAGTAGCCATTACGCATAACAACGACTATGGCGAAGACTATTATTCCTTTGTTAATGGTCAGCATACTACCCAGGGCGGTACACACCAGGCAGCCTTTCGTGAATCTTATGTAAAGGTGATCCGCGATTTCTTTAAGAAAGACTATGATGCGGCTGATATTCGCCAAAGTATTGTGGCGGCTGTATCTGTACGTGTGGTAGAGCCCGTGTTTGAAAGCCAGACAAAGACAAAGTTAGGTTCATTAAACGTTGAAGATGGCGGTCCAAGCATGCGTCAGTTTGTATTGGAGTTCTTAAGCCGAGAGTTGGATAACTATTTACATAAGAATCCAACGATTGCTGAAGCGCTGAAAAAGCGTATTGAACAAAGTGAGCGGGAGCGTAAGGATATGGCTGGTATTAAAAAATTAGCTAACGAGAGAGCTAAAAAGGCCAACTTACACAACAAAAAGTTACGCGATTGTCGTGTACACTTGAACGATGAACCGCCAACTAAGAACAAGCAAGACTTTTTTGTAACACAGCAAAACAGCACCATCTTTATTACAGAGGGCGACTCAGCGAGTGGTTCTATAACAAAGGCTAGAAGTGTTGAAACGCAAGCGGTATTTAGCTTGCGTGGTAAGCCCTTGAACTGCTTTGGTATGAGCAAAAAGATCGTGTATGAGAATGAAGAGTTGAACCTGCTGCAACATGCGCTGAATATTGAAGAGGGAATGGATGGTTTGCGTTACAATCGTATTGTAATTGCTACCGATGCCGACGTAGATGGTATGCACATTCGCTTGCTGGTGATGACTTTCTTCTTACAGTTCTTCCCAGACCTGGTAAAGAACAATCACGTGTATATATTGGAAACGCCATTATTCCGTGTGCGTAACAAACAGGAAACTATATACTGCTACTCTGAGCAAGAAAAGCAGAAAGCAATGAAGAAGTTAGGCGGAAAACCAGAAATTACCCGATTCAAAGGATTAGGTGAGATCTCGCCTGATGAATTTGGTCGCTTTATTGGCGAAGAAATGCGTTTGCAACCAGTAATCTTGGAACATGGCGATCATATTCAACACCTGTTGGAATACTATATGGGTAAGAATACACAGGAACGCCAGGAGTTTATCATCAATAATCTGCGTGTTGAATTGGATGCAGCAGAAGCTTTGAACTAATAGCAAAAGCAGCGTCCTTCTATGTTTGTTCTTCATTACAGACATTTCACAATGAAAAATTAAAGGCTGCTGATAGGCTACTATTGGCAGCCAGTTAAATAAAATAACCAAAACCAATGATCCATATTGTTTTTAACGAAGCCGATATTGAGGTTTTAAAAAAGGCACAAGAATTAGATGAGTCATTAGCTGGAGAAGTAGTTATTATTCGAGATGATTTTGCTGTGGGTCCTGTTGTTAATATCTATGTTACAGAAGGCTACCAGCAGCGAAGAGACTGGTGGAAGGAATTGGTGGATCAATCGCCTTATAAAACAGAGGAGACAATGTCCTTGGTGGATGACAAGCTCGCCGTCCATAATCTGAAAAAAGCGCTAGATGAAAATGCTAAAGAAGAATTATGGATCTGGATGGGGCAAAATCAACACGACGTGTGTGGTTACTATTGGTTAATGAGTCAATTGAGTAATTATCAAGGGCGTGTGTTTGTACTGTATTTAAACAACCTGCCTTTTATAAATGAAAAGGGTCAGATCTTTTATCCCACCTGGTTACACGAAATTCAGCCAAAAGAATTCCTTAAGGCTAAACGCCTTTGTCGCAAGATCACATTGAGTGAGTTTGAAGTAGATCCAGATGAGTGGAGAAAGCTTTGTGATGATAATGACATGGTGCGCATTCTAGAAGGTGGAAAAAAGATAGCTGGGAAGGGAGAGGATTTTTATGATAAAGATGTAATGGCTGGACTGACCAATGAATGGCAAAGGGGCAATAAAGTCATGCATAACATCTTGTCGAAAATGAAGATCAAAACAGGCGATGTATTTCTGCTTTGGCGCATGAAGAAACTGGCGGAGCAAGAAAAGATTGAGATCAATGGTGATACATCTAAAGGGTGGAAAGATTTTGAGGTGAAATTGAAATCAGCGGTTGCTACTGAGCCAGTTGCAGAAGAAACAAGTGTACAATAACAATTTATAACGAGTACTACGAAGCCGCTAGCGATGGTGGTTATAGCTGACAATTAAAATCGATTATCAAGAGAATGAAAAACAAGAATTACGACCACGTGCAAACTGACCATGGGATTAACGGACAGTATAAAACCTGGTTCCTTGACTATGCGTCTTATGTGATCCTGGAAAGAGCTGTACCTGCAGTTGAAGATGGTTTAAAGCCTGTACAACGCCGTATCCTTCACTCCATGAAGGAAATGGATGATGGTCGCTACAATAAGGTGGCCAACATCATTGGTCAAACCATGCAATACCATCCGCATGGTGATGCTTCTATTGGTGATGCATTAGTAAACATGGGTCAGAAAGACCTGTTGATTGATACACAAGGTAACTGGGGTGATGTGCGCACAGGTGATGATGCGGCAGCCGCCCGTTATATTGAAGGTCGTTTGAGCAAGTTTGCATTGGAAGTATTGTTTAATCCTAAGACTACCGATTGGCAACTAAGCTATGATGGCCGTAAGAATGAGCCGGTAACGCTTCCGGTTAAGTTTCCATTATTGCTAGCACATGGTGCGGAAGGTATTGCTGTAGGTTTAGCTACTAAAGTATTGCCACACAATTTCTGTGAACTTTGCGATGCTTCTATCAAATATTTAAAAGGCCGTAAGTTTGATCTGTATCCCGATTTCTTAACAGGAGCCATGATCGATGTGACCGATTATAATGAAGGTCGTCGTGGCGGTAAGGTTAAGGTACGTGCACACATAGAGGAGTTTGACAAGAAGACCTTACTAATCAAAAGCGTGCCTTTTGGTACTACAACTTCCGGTCTGATCGATTCTATTGTTAAAGCAAACGATCAGGGCAAGATCAAGATCAAAAAGGTAATTGATAATACAGCTGCTGAAGTTGAAATACAGGTGGACCTAGCGCCAGGTATTTCACCTGATATTACCATTGACGCTTTGTATAAGTTCACAGATTGTGAAGTATCTGTTTCTCCTAATACCTGCGTGATCATTGATAATAAGCCACACTTTATTAGCGTAAACGAGTTGTTGCGTTTATCTGCTGATAAAACAAAAGGGTTATTGGAAAAAGAGTTACTGATCAAGTTGTCTGAACTTCAGGAAAAATGGCATTATACTTCTTTAGAGAAAATTTTCTTTGAAGAAAAGATCTATAAAGAGTTAGAAAAAAGATATGAAACCTGGGATAAAGTAATTGAGGCAATTGCCAAGGCTTTTGTTCCATTCTCAAAGAACCTTCGCCGTGAGATTACACGTGAGGATATTCTGAAGCTTACGGAGAAGCCAGTACGTCGTATCTACAAGTTGGATATTGATGAATTGAATGCGCAGATCCGTAATCTGGAAGCAGAGATCAAGCAAGTAAAACATGATATAGCCAATTTGAACGATTATGCTATTGCTTATTTTGAAGGATTGTTGAAGAAGTATGGCAAAGGCAAAGAGCGTCGTTCTGAGATTAAAGTGTTTGAGGTAATTGAAGCTAAGCATGTAGCTATTGCTAATACCCGTCTTTTCATCAATAGGGCGGAAGGTTTCATTGGTACATCTCTGAAGAAAGATGAGTTCTTAGTAGAATGTTCCGACCTGGATGATATCATTGCTTTTACTAAGCGTGGTATTATGAAGGTGGTAAAGGTGCAGGATAAAGTGTTTATTGGTAAAGACATTTTGTATGCAGCTGTCTTCCGCAAAGGGGATGAGCGCACAACATACAACATGCTTTATACAGATAGCGACAGTGGAATTTCTTTTGCTAAGCGTTTCAATGTAACAGGTATTACCCGTGATAAAGAATATGATTTGACAAAAGGTGGTGATAAGAGTAAAGTTCAGTATTTCACTGCCAACCCGAATGGTGAAGCGGAAATAGTGCGTGTAGTTTTAAGTCCAAACTGTTCAGCACGTAATAAAGAGTTTGAATTCTTCTTTGAAGAGTTGGAGATCAAGAGCCGATCTTCAATTGGTAATCAAGTAACCAAATACCCTGTACGCCAGGTGAAGTTTAAAGAAGCTGGTGTTGCTACCTTAGGTAGTATCAAGCTTTGGTTTGATGATAAGTTCGGAAGACTGAATCATGATAGCAAGGGTATAGAATTGGGTGACTTTGATGCAGAAGATAGAATCCTGGTGATCAATAACGATGGTACATATGAAATTACGGATCAGGAGTTGACGCAACGTTTCAAGCCGGAAGATGTAATGCTGGTTGAGAAGTTTGACCCGGAGCGTATTATTACAGCAGTATATCTGGATAACGATAAAGGGCAATATAACCTAAAACGCTTCCGTATTGAAACCACTACATTAAAGACCAAGTTTCCTTTCATCAAAGAAGGAAAAGGTAATTTGCTGGAAGCGGTTTCTACAGAAGACGAGCCAGTACTACTTGTTCAACAAGGGAAAGGTACACAAGCGAGAACTTCTAAGTTCAAGGTGGCACAGATTGTTGACGTGATGGGGTGGAAAGCTATTGGTGCGAAGTTGATCGACTTCAACAAGAGTATTTTAATGTCTTGGGAAGTAGCTGAAGCCGCCAAGCAATCACAATTGTTCTAAAAGCAATTCTTTTTATACGTAGCGTTTACAGTATTACTGTAAACGCTTTTTTATTTGTGCAACTCTCTGATTTTTTGCACCTATATTGGTGGTTTCTTTTATTGCCATACAGTTAATTTCCCTCATTCTTGCTCTTCAGTTGCCTAACTATTTAGAATTTATGCAAGTAATTAATCCCTGCAATAGGTTAATGGATAAATACTGTCTAATTTTATTACGTTGAACTTAATTCCTATGAGTCAACACCGCCAATTAGCAGCCATACTGTTTACAGATATTGAGGGGTATACGGCTATCATGCAAAAAGATGAGCAGCAGGCTATCGCTTTAAAAGACCGTCATCGGGATGTACTACAAGCGAAGCATCGGGAATTTAATGGCAAGATCATTCAGTTTTATGGCGATGGAACACTGAGTATTTTTCAAAGTGTAATTGAAGCAGTACAGTGCGCCTTATCAATGCAACTATCATTGCGAAAGAATCTGTTTGTGCCTGTGCGGATGGGGCTGCATGTAGGCGATGTGATTATTGATAATGAAAATGTAGTAGGCGATGGTGTGAACCTTGCCTCACGCATTGAATCCTTAAGTATAGCAGGAAGTGTGTTATTGTCTGATAAGGTAAATGATGAGATTCAGAATCACCCGGATCTTAAAACAGTCTCCATAGGTATATATCAACTGAAGAATGTAAAACGAGAAGTTGAAGTGTTTGCTCTAGAGCACGATGGTTTAATTATACCCCCCAAAGACTCTTTATTGGGTAAGGCAGAGGTAAGTAAGAAGCAATCTCAGCGCAAACGTGAGGGGGTACAGGTACGGTTTAATAAGCCTATCAAGAGTTCACCTGAAAAAAGTATTGCTGTATTACCATTTGTAAACTTGAGTAATGATCCGGAACAGGAATACTTTGGAGATGGGGTAGCAGAGGAGATATTAAACTCACTAACACACATAAAAGAATTAAAGGTTGCTGGACGTAGTTCTTCCTTTCAATTTAATCAGCGAACAGTAGACCTTGACGAAGTGAAAGAGAAACTAGGGGTGAGCACCGTTTTGGAAGGAAGTGTGCGCAAACAAGGTAATCGATTAAGAATAACTGTGCAACTGGTCAATGTTGAAGATGGCTTTCATTTATGGTCTGAGAAATACGATCGGGATTTAGACGACATCTTTGCTATTCAGGATGAAATAGCAAGCGCTATATCGGAAAAGCTAAAAGTAACCTTACTTGACCTGGATACAATAACATCTTCCACAAAAATATATCGGCACAATCCACAGGCTTATGATCTTTATCTGAAAGGGCGTTTTTACATAAATAGGAGGGGTTCTGCTATTATGACGGGACTTAAGCATATTGAGCAGGCAATAGACATCGATCCCGACTTTGCATTAGCCCATGCTGGCTATGCCGATGGAAACTTATTGGCTGCCTTTTATGGTTTGATGCCGCCTCTGCAAGTATTATATAAAGCCAAAGAGTCGGCGGAAAAGGCCATTGAATTGAATCCTACTTTAAGTGAGGCTTATTGCTCCTTGGGAACATTTTACACATTTGAACGAAAATGGAAAGAAGCGGAGGGGTATTTTCAAAAGGCTATATCCCTCAATCCTAATTATCCCCAAGTTTACTATTGGTATGGATTGGATCTATTAGCATGGGTTATAGGCGATTTTGATGAAGCAGAGCAATATGGCCAGATGGCGTTGAAGTTAGACCCTTATAGTGCTATTACGCATGGCGCATTGGGAGCCATTCTATTCTCTGTGGGTAAATTTAAAGATGCTATAAAGGCTTGTAAGGCTGGTCTTGAATTAGATGCATATTCCTTCCTTTGTCGGCTTTATGAGGCAAATTCCTACATGTGCCTTGATCAATATGAAGAAGCTATCGTTGCCTATGAAAAAGCAATGAAAATATCCAACAGGCACCACTTTGCTCAAAACGGATTGATTGTAACCTATTGTAAAATGGGCAACCTGGAAAAAGCGCGAGCCTTGATGCATGACCTGAAAGAGCGGCAAGCAAAAGCTTATGTGCCTTATGGCTTTACGGGTATATCATCAGCATATTTGGGTGATGTTGATGAGGCCTTTGACTATTTTGAAAAAGCATTTGAAAATAAAGAGCCTGTTCTGCTGACATTAAAATACGAGCCCTATATACCAGAGAATATAAAAACAGATCCACGGTATACAAAGCTACTATCACGCATGGGGTTCCCCAATTAACTATTAATTTAAATAGTTAAGCTCATTAATAAAATGACTAGTTATTGATTTGGTTTTTTCTTCTTCTTAATACGAAGAACTCCATTTTGGCTGAGGTTACTGCTTAGACGAATCTCATGACGCTGACGTCCGTCATAAACAATCATAAGAGCTGTATTAGGAGGAATACTGCCTAGGTTGTCGGCAAACATGGCAATTTCATTAACCTCTTTCAGGGAGTCTAATTTTAAGTCCATATGTATTGCCTTTGTGCTTAATCGTTGGCTAGAAGCTAGCAGTTTATCATTAAAGAAAAGAGAAACAGAGTCGCCATCTACTTCACCATTATCGTATAAGTCTACACGAACAGAATCAGCTTCTACTTCAATTTCATCTAGTATCACATTTTCCCTTTGTTTGTAACGGTCATTTACTACAAAATTTGTAATGGGGCGTTGTAATACCACTGTCGATACCAATGTGTCAGTAGCAGAAGGCGACCATACCTGGTATGTTTCTTTAAATTGGCGCAATGCTGTTAAAATAGAGTCCTGGTTGTTGGCATCTTTATTCAACTGCAGGTCAAAAACAATCTCGGGGCATGTATAGCGATAGTTTTCCTTACTCACAAAGCGACCATTCAAATTTGAACCTGCACGTGCTACTCGTAAGTTAGCAATGAAATCCATTGGGCAATCTACTTCCATGCGGCTGTTAGAACCATGGTAAGTGATGGGAATATTGTATAAAGACAATTGGCGATCGTCGGCCGAATAACTGCCATTTGTTTTAAAACTGCGAAATGTATTACGAAAATAATAATTGACAATACCATTTACAGTATTGCCATTTTGGTTAATGATAAGTTCTACTAAGTAAGAATTTGCGCTTGTACCGGTACCCACATAAGCAACGCCATACCAATAGCCTGCTAAACTTGTTTGAGAGTTGGCCCAAAAAGAAGCGAATAAGAAAAGTGTTGTGATTAACTTTTTCATGCTATTAGCTATAACGATAGGTTGGTCTATAAATTATTTAATGTAGCGTTTTAATTCCCGCTCAGTATCACGCTGCTTAATGGTTTCACGCTTGTCGTGAAGCTTTTTACCTTTTGCCAGTCCTATTTCTAGTTTGGCTAGATTCTTATCTGTAAAGAAGATGCGCAGTGGAATTATAGTATATCCTTTTTCTTTGATCTTGGCATCCAGCTTTTTCAATTCTCTTTTTGTAAGCAAGAGTTTACGATCGCGTATTGGGTCATGATTGTTAACTGTCCCGTGCGAGTATTCGGAGATGTGCAGGGATTTGATCCAGAGTTCTCCTTTTTGAAATAGGCAATAACTATCATTGAAGCTCGCCCGGCCTGTACGTAACGACTTTACTTCTGTACCCAGCAATGAAATGCCAGCTACATATTTATCGTCAACATAGTATTCAAAGTAAGCCGAGCGGTTCTTAATTTCCATTTAGTTATTTAGGGTTTGAAATCTGAAGTTTACAATTGGGTCAATAACTTCAAATGGTTGTGTCTAGTTTTTGAAAAGCGTTACAACTTTCGCCAGCTTCTCTTTTAATTCCTTACGGTTTACAATGAAATCTAAGAAGCCGTGCTCTAAAATGAATTCACTACGCTGAAACCCTTCAGGCAGGTCTCTTTTGATAGTCTCTTTAATAACACGAGGTCCAGCGAAACCTATTAAAGCACCTGGTTCTGCAATATTTAAGTCGCCCAGCATACCGAAAGATGCTGAAATACCACCAAACGTAGGATCGGTTAATAAAGAGATATAAGGCAGTTTGGCATCTGATAATTGGGATAGTTTACCACTTGTTTTGGCTAACTGCATTAAGGAGAAGGCGCTTTCCATCATACGGGCGCCACCACTCTTAGAGATAACCATGTATGGCATATTGTTCTGAATACAGTAATCAACTGCCCGGCTGAATTTTTCACCCATAACACTACCTAATGAACCGCCGATAAAGCCAAAGTCCATACAGGCAATTACGATATCGTTTCCACCCACTTTACCTGTGGCTACACGCATGGAATCTTTTAGGTTGCTTTTTGACCAGGTTTCTTCCAAACGTTTTTGGTAAGGTTTTAAATCTGTAAAGCCTAAAAAGTCTTTTGAACGAATATTTTCAAATAACTCAGTGTATTCGTTGTCGTCAAACAATATCTCGTAGTATTCATGGCTTCCAATACGATGATGAAAACCGCAAGTAGGGCAGACAAACAATTGCTCGCGTAAATCATTTATGGTACAGATATAATTACACTCCGGACATTTGGTCCACAAACCCTCAGGAGTTTCCTTTCTTTCAGACGATGGAGTCGTAATACCTTTTGTTAATCGTTTAAACCAACTGGTTTTTGTTTCTTCTGTCTTTCCTTCTTCGCCAGCGAGGTTTGCGTCAAAATCCTCAAATTGTTTGGACATTCGATCAATGTTTATTTCAGGCACAAATATAGGCGTTCATTTGTACATAGGACTATGATGTGTATTGGTTATTGGCTGGCAGTTGAAAGAAGGGAACTGGGTATTGGGAATTAAGGATGGGAAAGAAATGTCAGGATAGCTCCATTGTAAGGACTTGGGAACAATTGGTCTGCCTTTTCATCTCTAAAAGGCTAGATGAAAAGGTGAAATGTAAATGTAGTCTACTTTACTGTCAGGAAACTTAAATTTTCTGGGTGATTAAAATCAGGAATGCTTTGGGACTTAATTATTCGAGTGACCTAATGGTTTAATAGGCAATTGCTTGTGAACGTCAGAAGATTAGGGAGGTTTGGATTCTTCCGCCATTTATAAAGAAAGGTAAATGTTAATCCCCCTTGTAACTCGGGCGTTACTGTTTATCTTGCAGCCTCTTTAAAGATTGGCAATTCATGAAATTGGATGTATTAGCTATTGGCGCACACCCTGATGATGTGGAGTTGGGCTGTTCCGGTGTATTGATCAAGGAAGTAAATAGTGGTAGAAAAGTTGGTATCATAGACTTAACAGAAGGAGAGTTGGGTACCCGTGGCACCGTGGCAACCCGTTACCAAGAGGCTGCTGATGCTGCTAAAATCATAGGCGCGCATGTACGCGAGAATCTTAAAATGAGGGATGGCTTCTTTGTAAATGATGAAGCTCACCAAATGAAGGTGATTCGTATGTTGCGCAAATATCAACCCGAAATTGTCATCGGAAACATACTTGAAGATCGTCACCCCGATCATGGCAAAGGTGGACAACTTATCTATGACGCCTGTTTTTTATCTGGTTTGCGACAGGTAAAAACTTATGATGACAATGGTAAGGAGCAGGAGAAATGGCGTCCTAAATACTTGCTTCATTATATTCAAGACCGTTTTTACGAACCTGATGTGATTGTAGATATCAGCGATGTGTGGGAGCAACGGCTTGATTCGATCAAGGCTTATAAAACACAGTTTTTTGACCCAAACAGCTCTGAGCCTCAGACTTATATATCTAGTCCTGAGTTTTTAGAAGCTGTTACAGCAAGGGCTCGACTTTTAGGTAAACGGATTGGTGTGCAATTTGCGGAAGGCTTTCTTTCCAAAAAAAGCATTGGCATTTCAAGTCTAGATGCACTGGTGCTTCAGGAAACTTAACAACCAAGCCTATTCCCTTTCTATGAAAGTGAACATAAATATTTTATTTAAAAACAACTTATCTGCGTATTTGTAATGGCAACACCGAAATTCTCAAACGTAAAGCACTCTTTTCATTCAGAGTTAAAAAAACGTATTAACCAGTATTTTCAGCAAACTGGTAAAAAGTCTACAGGTGGAGTAGCTCTTTCTCTTAAAGCCATTCTTTTGGTTTCGGCTTTCATTTTTATGTATATACATCTGGTGTTTTTCACTCCGCCAGTTTTTTGGGCCATAGTAGAATGTGTAATCTTTGCAGGTTCAATTGCTGCCATAGGCTTTAATATCATGCACGATGGGGCTCATGGTAGTTTTAGTAAGTACAAATGGGTAAATGAGCTGGCTGCTTTTTCTTTAGAGGTATTAGGTGGAAGTTCTTTTATGTGGAATATGAAGCATAATGTAATTCACCATGCCTATACTAATATTGATGGTATTGACGATGATATAGACATTCAGCCTTGGATGCGCATGAGTTCTACACAGCCGAAATATGGTTTCCATAAATATCAGCATCGCTATTTCTGGGTATTATATGCCATGTTGTATGTGCTTTGGGTGTTTGTGCTGGACTTTCAAAAGTATTTTAAGCAACGTGTAGGATCTATGCCTTTGAAGAAGATGAGCTTTTACGATCATCTTGTTTTTTGGGGCTTTAAATTGTTGTATGTGTTTTTGTTTATTGGTTTGCCAATCTATGAAGTTGGTTTTATTTCATGGTTAGTTGGATTCTTAATAACTACGCTGGTAGCAGGTTTTGTTATAAGTATAGTATTCCAATTGGCACATACCGTGGAGCATACTCATTTCCCGATGCCAGATGCAGAGACTGGCAAACTGGATGATGAGTGGGCTATTCACCAGTTAAAGACTACCGCCAACTTTGCACCTCGTAACAGAGTTATTAGCTGGTTCGTAGGCGGTTTGAACTTTCAGATTGAACACCATTTATTTCCTAAAATTTCTCATATTCATTACCCAGCTATTAGTAAAATCATTAAGCAAACATGTGCTGAGTATGATGTTCCTTATATTGAATATCCAAAGATGATACATGCGGTAGCTTCACATGTTTCATTTTTAAAACAAATGGGTAGAGCAGCGTAGAGAAAATAAATTGAATTGTTGAAAAAGGAGCTTTATAGCTCCTTTTTCATTTTATGGTGTGGAATATTAACCTCTTTAAAGCCCTCTCCATCTATTTGATAGCCTTGTTTTTCGTAAAAGGGCAGAACTACGTCTCTCGCGTTCATAAACAATGTTTTATAACCCATTTCCTTTGCTTTGGCTTCTGCGAATGTAATAATTGATGCACCTATGCCACTTCGTTGAATAGTTTGTTTAACTGCCATCTGGCGAAGCTGAATGCTATTGTTGATGCTGGGAGTGAGAATACAGCAACCAATTACCTGATCGTTCTCAAAGGCGGCAATCAAGTTATCCAGGCTTTCTTTTTCTGGGTTAATATAGGATCTGGGTATGCCAATTGGATCAAGCAAAACCTCCATTCTGAGATTGATCATTTGCTCATAGGCGGGTGAATTGGAAGAAATTATCTGAATATCCATGAGGCAAAAATAGGATGCAGCGAGAAAAAGGGGAGAGGGATTGAAAGAGGGAGAAAATAAAGGTTTGGGGCCTAAAATGTGGCCTTTAATCAATTTTACTCAAATCTATAAACTAAATGCTGTATTTATTCAAATAATGGCTCCAAATCTGCTTGATTGGCTTTGTTATTTTATTCATAAGTGATTGATTTGTAATGGGTTTAAGAGGGGCTATTTGGGCATTTACAATCAGCCGTCTTTTCCATTACATTTGCGCCACAAATAATACTCATGAACTTCCAACTAAGCGAAGAACATTTAATGATTCAGCGGGCCGCCCGCGATTTCGCACAAAACGAATGCTTGCCAGGTGTAATTGAACGTGATGAGAAACAACAATTTCCTCGTGAACAAATTATGAAACTGGCCGAACTAGGTTTCCTAGGAATGATGGTTGATCCTAAATATGGTGGTAGTGGCTTAGACACAATAAGCTATGTACTTGCCATGGAGGAGATTTCTAAAGTAGATGCCAGTGTTAGCGTATGCATGAGCGTTAACAATAGCTTGGTATGTTACGGGTTAGAAGCATATGGCTCTGAAGAGCAAAAACAAAAATACCTGACGCCCTTGGCACATGGTTTAAAAGATGGCGAACTGTATACTGGAGCTTTCCTATTAAGTGAGCCTGAGGCAGGAAGCGATGCTACTTCACAAAGAACTACTGCAGAAGATAAAGGTGATTATTATTTATTGAATGGTACTAAAAACTGGATCACCAATGGGGGGACAGCTTCTGTATATCTAGTTATTGCTCAAACCAATCCAGAGTTGGGTCCTAAAGGTATCAATGTATTAATTGTAGAGAAAAACTGGCCGGGTGTAGTAGTGGCAGCCAAAGAGAATAAACTGGGTATTCGCGCATCAGATACGCACACTATTTTGTTCAATGATGTAAAAGTGCCAAAAGAGAACAGAATCGGTGAAGATGGCTTTGGTTTTAAGTTTGCTATGAAGACGTTAGCTGGCGGACGAATTGGTATTGCTTCTCAGGCGCTAGGTATTGCTAGTGGCGCATACGAGTTAGCGTTAGCTTATTCTAAAACGCGTAAAGCTTTTGGAACTGAAATAGCCAACCATCAGGTTATTGCCTTCAAATTGGCAGATATGGCTACTAAAATTGAGGCCTCACGCTTATTGTGTTTGCGTGCGGCATTTGAAAAAGATCAGATGAAGGATTATACCCTTAGTTCTTCAATGGCCAAAGTATTTGCTTCAGAAACCGCAATGTGGACTACAACTGAAGCAGTACAAATACATGGTGGCTATGGCTTTGTAAAAGAATACCATGTAGAGCGTTTGATGCGCGATGCTAAGATTACGCAGATCTATGAAGGAACTTCTGAGGTACAGCGTATTGTAATAAGCCGAACGATATTGAAGTAATAGAAATTAACTTGAAAGTAAAAGCGCTCCAAGAGGAGCGCTTTTTTATTTAGCGTATCAGCTTTCAAGGCTATTGATCTATCATAAGATGATTCTAAGAAACAGAATGGATATGGTGCCTACCTTTGATAGTAAGCAATAGAAAGAAAATGTTGGTTAATAAGAATACATACCAAGAGATTGGTAAAGACTTAAATCAGAAAAATGTTACGCTTGTAGCAGTATCCAAAACAAAGCCTGTAGAAGCAATACAGGAATTGTATGAATTAGGACAACGTGATTTTGGAGAAAACTATGTACAGGAACTGATAGATAAACAGTCGAAAATGCCATCTGATATTCGCTGGCATTTTATTGGACATTTACAATCAAACAAGGTTAAATATATAGCTCCGTTTGTACACTTGATTCATGGAGTGGATAGCTATAAACTATTGAAGGAAATTAATAAGCAAGGAGAAAAGCAAGGTCGTGTAATTGATGTGTTGATGCAAATACACATAGCCCAAGAAGAAACGAAGTTTGGCCTGGATAGTAAAGAATTGGAAGAAGTAATTACCCAATCAGGTATAGATCAATTAAAGAATGTACGCATTCGGGGTTTGATGGGAATGGCCTCTTTTAGTGATGATCAAACGTTAGTGCGGCGAGAATTTCAATATTTACGAAGTCTGTTTAATAAATATAACAGTAATCTACCCATGTTTACTATTCTTTCCATGGGAATGAGCGGTGATTATCAGTTAGCAGTGGAAGAAGGGAGCACAATGGTCAGAATTGGGAGTTTACTCTTCGGAGCCAGGAATTATCAGCAATAAACACTTGAAAGTTTGATTAAAACGGCTTATGGTGCAGATTTGGCATATTTTTTTAAACATGGGTATATAAAAGGAAGTTATGAAAAAAGCCTATTTATCTGTAGTGGCGGCTTTGGTAAGTGCTATTACATTTGCCCAGGAGAAAAAAGGAGAGCTTGATGTAAACATTAATTCCAATGGTGGACATAATAATTGGTATGCATCTCCGTTAGTGTGGATTGTTGGTGCTGCTATATTTATTTTATTATTAGTAGCCTTGTTACGTGGCGGTCGTTCAGCTGATTAAACTTTATCACATTATATATCAGTCAAAAGCCTTGCAAACAGCAAGGCTTTATTATTATTCTAATACTTTATTGAACAGTAAATGCCACAAAAAAATGGCTTTAAAGCCATTTTAATATAGAAACTGCACCACAATGTATTTATTAATTAGCGCCCCATATTCCGAAACCAAAACTGAACCTTACGAATATTGTTACGACTTGTAGCCAATATACTTTCCTCGCTTGGACGCGTTATTATTAAAAGGTAGCAGATTACTATAATCAGCATTATGAAAAACCACACTGGAAACATATCACTTCGTTTTATACTCTATAAATTTCAAACACTGTTCCAATGAACAATCATCAGGAAAAAAAGTAAAAGATTAGGGTAAAGTGCTTAGAAAAGGCTTTCCTATTTGAATTAATGAGGTTATTTGTGGAATTTGCAACATAAACCTATAGAAGTTTTGCAACAGTTGTATGAAAGCAATAGATGCCTTTAGATACGTTCCCACTTTAATGTTGTGCCAGCAGGTAATTGTCCAATTTTTCGGTTGCTGCATTTTTTAACTGCTCATCTATGGGATCTACAGGATGCCATTCATCTTCTTCACGACGAATGCTAAATTGCATATTGCTGGTTAGCGCCTGGAATATATACTTGTCATCATGAAAAGAGACCTGGAAGGTTTCTGTTCTTCCATTCATTTCCAATTCGGTTGTAAAAAGTGTATCCATAGCTGATCTTTATTAATAAGGTGTTGATTCTGTTGTGCTTTCTTCATTTTCATCGCATGGGTCTAGCTCATCAGTTTTTTTTACAGCTCCATCGCCAGTTGCATGTGCGTTCTCTACAGAAGCAGAGGTAATGTGCATTTCAAGATTTTGCAGGGGAGAGGTGGCAGTCGTCTGCATTTTAGGAAATTCTTCATCGCGCTTCATAATCGTGCATTTGAGAAAGAAAATAACAGAATTGTGCCACAATAAAGATTTATAGCTTGGGCATATCCAAATGGACAAACACTTGTATTGTAAAGGCTCTGTAAGTTATTGTCAATGAAGGAAATAAGATGAAACTTAAATTACATCATATAGAAAGCGTAAAAGTGTGCCAAATACTACTATTAAGAAAAAGATGCGTATAAAATGATTTCCCTTTGCTATAGCTAGCCGGGCGCCTATAGCACCACCAATAGCATTAGACACCGCCATAGGGATAGCCACTTTCCATATAATTTTACCTTGTATAATAAAAAGTGTAATGGAGCCTAAGTTGGTAGCCAGATTGACCAACTTAGCAGAGGCAGATGCTTTTAAAAAATCAAAACCTAAAAGGGTAATAAAAGCCAGGATAAAAAAACTACCGGTACCAGGGCCAATAAACCCGTCGTAAAATCCTAGGATTAAACTGAATAGTATTCCAAGTACAATTTCTTTTTGTGGGCTGTGTTGTTTTTCAGTGTGCTCCCCAAAATTCTTTTTGCTATAAGTATAAACGGCCACTGAAGACAGCACAACTAGTAAAACTGGTTTCATAAACGAATTACTCACCATGGTAAGTAATTGTGATCCTGCAAAAGATGCAAAAAAGGCTATTGTGCATACTATGGAAATCAATTTCCACTTGATAGGTACTTTTCGGATATATTGGGCTGCAGCCATGGCAGTGCCTGAAAAAGATGGAATTTTGGTTGAAGCAATAACGGCTGCTACAGGATAAGCAGGAAGTAGAATCAAGGCCGCGGGTGTTTGAATAAGCCCACCACCTCCTACAATAGCATCAACAAAGCCAGCCATAAAAGAGGCCAAACAAAGGAAAAGAATAGTTTCAATAGCTATGTTCATAGAATAATGGAAGCGAATTTAAACGATCAGTGCCAATTGCGTTTAATTATCAATTTTGAGATTGACTAATAACTCAACAATTAATGGAATTTGCGTAGGAATGATCTTCTGTTTGGCAACAGCAGGGCTAAACCAACCAGCTTTATCTACCTCAGGTATCGTTATCCACTTTCCGGAATTTGGCGGCCATTGCAATTTGAACGTATTGGACTTTATTGTTTCGGGGTTTAAGTCACCTTCGGCTGCCCAAGCCATTACCTGCTTGCCGGCTTTTTGTTTTATAGGAGCAAGCGGAAGGAAAGGACCTTGGGGACGGTAGCCAGTTTCTTCTTCTACTTCTCGTACAGCCGCCAGTAATGGGTCTTCGTTTTCATTATACTCTCCTTTTGGTATGGACCATACACCTAGATCTTTCTGTGCCCAGAAAGGGCCACCTGGATGTACGAGTAGAACTTCAATTTTACTCTTTTCTTTCCTGTAAAGAAGTATCCCGGCACTCTTACGCATACAGATCTTGGTATTTGCCTGATTATTGCTTGTATATACGCATTAAGCTAAAATTATTCCCTATTATGGATAAAATACTTGATCCGGAAGACTATATTGATGAAGACCTGGTTTGTGAAAAATGTGGCTGGGCAGGTAAGGCTAGTGATGCTAATCTTATTGATTTTTATGGTGTGAGTAAAATTAAAGAGTTGCATTGCCCTAATTGCGATACAATAGTAGCTACTATAGAATCCCCAAAATAAGTTTATGACTCATGTGTTTATTTAAGTATACTAACAGAAGTTGTTAAAACGTTAGATATCAACCGATTTTAAAGATTCGTTTTCAAACTCTGTAGTAACTTGAAATTATAAAAATACACACGTACACATCTATGTTAGTTTCAAAACACCGTTGGCTTTGGATAGCCCTTTTGGGTATTACCAGTTTTGCTGCCTGTAAGAAAAATAATGATGATGCGCCAGCAAACGACCCAACTAGTAATCCTTCTGAAGCAGATAAATTAAAAGACACAGCTCTGCTTTATTCTAAAGATCTTTATCTGTGGTATAAACAAATTCCTTCAACTTTTAATGCCAGGAGTTATAGTGATCTGAATAAGGAAATGGAAGGAATACGGCAATATAGTATTGAGCCAGGCTATGCTTCTGCAGTAGACCGTTGGAGTTTTGCTATTGATCAAAGCCAATGGAATAATGTTAGCTCTGGTGTTGGAGGCGACTTTGGGATCAATGTATTCTTCAAACAAGAGGGCGATTTACGTGTTAGCTATGTAGAGGAAAAATCTCCTGCCGGTAAGGCTGGCATTCGTAGAGGATGGCGGATACTAAAACTGAATGGTAGTGATAATATTACTACCGGTAATGCAAACGCTATTATTAGCGCTGTTTATAATAGCGCTGCAACCACTTTTACTTTTCAAAAGCCTGATAATAGTACAGTCGATTTAACGCTTAATGCAGGTACATATCTGGAAAACCCAGTTCAATTAGATTCTGTTTACACCACGGGTTCTTCTAAAGTAGGATATATGGTATTCAATTCCTTTTTAGGAGATACTACAGCTGTCTATAATAAATTTTCTCAGGTGTTTAGCCGCTTTGTCAACGCTGGTGTTCAGGATGTGGTTATTGACCTTCGGTATAATGGTGGTGGGTATGTATCGGTTCAGCAAAAGCTGGCTAACTATTTAGCGCCATCATCAGCCAATGGGAATTTAATGATGAAACAAGAGTTTAATGATAAGTATACAAAGTATAATAGCACCGATTATTTTAAAAAACTAGGGAACCTGAATCTAAGTCGGATTTTCTTTATTGTTAGTAAAAGTACCGCCTCGGCCAGCGAGTTATTAATAAATAATTTAAAACCAGTTTTAGATGTTAAGATCGTTGGTCCATCTGCTACCTACGGAAAGCCTGTAGGGTATTTCCCAGTAGCGGTGGGTAGTTGGTATATTTTCCCAGTTTCTTTTAAAAGTACCAATAAAGCTGGTGAAGGAAATTATTACAATGGATTACCATTAACTAACAAATCTGCCGATGGTTTGGATAAGGATTGGGGAGATGTTAATGAGTCTTCTTTGGCTAGTGTGCTTCAGTATATTTCAACGGGTTCATTTGGAAAAGTAGTGCCTTCAAACATTGATGATTCAAAGCGGGCCAATGTAAATGAAGGTAACAGTGTTTTAGATAGACCAAGTTTTAAAGGCATGATAGATGCCAGAAGCCTTCAAAAGCTATAGAAATTGCAAATTTTAAATCTCTTATAAAACCCTGCTAAAAGCAGGGTTTTTAATTGTTCAGCCTTGTAATAAGTTGAGTTATAGAATATCAAAGGTTGAATGAATACAACAGATGATTAAACAAGAGTAGAGGAAATACCACAATGCGAAGAATTTCCATCTTATGATTATAAAGGCATCATATTAGCAGTAGAATAGCTGGTACTTTCTTTTTAAAACAAGAAAGCCTTTAAAATCTTAGGTTATGAACACAGCAAATAGCAACGTAAATAATCAAAACGTGAATCAGCCGAATGATCGTATGACCTTTATGACGGATGAAGAGAAAATAATCAATAAACTGGAGGCTGACGGGTTTACTGATCAGTTTAAGGTAGAAAAGAAGCTTTTGCGCTCAACAACAGATCCTAAAAAGACCTATAAGGCAAAAGAAATAAAAGCAGTAAACTTCTACCGGTATGAAGGTAATTCTGATCCTGACGATATGTCGATTATTTATGCAATTGAAACAAGTGACGGGCGTAAGGGCACATTAATAGATGCTTATGGCAGGTATTCAGATGAAGAAACAGGCGCTTTTATGCAGGACGTAGAAATTCAGAAAAAAGTATCCTCTAAATGGAAAGCATAAACAGATAGTAGATATTAAAAAAGGCTTCTTTTAAAGAAGCCTTTTAATTTATAAGTTAAGCCACGGAAGAACGCTGTAGCTCTTCTTCAATTACTTCATGTAGTCTGGTCTCAGAACTAACAATCCACGGGGGGAGGTTGTTATCTACAAAATGCCACATTCCTGAAGCATCTTTATGCATTTTAAAGATGATACGGTTTCCTCTGTCATCACTCACATCTACATGGAAAAGCTCCTCATTGGAAGAGGGTAACCGGCGGAAATTAAATTCTCTCAAGCGGTCAGCAGATTTTACCAGCTTGGTGAACGCTATATTTCTAAAAAAGTTCAGCATCATTATACAGTATTGATCCTATGCTATTGCAAAATCTATGCTCAACTTTATAAAAGAATCCTTAATTCCAGTTGATTTCTGCTAATCTGTGCCATTCTCTCGCATATAATTTGATTGTTGTCATTAAAACAGTCAATTATGAATAAGAATAACAATAAACAATCGGTTAATGTCAATAGTCCCGCAGAGACACGAGATGACAGTACGGCACCTACAGACCCCAAAGTAAGGCAGCAAAAAGAGCCCCGGGAAGGTGGTATTCGAAGGGTTGAAAAGAGAAGTACTGACGCCGCCCGCTTTGATGATGATTATGAAGCAGCCCAAGAAGATGCCATTAGTAAGGATAATAAGAGGTCAGAAGATGAAAAAAAATCTTAAAACTGTCTAACTTCAAAGTTAGAAGTCAGTTCTATGAACTATATCGATGTTCTTTTATGGCTGGTTATATTATTGGCTATTTGGAGCGGATGGAGTAAAGGGTTTATAATGGGTTCAATCGATCTTGGAACTTGGATCGGAAGTGTTTTTATTGCCTTTATTGGTTATCAATATGTTGCTTCGATACTTGTGTCATCTTTAAAAGCTGCAGATGTGTGGAGCGCACCCGTAGCTTTTATTTTTCTACTGGTGCTTTCAAAGATTTTAATGTCCTCCTTACTCTACTGGATATTTCCAAATAGTAGAGACGTTCATCAGCATACTGTCAATAGAGCATTGGGGCTTTTGCCTGGTTTTCTTACAGGTCTGATCAATGCAGCAATTATTGCAGCCCTTTTGTTAGCCTTTCCAATTTCAAATAATATCACCGCTACAACTCGGAAGAGCAGTACGGCTAATATCCTTGCTGGGAAAATAGAGTGGCTAGATGAAAAACTAGCACCGGTATTTGATGGGGCTGTCAAAAAGTCTATTAATAATCTGGTCGTACATCCTGGGTCAGACGAGACTGTACATTTAAACTTTACTGTTAATAATGCTACACCTCGGCAAGATCTGGAAGTGAAAATGGTGGAGTTGGTAAATGCGGAGAGGGGAAAAAAAGGACTTTCCCCTTTGGTCCTTGATCCTACATTAGTGCAAGTGGGGCGCTCTCACTCACAAGATATGTTCAGCCGAGGCTATTTCTCTCATTATTCTTTAGAGGGTAAAACCGTTTCTGATCGATTAAAAGCAGCAGGCGTCCGGTTTTTAGTAGCTGGAGAAAACCTGGCACTTGCTCAAACCCTTACTATTGCACACAATGGTTTAATGGAGTCGCCCGGCCACAGAGCCAATATTTTACAGCCACGTTATGGAAGAATAGGAATTGGTATACTCGACGGCGGTATATATGGTCTAATGATCACCCAGGTGTTTAAAAACTAAAAGGCCCCAATTTTAAGAATCAGGGCCTTTTCCGAAATCGCTATTCCTTCAGATCAAACGCGTTTAGTAGTATCTGTTGTAGGTGTTAGATTACTGCTTGTATTATTGGTAAACATTCTTGAAGCTGTTGTCATATCATGCTTGTAAATGTCTTCCCTAAAATTTAAGCGTCCACTATCGTCAACCCAGGCTGTATAATAATTTATAACTACCGGAACTGGCTTTTGTAACTTAACAGTTTGCTCTTTGTTGCTATTCATCGCCTGTAGGATTTTTTCGGGTGTCCAATCTGCTTGCCCTTTTAATAAATACTGCGCCATTTTGTTGGCATCGGCCAAACGAATACAGCCATGACTAAAGGCTCGTTTGTCCTTATCGAATAAGCTCTTTGATGGTGAATCATGAAAATAGATCTCATAACTATTCGGGAATAAGAACTTCGCCTTTCCTAAGGGATTGTCTTTACCTGGCAGTTGACGAATCTGTGGAATGCTGTCATTTTTATTTATAATCTCCATATTGTTTTTCTTTAGGTAATTCGGGTCCTTTTGCATTGCGGGCAAGATCTCAGCTTCCACAATACTTTGTGGAATGTTCCAGCTGGGGTTAAATACAATCTGATCCAGGTTGCCTGTAAACATCATTGTATTGGTGCCTTCTTTACCTACAACCACTTCCATGTCAAATGCCTTCGCATTATTCTCATATACATATAACATATAAGAGGGGATATTAACTTCTATAACCTGGTTTCTCTGTGGCACTGGCATCCAAGCCATACGGTTCATGTTGATTAGTAACTGTTGTATGCGCTGTTCTACAGGAGTATTCAATGCAGTAATTAGTGTGTCTGTTATGATACCGGTAGGTTTGTAACCATATCGCTCTTGAAGCGATTTTATGGCCACTTCTAAGGAATCATTAAACAAAGCCGTTGTATCATTGGCAGAATAATCACCACTTGTCAACAAACGTTTTTTCAAATTGGAAATACCAGGTGAGGAAGTGCCTTTCTTTATTGTTTTAGCATCTAAAGTAAGAGGCTTCCAACCACCTTGCTTTGCAATAGCTGAATAGTGTTTAAGTTGTTCCCGCATAAGCATATAGGACCGATTGTTAGCAAATTGTACCGTGTCAATTTTATTGCTTAGTGAATCCGCTAATTGTAGTGCATCTACTTTTTTTATTGGCACTAAATGATTCCAGTCGGCGTTGCCATTTACCTTGGCATATTGAATAAACTCTTTTGTTATAGCTAGTTCTGTTTTAATATAGTTAGAATCTGTTGTTGCTATAAGCAATGTATCTTCTGCTAATAATGTATCTAGTCGTTTGTCTAATAAGGAATCTGGTTTGTAATGCTTATCATCGATTGTCGATTCATACAAACTCCAAAAGTTACGCCCTTGCTCAGTTATACCTTGCGTATTGAACCAGGCATATTGATAATTTCTTGTGTTATAGAAATTGCGCAGATCCCTGGCAAGTGTGTCTGAAACTTTTTGCTGCTGAATATATTGTTCCATAGCCGCACTATCTAGGAATAGGTCAGAGTAAGCATTGGTGGGTGAAATACTTAAATCTCTTGAAACAACAGTTGCCATTTGACTATTGGTGCTATCTAATGCATTATGCGAACTTTCACTTTTAAAATAGCCACTCATGTTATCACAAGAGGCCATAGTTATCGTAACGATTGCAACGGCACTTAAAATCTTTTTCATATCACTCGTATTGATATTTCAAGTTTTACAAAAGACATGCCTGTAAAGACAGTGATGCTAATTAGTTTTAAGAGAGGGTGAGCAATATTTTCTGCAATTCTTATTTATAAACAAGTAATTAGCTGATAAAATATCATATAAGGCTACGGTTTACAAAACGGTACAGTTTTCGATTTGTGCAAGAGAAAAACACCTTATGTACAACTATACGAGTTTTATATCCAGTACCGATCGTTTCGGAGTTTTTGGAACAGAGGAGTATCAAATTCAAAAGTTAGCCAGAAGGCTCAAAGCTCCAATAGAAGACATTTTAAAAGCAATTCAGGAAGTTGGTTTTGATCAGGATGAAATTGAAGAATATATCAGAGATCGATATAATAGAAGTTAATTAAGATCCTTGTATACGTGGTAAATAAAGGAGCCGCATCGTTTTGAATGATTGATGCGGCTCTTTTATTCTATAAAAATGTAAATTGATTAGCTGTTTTCTTTTGTCCGGTGGCAAATAATTTCAATCGAAAAGCTAAATGCCAAAGCAAAGGCAATTGTTTCCCACATTGATTCCTTTTTAAAAAAAGAAACGATCAACATCACAAAGCAAAACAAACTCACCATTACAGTTAAAGCATTTTTTTCGGACAGGTATTTTTTCATACGATTGGGTTTAGGTATTGCAGAGGTTTATTGTGTTCTAAAATTACAGCAGTTTGTGCCCAGATATAATCCGAAGTCGGTGAAAGGGGTGAAATTATCGGCAATAAATTGTTAAAGACAGAAGAGTTGGTAGTAATAGGCAAAAATAAAATAGAACAGGTTATTTATTACAATTGCAGAGGTTGCTTACTGAAATAGCACTTGATCTTGATCAATTTGATGAGTGCTTATGTAGAGCTGATTTTTAAACAGCTTATAAAAACTAGCTCATTTTGATACTGGTACACTGAGCCTATCCAAATAGGGAAAATGTAGTGTGATACTCTGAAGTAGTTTACTCCCCAATGAATTTAAGGATGCCTTTAATTTGTATTGTAAGGTCCTATGCATGTCTGAACGTTTATTGCTAATCCAATAATCAAAAGTCTTTTTTACTGTTGAGGTTGTATGACTCCAGGAGGTACCTATTTGCCAATATTCTAGTGCTTCTATTATTCGTTCCTGATAGGCAAATTGGCATTTGAATATTACAGGTAAGCCATAAAACAAAGCTTCATATAGTAAACCTTCCGTGTTACAAACCAAAAGATCTGCCTTGGCAAATAAATGCGCCGAATTAATACAGCTTGACGTTCTCCTTAAGTGCAGGAGCTTTGGGTTTTGATTGGTTGCACGAACTGTCAGATTATATCCCTGGCAAGTAATGGTATCCAATACCTCTAACCAATTGACCGGTTTTGTATCATCCAGATCAATTAGTATGTTTTTTTTGAATGATGAAAGCTTTTCAATTCCTGTTGCTTTGGAAGGCCTGGGCACTTCAATTAGTGGCCCTATCAATTCATAATGATAAGGCAGTTCTTTTTGGGGAAACAATTCAGGGAGGTCGCATATCCAGTTTAGATCACCTTCTAACTCTTCTTGAATTGAATTTTTTTCTCGCAGCCCGTACTTTTCTCTTATGCGGCAAAAGGGTTCATAGTTTCTGAATTGACTATGAAATATACTTCTGTTGGCAAAGTAGGGAGACTGGTAGCCATTCATTACAGAAATGATTGGGATACCTGTAAATTCTGCGGCCATACTTAAGGTATAGTCGTTATCTCCGATTATCAATGCCGGTTGCAGGGTTTCTAAAATTTCCACTTGTTCTAGGAACATCAACTCCGGATTTGTTTCATGAACTCCTGGTAATTTTTCTTCAATCAAATAGTGAAGAAGCGGGAAGAAGTTGCCATTAAAAGTCTCAAAGCCTTGTTGATAGACTAGGTGCGCTTGTTGGTCAGTATGAATAAAGCGCATTTCAAAAAATGGTCTTAGATGCTGGGCAATTACCAGGCATCGTTGGTAGTTTGTGGTATGGGCACAAGGAAATACTAATACAAGGGGCTTTGTAGCGTTTGAGGGTAGTGGCATAGTCCCGGGTTTAGTGGAAGGTATCGTGGGCCTTTATTATCTATTCAAATATCCTGCCACGGTAGAGGTGTATAGGGCGAGTTGCTACTGTTTTAAGTTATTAGTTTATTCTTGCGTTCTCTTGTTCATTAATTTATAAAAGTTTAGAGGCTGCAAAGTGTAAGTAGTCGGATTGAAGCTTCTATCAAATCGCGAAAAATTTTGTAGTCATTCAGTAGTCTTTTGAATTATTTACAAAGGTTTTCATGCCCCCAAATTGTTTAAGTGAACATGTGCACCAATGAACAATTGCATGCGTAAACAGTATTATTCCTGATTTGGAACTTTATTTGCAAAACAATGAGAAAATGTAAATACCATATGAAACATTGGATGGGAGTTGGCGCTATGGTCTTTTTTCTCCAGCAAGTAAGCCTAGCTCAGTCAAAAATAATTGCTGATATCTCCAACTTTGAAAATGATAAAGGAATGTGCCGTGCTTGTCTTTTTAATAGTGCGGCTTCGTTCAAAGGGGAAAGTGGAAATCCCTTTCAATGCGTCCAAGTAACCATTAACCAAAAGCGGTCACAGGTGCAGTTTGACAATGTGCCTGCAGGAACCTACGCCATCTTTCTTTTTCATGATACCAATAGGAACAATAAAATGGATAAGAACTTTATGGGTATCCCAAAAGAGGGCTATGGCGCTTCCCTTAATAAGCTGCCATTTGCCAGTGCCCCTACATTTGATGAGAATAAGTTTCCAGTCACTAATGGCACTACTGTACACCTGTCCATTAAACTGCGCAACTTATAACGAGGAGGTATTTACTTTATCAGCGTTTTGCTTTCTGTAGCTATACAATTTGCTAGCTGCCTTAGGAGGGCTTTTTGATCATCGCTAAGGGTAACAACCGTTACCGTTTTATTGTTTCCAGTAAAGGTCAGTGTCTTCACTGTATGAGTAGTTAGGCGATTTAAATAAGAAGTAGTGGTGGGTGTATTCTTAAACACCACATCAAAATAGCCTTCACAGTTCATACTACCGCCGTTTCTCAAATTTGCCTTTGTATTGGTGCTATCAAAGGCTATTGTTAAGGTAGAAGCTTCTTCAAAACACTTCATTTCACCGTTGCTTCCTATTAAAAATAATAGATGTATTTCCTTGGCATCAGCATCCATTGATAGTTTGGCATTGCTTAAGTTAACAAAACCTGTAGTGAGTTTTGGCTCCTGGGAGAACTGATCCTTGGTTTTCTTTAAGGAACAATCTTGTCCAAAAACGCTGATGGGTAGACTAAAAAGTAAGGGAAGCAAAAGTTTCATACTTAAAGAAACAAAAAATTAGTATTCAAAATTGTTAAGGTCTTTAACCAAAAACGGCTTTTAGGTCCATCTTGCCACCTATATCATTCCTACATACTTCAATAACAATGGCCCCTATGCTTTTTTCTTTAAAATGTGCTTGTGCTTTTTGCACCTCAATGGCTGCGGCTTCAAGGGCCTTTTCGTGATACTTTCGAATAGGCGTCTTCCCATTTACTACATGGGCAAACGATTTTAGATATTGATTATCGGAACGCTCAATAACGGCAGGTGTTAGTTCCGTTAACTCTTCAATTGCCGTCATCTGGTGCTCCATGTTTTTACTGGAAAGGTTTTGTTCCGCCATGGCATGAAACTGGTCGCCGATACGTAATGTGAAAATGGTGATGATCAGGCTGTCAAGAAAGTCATAATTGATTTCACTTAGAGGTACATCTTTGAAGGTATACAACCCTTCAATGCCCGCTAATAAAAGAATGGGGTTGATTCCATTTTCCTTAGCCTTTGTATTAACAGCTTGATAAAAAAGCGATTCGTTCATGCCCTAATATTTCTGTGAGTTTAACTGCAAATTACTCCTAAGGATTTTATAAAATAACGGAATTACACTTTTAAAGTTGTCTTTCATATAAATTTTGATCTTAAAGTGTCGTAACTTCAGGACTCACCAAAGAAAAGGAGGTATTATGAATCTACAGAGTATTCATGGAAAACCTTCGGTTGGTATCGCCTAACCGGGTTCATCCATTCAAATATCTGGTGACGCCAATAGGGCGTCTGTCGCCACTCAGTATACTGAGTGGCTTTTTTGTTCCCAAAATGAAAAAGATAGTATCAATCATGCTGATACGCTTAACTCTTAAGCCTTTTTATTATAGCTGCCTTTTTCGTTCTTCAGGTATCGTCAATTCCTTACCTAAATCAGCAATAACCCGCAAATAAGCTGTATATAACCCGTATATAAGCCGCCTATAACCCGCCCCTATATAGATACGGCTTATATGCAGTTTAAATAGGAGTAATATGGTTTTAAAATGCTATTTGTTCCTGGAAAAGGCCATTGAAAAACAGCAATGGTGGCAAGAAAACTAGCACATTTTAATGGATATTCGGAAACCGATTGACCATCTATTAACATCATTTTTCATATGTTAAACCTGTTGCAGAATTCGGGAAAAGATTGAAATTTGGTAGTACCGTGTTAAGCGGCTGTCGATGAAATGAAATGCTCTAGCTTTCTATTTGCTTTCCTACTACTGCTTTTAAAGACAAAATCACAAACTGTAAATACTACAGCTATTGATGCCTATGCACGTACAGTAGATGCTAAAACGCCGACTTCATTGGCTAAAAAGCTATCAGCCCCTTATAAAACAGATGCGGAAAAGGTAAGAGCCATCTTTTATTGGATCACGGAAAATATTGCTTACAACACTGTTTTATATCAAAAGCCATCGCGGAACTATACTAATCAGTATAATTCGTTTGTGTCAGATGATACCAGTAGAATTCTTTCACCACTAAATGAGCGAATAGCACAGTTGGTACTTCAGCGCCGGGTGGCTATTTGTGAGGGCTATTCAAGACTATTTAAGACACTTTGCGATTACGCCGGCATACGATGCGAAATTATCTATGGCTATGCCAGAACCAATTATATACGATCTGGTAATCGATTTGTAACAAACCATACATGGAATGCTGTTTACTTAGACAATACCTGGCGTTTATTGGATGTTACCTGGGCCAGTGGCTATGTAACATTTGGAGATGCATATGTAAAAGATTTTAATGAATCGTATTACCTGGCTCCGCCACAGCAATTTATAGAAGATCATTATCCCGAGCTTAGCTATTGGACATTGTTAACTAATCCGCCAGGCTTGAGAGAGTTTGAGTATGGGCCTTTTAGGCATCAGGCATATATAAAGTATAAGATCCAGAGCTTTAAGCCAGAAGTAGGAAATATTGAGGCGGCAGTAGGGGATACAATTGAATTTGAGCTGGAAACTGATGTTAAGGCAACACAATTTTTTGTTTCATCTAACCCTTATTTTGAAGTGGGAATTTTGCCCCAAATTACTGCTACACCATTTAGAACGCCTTCCTTTAGCCGGAAAGGCAACCGGTTGTTTTATAAATATGTGATTGCTTCTCCTACTATTAGTCAATTGCAGGTGGTTTTAAATGACCGTGTTATTCTCCAATATAAGGTTCAGATAAAAAATCGGTTGGCAGCCCGTAAATAATTCAGCAGCCAGGGCTTTGTGAATGTAACCGTTCCAGTGTTTGCAGCATGTGATCATAATGAGATCCTTTCCAATAAACCTTTTTACAATTCTGGCATTGATAAAATGATTGGAAGTAAAAAGCTGCATTGGATGGAAGCAGGTCTAATACGCTTTCTTTAGGAGCTTGAACAATCTTTCCATTACAAGCCAGACAGTAGGTGAAAGGAGAGAATGACGACCAGAGCTCATACCGGCAGGCTACTTCCCTAAACTGCTCCTCTTTATGCTGGGAGCGAATCCAATAGCCCCAGTCGATAATTTTATGCTTGAGGAGGCCAATATCCCTGGTCAAGACAATGCGCTTTTCTGTTGCTGCTATCTGGGCAATGGTGGCGTCTTCAGCTTCGGTTTGGTAATAGGTGTCAAATCCAGAAAGCCGAAGCAACCGGGCAAGGCTTCCCAAATGCACATCCAGAATGAAGCGGTAAGGCTCGTTGAGGGCAGGGCGCAAGATGTCATTTAGTTTTTGAGAGGGCTGATAGGGAAATACTTCTACAGTATCAGGTGGCTGTAATAAATAAGAAAAGGATACGGCTTCTTCCTTCACTTTAATTGCTCCTACTTCTACATGAGGAACACCTATGGCCTCTATGGCATCTTTTACTGTAGTTGTAGTAAAAAGAGGATATGGGTATGGCATTTGAATCCGCTTTGGTAGAAAATCGAAAAGGTTTCCATGGAAGTAAAATGGAATTTTTTCTACCATATGGTGCTTTGTTCCTGGCATTAAAGCGTTTCAGTTAAAATCTTTTATAATATACAGGTTAGTAAAAGAAATGGTAGACTGAGTAATTTTTTCGAATACGAGTTTCTGTTGCTACTTATTGTACTAGAATTTTGTTTGCAGAATCTGGAAAAAATCACTGGCTATATCTTCCTCCGTTGTACCTGTTAATGTACGATTCAGTGCACTGTTATGAAAACGGGTATTCTCGCCATAAATATTGGGTGTGCTGTATTCTGCGCCCAACATTACTTGTCCGTTTGCTTCTTTTGTAAAACGTAGACGATAGGTTAGCTTAGGCTGTGTTCTATTGAAAACGGATAAATGAAAATAATCAATTGGGAGTGGGGGCGTAAAAGAGGATTCAACTACTTCAGCTTTTACTTCCTTAAAGGCATTTAACTGGTCGGTTATATTTTCAAATACAGGCCTACCTATATTTTCAAGAAATTCCTGGATAACAACAGCGTCATTATGTGTTAAATCTGGTTCTTTTCGCTCAAACCCCTGGCCTTTTAAAAAATCATCAATATTTAATCGCCAATCTGCCATAGAATACATTTACATGTTTATAAAGTTTCTTCAAGTGCAGTTTAGAGTAGGTTGCTATTGGTTGTATAAAATTAAAAAGAGCAGTTGAATAGTGCTAAGTCAAACCAACTGATCAAATAAGAAAATTGCCCGGTTAGGGGCAATTTTCAAGCTATAACGTATAAAAAGCAATTTTATGATTAATTATGGCGACCTTGAAAGTGATCAACCTGCTTTTCCTTTTGCTTACGTAACATTTGCTGTAACTTATTGACAGCACTATCAACCGATTGTTCAAATTGAGTGCTCTGTTCCTTTACAAAATGATCGTTTCCTGGTACCTCTAACCGTATTTCACAATAATCATTCGGCGTGCTCCTGTTAGGGCCCTGGAATAGCATCACATTTGCTCTGATTACATGTTCACTGGGGTTTAGCTTCCCCAATTTTTCACGAATGTACCCTTCTAAATGATCACTAGCCTTGAAGCCCAAGGACTGTATGATAATATCCATAGCTAACTCATTTTAAGTTCAGAGCTAGTTCAACCATTTTCATACCATTTGTGGAAAGGGAATGTTTAAAGTTTAAACCCAACTTGTACTTACGCATGAGTTTAACAGAAAACCTACATTTGTCGTTCACTTTTCCGAAATGATGCAATACGACCAGCTGTTTACCCATAAGCGGGTAGGTTCTGATAAAATTCCTAGTGGCCCACGTTCGGGCTTTCAGCGCGACTATGACAGGCTGATTTTCTCTTCTGCTTTCCGGCGTTTGCAAAATAAAACACAGGTTTTCCCATTGCCGGGTACTGCCTTTGTTCATAACAGGCTCACCCATTCGTTAGAAGTGGCCAGTGTCGGGCGTTCATTGGGTAAAATGACAGGAGAGCGTATTGCTTCTCAATTTAAGCACTCCAATGAAGAGGCTTATGAGTTTTATAAATATGAACTTTCCAATGTGCTAGCGGCTGGTTGCCTGGCCCATGATATAGGAAATCCAGCTTTTGGTCACTCAGGTGAAAAAGCTATCTCCGCCTATTTCGTAGAAAATGCACAGGCCATTATTGATGGCCAAGAGCTGCAAAACTATTTTTCAGAAAATGAATGGAAAGACCTATGCACGTTTGAGGGTAATGCCAATGCAATACGCATACTCACTCACAGCTTTCGGGGGCGGTTTAAGGGAGGATTTGGTCTCACCTATACTACTGTTGCATCTATATTGAAATACCCTTGTGAATCAAATGCAATGGATAAAGGGTATAAGCATAGGAAGAAGTATGGTTTTTTTCAATCAGAAAAGGATACGATAAAACAGTTGGCATGGGAGCTGAATATGCTTCAGGAAAGTGAGCAGCCGGTGATCTATAAACGTCATCCATTTGTGTACTTAGTAGAAGCTGCCGATGATATCTGCTACAGTATTGTAGATATGGAAGATGCACAGCGCTTAGGGATATTGCAAAAGGAAGAAGTCGTTGAAGCTTTCATGGAAGTGATCAGAAATATCAACAGGCCTGATGAAAATGCTACTAAAATATTGGGCTATTTTAATGATATAAAAGATACAAATGAAGCCATTGCTTTTCTTAGAGCTAAAGTCATAAACATATTGGCCAATGAAGCTGCTGATGTGTTTATTGCCCAACAAGACGACATACTTGGTGGCACTTTCAATAATACTTTGGTTGATGCTATCCAAGATAAATGTGAGGCTTTAAAGAAAGTACAATATCTATCACGTACAAAGATCTATAACCACGATACCGTGCTTCAGATAGAGCTGGCTGGCTATAATGTTATGTCAGAGCTGTTGCAACTATTTATACCTGCCTTATTAAAAAACAAACCTTCGCACCGTGAAGCTATTGCTTTAAAACTTTTCCCTTACCAGTTTACTGAGTTTGAAGAGAAGGCCTCACCATATGAAAAAGTGCTAAGCGCTCTTGACTACTTAAGCGGCATGACAGATGAGTACGCAACCGAAATATACCGGCGATTAAAAGGTATTGTCATCCCTAATCATGGTTAATAATAAAAGCTGCTTATATATTGTATACTTTTTATAATTGGTTGAAAGTCATTTACTTAGATGGCTGGTTGTGCTATAAAAGATGTGCGTGGTAATTGTAGATTCTGATTTGTAGGCTGGCGCAATTTTTTATGGTATTGTATTACGTCTTTTACGGCGTTTTACTACATAACCCAATTAAAGGTCATATGCTCATTCAATTACTACGTACAAAAATTCAGCAGTTAGTGGTATCAGAAAGTTCCATTAGCTATCCGGGCAGTATTGCATTGCCAGATGAATTAATTGAAGCGGCGGGACTACGTCTTTTTGAACTTGTGCATGTAAACAATGCTACAAACGGCAACCGGATAATAACTTATGTAGTACGTAGTAAAAATGAAGGCTTGGTAACAGTTAATGGTGCAGCATCTAAACTCTTTAATAAAGGCGACTTGATACATGTTTTGGCCTTTGGTTATTTTACTGAGGAAGATGCTGTGGGATTTGAGCCGCGTATCATCTATGCTGATGCAGAAAACCGTTTGATTGAAGCTAAAACTTATGCATTTTAACGAGTTGAGACACTTCATACAACGATTGCTTGACTGGTCGCATTGGCCCCATTATCTATTCTATTTTCCCTTGATGATTCCCTGGCTTGCTTACTATGTAAGAAGTCGTTCCCTGTGGTTCTTTACACCCTCTAATCCTACGTTAGCTTTTGGTGGATTTGAAGGAGAGGGGAAGCGTCAGATGTATGATCAACTGCCAGCAGAATATTGTCCTAAAAGCCTCTTTATTAAGCCGTTTATGTCTTTAGGCCAAGTGTTGACTAAACTTGAAGTGGCTGGCTTTACCTATCCTTTTATTGTAAAGCCAGATGTAGGTATGAAGGGTATTCTGTTCCGGAAAATTGAGAATGAACTGCAGTTGCGGCAATATCATATTCAAATGCCTGCGGATTATATTATCCAGGAGTTTTTAGATCTACCATTAGAGGTCAGCGTGTTTTATTGCCGGAAACCATTCGAAAAGCATGGTAAGATCACGGCACTCATTCAAAAGAATTTGCTAGAAGTATGTGGTGACGGAGTTACAAATCTTAGTGATCTAATACTGCAACAGCCGATTGCCAGTAGATGGGTGAAGAAATCTAGCATTAACCTAGACAGGCAATTAGGAATTGTATTAAAGAAAGGTGAGCGCTATTGTTTGTCACATGTAGCAAATCTCTTTCATGGGGCGCAATTTAAAGACCTGAAACACTTGATTGATGACCAATTAACGGAATTGTTTGATCGTATAAGCCGGCAAAATCATTTCTACTATGGTCGTTATGATATAAAATGTAACTCAGTGGAGGAAATGAAAGAAGGTCAGAACTTTTACATCTTGGAGTTTAATGGCGCAGGGTCTGTTCCTAATCATATATATGCAGGTAAATACAGTTTATTAAGCGCCTATAGGGAAATATTGACTCATTGGAGATGGTTGTATGACATAAGCCAATACAATCATGAAAACGGTTTTCCACGATGGAGTTTAAAGAAAGGGCATTACTTTTTAAAGAACTCTAAGAAACATTTTAAAGTACTTAAGAAACTGGATAAGGAACTTATTCTTAGTTAATGTTGTAAATTGAAAAAGCCCTATTGTTATAGGGCTTTTTTGATATTTGAATCGGTAAGATTAAAATCTTTGTTTGAAACCGCCACGGTTGCCACCAAAACCACCATTGTTGCTACGTGCAGGGCGATCTTCTTTTGGTTTAGCTTCCATAACGCGGATAGTTCTGTTTTCAACTGTTGCGTTATCTAGTTCAGCAATTGCTTTTTGAGCTGCATCTGTATCTGGCATTTCCACAAAACCAAATCCACGGCTCTTACCAGTAAATTTATCAGTAATAATCTTGGCTGAAGATACTTCACCATACTCAGTGAAAAATTCTCTTAAGTCCTCATCTTCTACATTGAAGCTTAAGTTTGAAACGTAAATGTTCATTCTTGTTGTTAAATAAAAAAAGTAAAAAATCTTGAGAGGCAAATGATAAAGAGACTAACTAAAACGCAGAATCAGACTAGCAGAATAATAGTTCACTTAACACTATGCGAACGCTCAAATTGACCTTGCAAAGGTAGGTCTATCTGGTTAATTTCTATTTGGCTACAATTAAAGAATTTTTGTTAAGACTATATGGAGCAGCCTATTAAAATATAGGGTAAGCCAGCTTGATTAAACTCTATAACAAATGGCATTGATATTCATACCGGCCCCAACAGAGGCAAAAAGGATAATATCTCCCTTTTCCAGATTGTGACCTTCTACTTTACCTTTTCTTACCAGATCGTATAGGGTAGGAACAGTGGCAACAGAACTATTGCCTAACCAATGAATACTCATAGGCATTATAGTAGTGGGTATGTCGCGTTTTCCATAAAGTTTATAAAGAACGCGAATAATACCTTCATCCATTTTCTCATTGGCCTGGTGAATAAAGACCATTTTCAGTTGATCTATAGAGACATTTGCTTTATCAAGGCATTCTTTCATGGCCTCTGCCACTTTTTTGATAGCAAACTCGTACACCTTCCTCCCATGCATTTTAATGTACCGGATACGTGGGTCAGAGCCAGGAAAGTTAGACTGGCCCAGGTAAATAAAATAAGCTTCATCCTGGCAATGACTTACAGCAGAGCTGGCCAATATGCCGCTTTCAGAATTTTCAGCAGGAACAGACTCTAAAATGCAGGCGCCTGCACCATCAGAAAAGATCATGCTATCGCGATCATACCTGTCTATAACCCTGCTTAGGGTTTCAGAACCTATTACTAGGGCTCTTTTGGCTATTCCTGCTTTGAAAAAAGCGTCGGCCTGTATTAACCCTTGTACCCAGCCCGGACAGCCAAATAAGATGTCGTAAGCCACGCAATGCGGGTTTTTGATTTGAAGCTTATGTTTGACCCGGCTGGCAAGGGCTGGTACGGCATCTGTTTGAATGGTGTGTTTAAGAACATTTCCGAAATTATGAGCAACGATGATCTGGTCTAAGGTTTCAGGATCAATGCCACTGTCCTTTATGGCAGCTTCAGCAGCAATACTAGCAAGATCTGAAGCGTTCAAGTCACAAGAGGCATAACGTCGTTCGGCAATGCCGGTAATTTGTATGAACTTTTCCACCACTTCCTGGGGAGGTGTTTCTATACGTGCGTGATCTTCTGCATAGAAATTATGGATGGTGAAGTCGCGATTGGTTACAATTTCCGTAGGGATATAACAACCAGTGCCAGTTATAATTGTTTTTTGCGCCATGGATTTTAATTAAAAAATATAACTGCAATCGTTTCCACTCAAATATAGGTATTTAACTCGTCCATAAATAGGAGAATTGTTAGTGGTCAATACAGAATTATTTATCTATTTATGACGGTTTCTTTTAACTTTTATCCAATTACATCAATTGGGTATCAACGTTTTGATGTAGTTGATGCTACTTTATTGTATTTTTTTAAAAGAAAAAAAGATAGTTGAAGTTAGTAATAGCTAATTGAAATCAAGAGAAGCTTACGTGTAGTATCTTTGCCTCCTTTGAAATAACAACCGCATGAGTGAAGAAAAAAGCCTCAACTTTTTAGAGGAAATTATTGAAGAAGATCTCAAGTCTGGAAAGTATCAATCAATTGTAACTCGTTTTCCTCCAGAGCCTAATGGCTATCTGCATATTGGACATGCCAAAAGCATTTGTCTCAATTTTGGATTAAGCCTAAAATATGGGGGATATACCAACCTGCGTTTTGATGATACCAATCCAACTACAGAAGAAACAGAGTATGTAGAAAGTATTAAAGAAGATGTGAAGTGGTTGGGTTTCCAATGGAAACATGAACTTTATGCATCTGATTATTTTGAAAAGCTCTATGGCTTTGCTGTTAAGCTCATAGAAAAGGGCCTTGCCTATGTAGATGATCTGAGTGCTGAAGAAATAGCTTCCTTAAAAGGAACGCCAACTGAAGGGGGGAAAGACAGCCCTTTTAGAAATAGAAGCATTGAAGAGAATCTGCAGTTGTTTAACGATATGCGTGCAGGCAAGTATAAAGATGGTGAGAAGGTATTGCGTGCTAAAATAGATATGCAAAACCCTAACATGCACATGCGTGACCCCATCATGTATCGTATTAAGCATGCGCATCACCATCGCACAGGTGACAATTGGTGTATCTATCCAATGTATGACTTTGCACATGGCCAAAGTGATAGTATTGAAAATATAACTCACTCTCTTTGTACGCTGGAGTTTATTCCTCACCGCGAACTATATGACTGGTTTATTGAAAACTTGGAGATTTTCCCTTCTCACCAGTATGAATTTGCCAGGGGTAACATTAGCTATACTGTAATGAGTAAGCGCAAACTATTGCAACTGGTACAAGAAAGGCATGTGGAAAGCTGGGATGACCCAAGAATGCCAACTATTAGTGCTTTACGTCGTCGCGGTTATACTCCTGAAGCAATTCGTGATTTCTGCGACCGTATTGGTATTGCTAAACGCGAAAATCTGATTGATGTAGGTTTGTTGGAATTTTGTGTACGTGAGCATTTAAATAAGATTGCCTTACGTCGGATGGTGGTATTTGATCCCCTAAAGATTGTTATCACCAACTATGAGGAGAAAATGGGCGAGGTGGAAATGTTGAAAGGTGAAGATAATCCAGAAGACCCGAATAGTGATAGCCGTGAAATTCCGTTTAGTAAAGAGCTCTTTATTGAGCGCGAAGATTTCATGGAAAACCCGCCAAAGAAATACTTCCGTTTGTTTCCAGGCAGCATGGTACGTTTGAAATATGCTTATATCATTCGTTGCGATGAGGTTATTAAGGACGAAAGCGGCAATGTTATAGAATTACGTTGTACTTATTTCCCTGAAAGCAAAAGTGGTAGCGATACATCAGGTATTAATGTGAAAGGTACATTGCATTGGGTGTCTGCTACAAATAATATAACAGCTGAAGTGCGTTTGTACGACCGCCTGTTTAAGGTGGAGAATCCGGCCGCAGAAGAAGGAGATTTTAAAAGCTATATCAACCCCGATTCATTGCAAGTGGTGCAAACGGTTTATGCTGAGCCTGCTTTAAAAAATGCTGCCATCAATGAGCGGTACCAATTCTTGCGTAAAGGATACTTTACTCTGGATAACAAGGATACCTATCATCGCTTGGTGTTCAATAGAACTGTTACACTTAAGGATGCATGGGCAAAAGAGCAAAAGAAAGGATAGATCATCTTTTAACTTGATTCAAATAAGAAAGCCCCGCATAACGCGGGGCTTTTCAATGGTTATAAATGTTATAATTATTTAGTGCTAACCTTTGTAAAAGTATATGGATCGTATTCTACAAATTCATTTTGGCGGGTTGTAACTGATTTCACTTTACTATTAGTTTCTTCAAATTTGATAGCAAAGATTCCATATTCAATGTTATTATACTCCATTAGCCACTCGCCATTATCCATATAATGTAAGGTGGCGTTAAGATCTGGCTTTGTCTGGAATTTTATTAGTAAGTCGTTTCCTTTTTGTGATATGGTAATATTGCCATTAAGTTCGTTAGTGTAAGTGCCTGTATACGTAGCAAGGGGAAGTGTAGGTTTGCTACCTTTTACGCGGGATCTCCAGCCAGCAATTTCCTTTAGCTGTTCTTGCATGCCCTGTTTGAATGCAGGTAGTTGTTGTGCACTACGGTTTACATACGGAACTCCAAGGTAGGCATCGAGAATTTGGTATCGTAAAGTCTCAAAGAAGTTCTGGTTATCATTGTTTGTTAAAATAGCAATACCTAAACGTTCTTCCGGTACAAAACACACATTGCTAACCATTCCTCCGGCACCACCTGTATGCCAGTAAAGAGCACGTCCATTGTAATCAGCGGCAAATAGTCCTAAACCATATCCTCTGAAATGCATGGGATAGGCCCCTGACTTACGACTACCTGTAGAAATCTGAACATCACGTGTCTTTAAAATAGCTTGAAAGGGTATAACCTGTTTGCCATTAAAACGTCCGCTATCTAATTGCATTTGTAGCCAATTCGTAAGATCCTTTACATTACTTACAATAGAAGCGGCGGGAGCCAGATTGTTCCAGTTGTCAAATGGTACGCGCTGCAGGGTGCCTGTATAATTAGTAGTATATGGTGAAGCTACATTGGGTAGTTGGTCAACATCTGTTGAAAGAAGTAAGGTACTTGACATTTGTAAAGGATTGACAATACTATCTCTAACAAAATTTTCCCAAGCCTTACCTGTTACTTTGGGTATTACTTCTCCTGCCGTTAAAAAGCAGCTATTGCAGTATCCATAATCCTGACGAAACACTTGTGAAGGCTTTAATAAGCGCATGCGGTTCATGATCTCGCTTCTAGTAAGCTTTGTATTCCAAAATGTAAAGTCACCCTGAAAGGTTTTGGTTCCAATACGGTGAGACAACAAATCACGAATTGTTACCAGTCCTGTTGTTGTTTTGTCCCAAAGCTTGTAATCAGGGAAATATTTGGTAATTCGATCGTTCAAATTCAGTACGCCTCTATATTCCAGTAAAGCCAATGATGTGCCTGTGAATAATTTTGTATTACTGGCAATCATAAAAAGCGTGTTTTCGTCAACCGGAGCTTTTGTAGAAATATCTTTTACACCATAGCCTTTCTGTATAATAACTTTTCCATCTTTAACAACAACTATAGCTAGCCCGGGTACATCCCAGTCTTTCAAGCCTTTTTGAATATAGGAATCCAGGCTATCCTTTATAAAGGAGGGAGATTGAGCCTGAACTAACTGGCTGGCCCATAGGAGAAATGTAAATAAACTGAGACGTTTCATTATTTAATGAGTTAAAGAGCCAAATTACAAACTATTTGTTTGAACAACTTCTAATCAGGTTAAACACAATTGATGAGACCGTTTTGGTATATATGTTGTGCCAAGATTATATGGCTTTATGCCATTGAAGAATCTATTTTAAATTTAATCTTATAATCATGAAATTTCTATCAATTGCTGTATTTGCTATTGGAATGTCCGGTATAGTTGCTTGTGGAAATAATGCAAATAAAGAGTCATCATCAAATGATACTATAAACACGGTAGATCATTCAATGGTAAATGATACCAATTCTTCAGTTGCTGCAACCAATAGTCCTGCTACAGCTGTAGTTACTTTAGATTCAATGGATCAGAAATTTGCTATGAAGGCAGCAAGTGGAGGGATGGCTGAAGTAGAAATGGCAAATATGGCTTTGCATAGTAGTACTAATGAAAGGGTAAAAGCTTTTGCTTCTATGATGATACGGGATCATGGAAAAGCAGGCGAGGAATTGAAAGCACTAGCACCAAGTAAAGGATTGACGTTGCCTACTCAACCAATGCCTGAGCATATGAAACATATTGATATGTTGAAAGGCAAGACAGGTAGCGCATTTGACAAAGTGTATATGAGTCACATGTTAATGGATCATCAGGAAGATGTAAGCGAATTTCAAAAGGCGACAACCAAAGTGAAAGATGCTGATCTAAAAGCATTTGCTTCCAGAACTTTACCTGTTATAAAAACACATTTAGATTCAGCAAAAGCCATATCTAAAATGAAGATGTAAGCGCATAAACAGTAGAGTTGTTTTTTTATTTAAAACTTGGTTATTTATACTTCGGCAGAGATACAATTGGCATAGAAATTTCGGCCAAGGGCCAAAACAGTAGATATGAAAAAGAAAGCATTATTCATCATGCCACTTGTCTTCTCTGCTTTGTGTTGCTTTGCACAAGATACAACCACCAGGCCATCGACTGATACTACGGCTGGAGGGGGTGGTTTAGGTACGGCGGAGGATTCGATAATGATGGATACACGAATTCAAGCAGGGTCTCTGCAGAAAAAAGATGTGAAATTTTTAGTGGAAGCCGCCAGCGCTAGTCGCATGGAAATTGAACTGGGCCAGTTAGCACAAAAGAAAGGAGCGAGTCAGCAAGTTAAAGACTATGGCGCAATGATCGTTCGTGATCATACAAAAGCTACAGAAGAATTAAAGTCTGTTGTTGCTAGTAAAGGTGCGTCTATTCCTGACACATTAATGCCAAAGCATAAAGCTTTGATGGACCGATTAAATGGATTAGAAGGCGCTGAATTTGATAAAGAATATATGGCTATAATGAGAGATTCTCACGAAAAGGCCATCGATGAGTTTGAAGATGAAACAAAGGATGCAAAAGACCCTGATGTAAAAGCTTTTGCTACCAAGCAATTGCCTGTATTACAGAGTCATCACCAACAAGCAAAAGAAGCTAAAGGACCAATGAAAGAAAATATGAAGCAAGAAAAGAAAGGCAAAAATAAAACAGGCACATCAGGTACTGACAATCAGTAATAAATAGTGACTTATATAAAAAAAGCCCGTTAGAAACTAACGGGCTTTTTTTATATTGTTTATCGATATTCTCCAAAGACGTTTCTTAATGTATCTGCTATTTCTCCTAGTGTACAATAGTTTTCTACTGCCTCGATAACTGCTGGCATTAGATTTTCATTATGTACTGCTTTTGAGCGCACTTCTTCCAGGCTAGCCTTCACTTTATTATTGTCTCTTCTTTCACGTAGGGCTTTTAATTTGAGCGACTGCTGTTCGCGAATGCTATCGTCTATTTTAAAGACAGGAACGGGCTCTTCCCGATTCACTTGAAATTTATTTACACCAACAATGATCTTTTCACCTCTTTCTATACCGCGTTGATAATCGTATGCACTTCGAGCAATCTCGTCTTGAATGAAACCTTGTTCAATTGCTGAAACACTACCACCTATTGCATCGATCTTGTTGATTAATTCCCATGCTTTTTGTTCTACTTCATCTGTTAAGGTTTCTACGAAATAAGAACCAGCTAAGGGATCAACAGTTTCAGGAGCACCGCTTTCAAAAGCTACAATTTGTTGCGTACGTAGAGCAATACGCGCAGCTTCTTCTGTGGGTAAACTCAGTGCTTCGTCATATCCGTTAGTATGTAACGATTGCGTGCCACCAAGAACAGCTGCTAATGTTTGAATGGTAACACGTGATATATTATTCAGCGGTTGCTGCGCCGTAAGTGTACTGCCACCAGTCTGTGTATGGAAGCGTAGCATCATGGCTTTAGGGTCAGTAGCTCCAAGATCCTTCATCATTTTTGCCCACATGCGTCTGGCTGCTCTGAACTTAGCAACTTCTTCAAATAGGTTATTATGTGCATTGAAAAAGAAGGATAGGCGCTTGCCAAATACATTAATGTCTAATCCTTTTTCCAAAGCAGCTTTTACATATGCTTTGCCATTACTTAACGTAAAAGCGATCTCTTGTACAGCGGTGCTACCTGCCTCACGTATATGGTATCCAGATATAGAAATTGTATTCCATTTCGGAAGGTCTTTACTGCACCATTCGAAGATATCTGTAATAATACGCATAGAGGGCTTAGGAGGGTAGATATAGGTGCCTCTGGCAGCGTATTCTTTCAAGATGTCATTTTGAATAGTACCTGATATCTTTTTTAAATCAGCTCCTTGTTTTTTAGCCTGGGCTACATAAAAGGAAAGGAGAATAAAGGCAGTAGCATTAATGGTCATAGAAGTGCTTACTTCTTCCAGCTTAATACCTTTAAATAAAGTGTCAATGTCTTCGAGCGAGTCAATGGCAACGCCTACTTTACCTACTTCACCTTCTGCCAACGCATGGTCACTGTCATATCCAATCTGAGTAGGGAGGTCAAAAGCAACACTTAATCCCATTACCCCTTGGTTTAAAAGATAATGATACCGTTTATTGCTTTCTTCAGCAGTTGAGAAGCCAGCATATTGTCGCATGGTCCATAACTTCCCTCTATACATATCTGGCTGTACACCCCTGGTAAAAGGGAAAGAGCCGGGTGTTTCAATTTGTTGCGTTGGCTGGTCTTCAACTGTATACAGTTGTTTTATTTCAATACCGCTATCAGTATTTCGTTTCTTTTCACTCATATAGCAATGTAATAGACACTTGGTCGGTTGAAAGATGAATTATTTTAATAATCGTTTAGCTTCATAGTTTAGGGCATCCAAAACTATAGTATGCAGCGCCTTTTCTTCCTGGCTCATAATAACTTCCATTAACTGGCGACTTAATTCATGACCAGTAGATTGGGGCGGCATAACATTGGCAACCTGATTAATGATCAGCATATTTTGATCCTTAAGATTCTGTACAGCATTCCAAGCATGTTGTGTTACATATACCTGCTGGGTAACATTGTATTCAAATTCCTGTTTAATATTTTCTAATAAAAGTACCTGTAGCTCACGTGAAGATAAATGCGGGTGATTCATGCGGCCAACCAAATTGGGTAAAGAGATACGTTCTACTAAAAGCACTAGGCGTTCATAAGCTTGTAATTGCAGCGGAACAGTATTGTAATCCGGCATTGGAGCTGCCGCTGGCTGTTTTCTACTGGTAAGAAAAGCTGTAATTGAAATAATTAAAGCTAAGGCAGCTAATATCAGGCTAATAGTTCCTTCTGTCATATTTTAATTTATGGGCGCAAAAATAAAGAAGATGTGAAACTATGACAGGTAAACTACAATTGGCATTAATTTGTTAGTTACAGATCAAATAATTTTGCAGCATGGAAGCGACAACAACAGCCCCGGTAAGTTTTACACAAGGGGCTATAAATGAACTGAAAAGATTGCACAGTGATCCTTCTTTTGATACATCCAAGGTATTGCGCGTAGGTGTAAAGGGCGGCGGCTGCTCTGGACTATCCTATGTACTGGGCTTTGATGATAAAAAGGATACTGATGCAGTATATGAGTTTGAAGGCGTTTCTTTTGTTATGGAGAAAGCCCATGAGCTTTATTTGTACGGTATGCAGATTGATTGGGAGAATGGGTTAAACAACAGAGGATTTGCCTTTATAAATCCAAATGCTTCTGCTACCTGCGGTTGTGGTAGTTCCTTTGCTGTTTAATTTGAGTAGAAATATTCTTTTATGAACTTAGTTTGAACTTGTATATATAATAATAAAGCCCCGGCAATCCGGGGCTTTATTATTATCGTGCTAAGACTGATTATTTAATCGTCTCATGCTGAGGAGTTGTTTTTTGTTTTTCTTCTGGCAGCAGGTTTTCTCCCAATGCTTTTTTACCGCCCAAGTCTACAAGAACTGGAGCCGCAACAAATACAGATGAGTAGATACCTACAACTACACCGATCAACATCGCAAAGGAAAAACCTCTGGTTACTTCACCACCAAAGATGAAGAGAATCAGGATAGTTAAGAATACTGTCAATGAAGTCATTACTGTACGGCTCAGCGTATCGTTAATGGCCTTGTTGATGATGGTTTCTTTTGATTGACCGGTCAATTGGCGGCTGTATTCACGAATACGGTCAAAGATTACCACCGTATCGTTCATTGAGAAACCAATTACTGTCAATACCGCAGCAATAAAGTGCTGATCAATTTCAAGTGGGAATGGTACAATCTCTTTAAAGAACGAGAATACAATTAAGGTTACTAAAACGTCATGCAACAAGGCTGCAATAGTACCCAGTGAATATCTCCAGTCGCGGAAACGGATGAAGATATAGATCGAAATGATCAGGATAGACCAGAAAGTAGCCCATTTAGCACCTGTCTTCAAGTCATCAGAGATAGTAGGTAAAACGGTTGTAGAACCTAATTTATACTTTTGGTCAAACTGGTTGAATGAAAGACCTGTAGGTAAATGGTTTTTCAAACCTTCTAACAATTTGCTTTCAACCACTGTATCTACACCAGGGCGAGTATCAGTGATCAGGTAAGCTGTAGTGATATCAAGTTGATTGTTACCACCGATAGTTTTAATGATTGGGCTTTCACCAAAAGCAGTTTCTAAATCGTGTCTAACTGCCTCAACATTAACTGGCTTATCAAAGCGAACCACGTAGCTGCGACCACCTTGGAATTCTACACCATAATCAAAACCATGGAAGAAAGAAGCAATACCTAAAACTAAAACCACTAAGGAAATAGCATAAGCGATTTTGCGTTTTTCAATGATTTGGAAGTTAGCATGCTTGAAGATGCTGCGAGAAATAGGAGTGAAGTATTCCAAATGCTTTCTCTTGTTAGTAAACCAATCTGTTACCCAGCGGCTCACCAGGATACCGCAGAATAAAGAAAGCAGGATACCAATGATCTGGGTAGTAGCAAAACCTTTTACAGGACCCAAACCAAAAGAGAACAAGATAACGGCTGTTAATAAGGTCGTAATGTGACCATCAAGAACTGGAGGCAATGAACGCTTATAACCTTCATTTACAGCTTGAATATAGTTTTTACCTCTGGTTAACTCTTCTTTAATGCGTTCATAGATCAACACGTTGGTATCAACCGCCATACCGATGGTCAGTACTAAACCGGCAATACCAGGAGCTGTTAAAGTAGCACCTAAACCAGTTAATACACCAATAGTAAATAACAAGTTCAGAATCAAAGCAATATTAGCAACCCAACCGCTGGTGTTATAATAAACCAACATCAGGATGAAGATCACTGCAAATGAAATAGCGAAAGCCAAGATACCGCCTTTGATAGCATCGTTACCCAAAGTAGGTCCAACTACTTGTTCTTGAACAATCTTAGCTGGAGCTGGTAATTTACCTGCTTTTAAAATGTTTGATAAGTCATTAGCCTCTTCAGGAGAGAAAGAACCTGAAATGCTAGAATTACCACCTTCAATAACATCATTAACATTTGGAGCAGAGTAAACGATGTTATCTAATACAATGGCAATAGCACGACCTTTATTTGCTCTTGTCATATCAGCCCAAATGCGAGCACCTGTAGGGTTCATACGCATTGAAACCTCTGGCTTACCAGTAGTAGGATTGTAATCTGAACGAGCTTCTACTACTGATTCACCTTCCAGTTTAGCTTTATCGCGACCTAAAGTTTTTATAGCATAAAGAGCAACAAATGGAGCTCTTTTGTTCTCAACTACATCAGGAATACCAAACATAAAGACTACATCTGCAGGGAAAGCACTACGTACAGCAGGGTTTTCCAGATGTGTTCTTACAATTGAAGTATCGTTAGTAGCTACAAAACCAAGCTGACCATTATCAATTGCCTGTCCGTTTTGTGGGTTGATATTGAATTGAATATACTGCCACAAAGAGCTACTTGTCGCTGTTGTGTTTTTAGCTGTATCCGTTGTTTTTTGTAAATCAGCAACACTACCAACGCTTGTATCTTTTGTTGCAGAAGCTACAGCAGTGGCTGTATCTGCTTTCTTACTAGTATCGGCTGATGGAGTAGTAGTGTTAGCTTTCTTTCCACCCATTACAGTTTTGAAAGCTTCGTCCGCTTTTTGGATAGAAGGAGCTAATTCACTAATGTTATATACTTCCCAGAACTGTAAGTTGGCAGAAGATTGTAAGTATTTACGTACACGCTCTTGATCTTGCACGCCAGGTAGCTCAACTGTGATGATACCTCGTTCTGGATCAGGATTGATGTTAGGCTGTGCCACACCAAACTGGTCAATACGTTGTTGTAATACACGGAAAGTTCTGTCAAAGGCAGATCTTGCTTCTTGGCGGATTGAAGAAATTACCTTGTCATCAGAGTCTCCAACTTTAATAAGATCCTGGCCAGGAATAGCAAACAGAGAAGCTAAACGACCGTTTGGATTTAATTTTTTGTACTCTTCAACAAATAAGCTGATAAAATCAGCATTACTGTTGGCTTTTTTCTTGTCAGCATTAGCAATCGCTTGGTTGAAAGTTGGCTCTTTTGAATTGTTGGCCATTGAGCGTAACAAACCTGCTAACTCAACCTCCATTGTTACGTTGATACCGCCTTGTAGGTCAAGACCAAGGTTTAACTCGTTCTCTTTGGCTTGTTGATAGGAGATTTTTCCTGTAGGACCATAGTGTACAGTCTCATCTCGAGTACTGTCTAATAAACGCTTTAAGCGATCTTTAAACGCTTGATCACGCACATCAGCAGGTGCATTTGCGTAATTCGCATTTACAAATTGTTGGGCCTTTGCCTCCATCTTCTTTTCATGGCCACGAACAACCCATGTAAAAGATAATTCATAAATAGAATAAAGGATTAGTAGGATGGTAAAAAAGCGAACCAAGCCTTTCAGTTGCATACACGGTTTTTTTAGAGTTGGCAAATATAGCTTTTTCAACTTGAATTCCACCCCTGCAGAGCTCGATGATTAGCAATTTCTAAACATGAGTTAAATAGTTGATAATCAGCAATGTAAGGATTGAGTTGATTTAAGTAATGAAAAAATCTTTCAAAAAGGTAGCTGTTTCAGCGTTTTTTTAGCTACATAATTTAATGATTCTTATTGATTTAAGTCAACCGGAGAATTCTTTAAAAAGCATAGAAAGGTAGCGTATTATAGCATGACAAAGACCTTAAACGGCATTTTTTTTAAAGCTTAATGTAAATACTATTTTTAATAAAAAGACAAGTGGAGGTAATATTCTGGTGATATCTAATTACAGGTATTTTTCAAGCTGATCCTATGACTCCATTATAAGTAGGGGCATAGCATACCGATTCTTTTTGCTTTAAATGAATAAGATTTAATTTCACTCTTAATGAAAACAAGGTCATTAAATATAGGATTATCCATTACCCTGTTTATCCTATTTTCATGTAGCTCTGCCAAACATTCAATAACGCCAGCTATGGAAATCAAGGAGCATTTAAAAACATCTGACTCTTCTTCAAAAACTGATGCATTTCTGGCCAATCTATTACATTCTTACCCACAGTATTTTGACACACTTTTGGCAAATCCGAAAATTTGGCAAATCCAGATTATATATACCCAAATTGACCGGGATGAGAAAAATAAGCCATCATTTAAGCATTATTATTACAACATAAACCCCTCAAACTATTACTACCCAGCCTCAACGGTGAAGTTGCCAGCGGCTGTTTTAGCATTGCAGAAGCTGAATGAATTAAATATAAAAGGGTTGGATAGAAATACAACAATGGTAACGGAGGCGGACTACCCAGGACAAACAAGTGTATATAATGATCCGACAACTCCTGATGGCCGTCCAACCATTGCACACTATATAAAAAAGATTTTGCTGGTTAGTGATAATGAAGCCTTTAATCGTTTATATGAATTTTTAGGGCAAGAATATTTAAATGATAAGTTGGCTAAGATGGGTTATGATCAAACACAAATCATACACCGTTTAAATATTGCTTTGAATGAAGAACAAAACAGGCATACTAATCCGGTCTTTTTTGCTGACACAAGTGGCCAGGTTATCTACCAGCAGCCATTGATAAGAAGTAATTTATCTTATCAAAAACGTACAAATCTTTTAGGGGTTGGTTATTATAGTGACGATAAACTGGTTCATAAACCGTTTGATTTCTCAATGAAAAACAGGCTAACATTAATAGACCTGCATTCTATTCTACAATCTGTGTTATTCCCCAATGACGTACCTCAAAAACAACGGTTTCAATTAACAGCAGATGACTACCAATTTTTGTACAACTATATGTCTATGTACCCTAAAGAATCTGTGTTTCCTTCATTTGATAGTACCCATAATGATGCCTATGTGAAGTTTTTGTTATATGGCTCTAAAGATCCAGTAAATCCCAATATCCGCGTTTTTAATAAAGTAGGTGATGCTTACGGGTTTTTAATTGATGCCGCCTATATAGTCGATTTTGAAAATAATATTGAGTTCCTATTAAGTGCCGTTATTCATTGTAACTCAGATGGAATCTATAATGATGATAAGTATGATTATGATCAAGTAGGTTTTCCCTTTATGAAACACCTGGGTGAGGTGATTTATGGCTACGAGAAAACACGTGTGCGAAAGCATTTGCCCGATTTAACTTCGTTTAAAATGAACTACGGCCAATAGAAGTTATTACATTTGCCCTTTTGATAACACCGATTGCATGCAATTATCAACATTACTTACACGATTCAACGAACCGGAAACACTGAAAATGGCCAAACTTGGCCGTGAACTCCGAGCCCAAGGTATTGACATTGTTGACTTGAGCTTAGGTGAGCCTGACTTTGATACGCCTCAGCATATTAAGGATGCCGCCAAGCAAGCCATCGATGAAAACTGGAGCCATTATACACCGGTAGCAGGTTATTTAGATTTACGTGAGGCTATTTGCCAAAAGTTTAAAAGAGATAATAACCTTTTTTATACACCTGAAAATATTGTAGTTTCTACTGGTGCCAAGCAAAGTTTGGCCAATGCCATCTTAAGCGTGGTAGACCAAAGTGATGAAGTAATTATACCTACGCCTTTCTGGGTTACTTACGCTGCGTTGGTGCAACTGGCACAGGGCGAGGTGAAACTCATTAAAACCACAGTAGAATCAGGCTATAAAATTACCCCAGAACAACTGGAGGCATCTATAACTCCAAAGACCAAACTTTTCATCTACTCTTCACCTTGTAATCCAAGTGGTGCTGTTTACAGTAAAAAGGAGTTAGCCGCTCTGGTGGAAGTATTTAAAAAACATCCGCAGGTATTGGTGATCTCTGACGAGATCTATGAATACATTAATTACAATGGTCGCACAGAAAGCATTGCTCAATTCGAAGAAATGAAAGATCGCACCATTGTGATCAATGGATTGAGTAAAGGTTTTGCCATGACTGGATGGAGATTGGGTTACCTGGCAGCACCTAAAGAAATCGCAAAGGCTTGTGATAAAATCCAAGGGCAGTTTACTAGTGGTACTAACGCTATTACACAGCGTGCTGCTATAGTTGCTCTTACTTCACCGTTAGATGCAACAATGGCCATGGTAGCTGAATTTGCTCGTAGGAAAGAGCGCGTAATGCAGTTGTTGAGAGGTATTAAGGGATTGGAATTTACGGAACCCGATGGTGCCTTTTATGCATTTCCTTGTGTAGATTACTATTTTGGTAAAAGCGATGGTGAAGACGTTATTGAAAATAGCAGCGACCTAGCTATGTACCTGTTAAACAAAGGCCACGTATCTACGGTAACCGGGTCAGCGTTTGGTGATGACCGTTGCCTGCGTCTTTCCTTTGCTAACAGTACGGCTAATATTGAAAAAGGTTTTGGCCGCTTAAATGAGGCATTAAGTAAGCTGCGTTAATTAATTGGCAGCAAGTTGCAGGAGTTGGTTATGCAAAGAAATCACTTGAGGTATAACCAATTCCTGTTCATCATTCCTAATAACAAAGTCGCTTAGACGCATTTTTATAGTTTCATCTATCTGGCGATTCATCCTGTTTAAAATATCTTCTCTTGTAGCGCCATCCCTGTCCATCGCTCTTTTCAGCCGTAAATGTTTTGGTGCTTGTACTCCAATTATATAATCTAAGCCACTTGCAGAGCCAGCTTCAAATAGCAGGGCAGCTTCTTTAATAATATAGGGGGCCGTTTGTTTAGCCATCCAATCCTCTGCATCTTTTATAGTAGGAGGGTGGACAAGACTATTGAGTAATTGCAGCTTTTCATCATTTCCAAATACTGCTGCTGCTAGTTTACTTCTATTTAAATTGCCTCCTTCATACATCTCTTCACCAAAGTATTTTTTTATTGAAGACATCAATTCCTGATTGGTTTGATACAGAAGTTTTGATGCAGTATCTGCATAATAAACAGGGATACCTAGCAATTCAAAAACTTTTGCTACAGTTGATTTACCGGATCCAATACCTCCTGTAAGACCAATCTTTAGAATCATATAGAGCTAGATTAAAGTAGTTGTATGATGAGAAAGGGAAAATTAGAGCTTTCTATTGTATAAAAGAAGAAAGCTGTCGTAAAGACAGCTTTCTAAATAATCAAATGATCTATAAATTCTTCGTTCTATTTAGCTGGAGTAGTAGCAGCTGGTTTATTCAGTTGGGTTGTCCACTCCAATGAAATAGCACTCTTTTCTATTTTGATATAGCTTCCAGGATTGATCTCCAGGCTAATTGTGCCATCTTCATTTACTTTATTGATGGTGCCATGAATGCCAGCAATCGTAACTACTTTGTCACCTTTCTGCAGGTTATCAATAAACGTTTTTTGACTCTTTGCTTTTTTAGCTTGAGGACGAATGAAAAACAACCAGAAAACAAGGATCATTAAGCCTAAGAATATAAACTGAAATCCTCCAAATCCTGGAGCCTGTGCTTGTAAAAGATACATGATTGAGATATTAGTAATTGAATTATTTCTTTTGAACGTCTACAGCAAAAGACAGTGTCTGCATGTTAGGATTAGTATTAGCTGTAACATACACATCTTTACGTTGCTGACCTTCACGACCTTTACTGTCAAACTTAGCTTTGATAACACTCTCTGCACCAGGAGCAACAGGCTCTTCAGGCTTGTCGGCAACGGTACAGCCGCAACCAGGGTTAACAGAAGCAATGATTAAAGGCTTATTGCCAGTGTTTTTAAATTTCCAGGTTACTTCAACAACACTACCTTCCTGTACTTTTCCCAATTCCTGATGAATAGAGTCTACCCATTGGATAGAAGTATAGTTAGCAGAATCATTTACAGCATCTAACATTTGTGCATGTTGTACTGAGTCATGTTTAGCTTTTGCTGTAGCTGAAGCATCATTGCTGGAGCAGCTGTATAAAATGAAGCTGCCTGCAAGAATGATTAGGGCTTGTTTCATATTGATTAAAAACAGTTTGAGGTACAAATGTAACAGGAATTGTTTTAAGCTTTCTTAAATGCTGTTTTCTGTAATTTTCCTTCCTGCACTAACTCTTTGTGTATATTATCCAGAATGCCATTTACAAACTGACCACTTTGCTGAGTGCTATAGTCTTTAGCTAGTTCAATATATTCGTTAATGGTTACCTTAGGTGGTATTGTTTCAAAATAAAGGAACTCCGCTACTCCCATTTTCATCAGGATTAAATCCAATGCTGCCAAACGCTCTGCATCCCAGTTTTTAAGTTTAGGAAGTATGTAGCTCTCCAGGTGTTCGTTTTTCTCTATTACTGTCGATAAAAGGCTCTTGGCAAATTGCAACTTGTCGCCACCTATAAATTGACCAAGATCTGCGCTGCCAGGTTTTTGTAAAACGCCTTTTACTAATTGTACAACCATTTCACCATCATCGTCCCAGTTGCTATAAACCTCTTCTAAATGGGAAATAAATGATTCATTAGGAAGTAGCAGTTCTTCGAAAATATAGTTGGCAATCTCTTTTTCTTCATTTTTTTCTCTGGAAGGAGTGGAGATATAGCGCTTATAAATATCAGTGTTGGTTAGCTGAATATAGAGTTTGCGTAATAAATCACGATCAATGCGCAGGTTTACATTAGAACTTTCCCATTCCGCTTTTAATGAAGCATCTTCTTTAATCTTCCAAAGCCACTCATTACCTGCAATCTTAGTGTTAACATTTAAGTCTTCTACAGAAGGTAAATGCTTGCTGCTACGCGCGTAGGAATCAGTTTCAGCATACATACCTATCTCTGTAACAAAATAAAGTAGGTATTGGAGTAAGTCTTTTGATTGGTCAAAATGCTTTTGTAAAAGCTTTTGGGGTTCGCCGGGCTTCACATTATTCTCTAGGGTACTCAACGTATACAAAGTCTGCATCACTTTTACCCGTATATTCCGTCTGCTGATCATGATAAGAACTATTTGGGCGGCGAAGATAGTAAGGAACAAAGACTTCCTGAAATGAAAGAACGGCTGTTTAGGCAGCCGTTTTATAAAATAGTGGTAAAACTTTCTTTACAACTTAAAGCCAAGTGTAATGCTTAATACCCTGTGTTTATTCTTGTTATCGTCATTGCTTTCTGTTCCAGATTGTAGTTTGGCAAGCCCCAAACCATAGTTAACACCTAAAACAACAGATTTGCCTTCAATACCAGCCGTACCATTTAGACCATAATCAAAGCGCTTCATAATGCCAAAGCCTGCACCCTCTTCATAATCTAATGTGGTAGGATCGTCATTGGAGAATTTAATGGTTTTTTCAGCATTAGTGGTTGTAAAAGGTGTCTTGTTCTCAATTTTTGTTTTACCAGCTACACCAATAGCTCCGTATGCACCCCCACCTACAAAGAAGCGACTACCACCACCAAGAGGTAATTTTGCCACCAAGTTTACTGGCACTTCCACATAATAAGGATTGGTCGTGGCTTTAGAATAAAAACTGCCATTAGGATTGCCAGACTCAGTTTTAGAACCTTTACCAGTAAATAAGAGACCTGGTTGTACAGATAAGATGCTTCCAGCCAATGGAAAATCACCGATAAAGCCTACCTGAAATGATGTAAGCATTTTAGCATCATTCACATGCCCATCATCCGTTACAGAAACATTAGCCAGGTTTACACCAGCACGTAGCTGACCACTCGATTGCGCAGACGCACTAAAGAAAGAACATAACAAAAGGGTTACTCCTACAGAAACGGATCTCATTTTCATATATCGTACAGTTTTGGTCTCTTTGAACAAATGACTTGCCAAAAGTTTAACGAAATGAAAAAATAAATTTCTAGAATAGCAAAAACCCCACTGGTTAGGTGGGGTTTAAAATTTTTATTCAAGTTGGCTTCAGCCCGAATCACGTGACCCGTGATACTCTCCGCCCAGGATACAAAATTCTTCCCGGAAAGACTAACAGGCGATGGGTAGGAATTGGATTCCTAAACAACTGTGAGACGAAAGTAAAAAAAACAGCTTTTTGTGTCAAGCTTTTAGAACATTTTCTTTTGAAAAGAAATACTATACTCCAACTGCTTTACATGTAAGGATCAGCCTTACAAAATCAAAAAAGGATTATCTACATTGAAGCCCTTTTTATTCTTCTTTGTGCTCCCGACAAAGGTCTTTCTGAACCAGCTAAATAGTTTGTTCCACATACGCGTTTGTTTTTTAAAATAAACAAATAATTAAAAAAACTCAAAGGGGATTGATCGTGGCGCAATAATCCAATCTAGATCATTGTGTTGACGTAGGAAACAGTTGGTGAACTTCAAGATACTAAAACAATAAATAGAATGTTCTGGCAGAGCTGAAAAATATTTTTTGTATAAAAAAGAAACCTCATCAACGGATGAGGTTTCTATAAAGTTTGCGGAAACTAATTCATCTCCACAAAGTATGCGATTAATAATCCATACCCATTCCGCCTGGCATTCCAGCAGGAGCACCAGCAGCAGATTTAGGTTCTGGTTTGTCAGCTACTACACATTCTGTAGTTAACAACATACCTGCAATAGAAGCAGCATTCTCTAAGGCAATACGGCTTACTTTAGTTGGGTCAATAACACCAGCACCAATCAGGTTCTCATACTGCTCAGTACGGGCATTGAAACCAAAGTCAGCTTTTCCTTCACGAACTTTGTTTACCACTACGCTACCTTCAATACCAGCATTGGCTACGATTTGGCGTAAAGGTTCTTCTAAAGCACGGCGAACGATTTGGACACCGGTAGCTTCGTCTTCGTTGAATGTATCAATATTGCCTAAAAATTCAATTGCACGAACATAAGCTACACCACCACCTGGTACGATACCTTCTTCAACAGCTGCACGAGTAGCGTGTAAAGCATCGTCTACGCGGTCTTTCTTTTCTTTCATTTCTACTTCTGTAGCAGCACCAACATGTAATACAGCCACACCACCGCTTAACTTAGCTAAACGCTCTTGTAATTTTTCACGGTCGTAATCCGAAGTTGTGTTCTCGATCTGAGATTTGATTTGATTGATACGGTTTTGGATATCGCTGTGCTCACCTTTACCGCCAACAATTGTAGTGTTGTCTTTATCAATAACTACGCGCTCAGCTCTACCTAAGTAAGTCAGATCAGCGTTCTCTAATTTATAACCTTGCTCTTCAGAGATCACGATACCTTTAGTCAGGATAGCAATATCTTGCAGCATTTCTTTTCTGCGGTCGCCAAAGCCTGGAGCTTTAACAGATGCAACGCGTAAAGTACCACGCAGTTTGTTTACTACTAAAGTAGCCAATGCTTCACCTTCCAGATCTTCAGAGATGATCACTAATGGAGCGCCTTGTTGAGCTACTTTTTCTAAGATGTGCAGGATATCCTTCATGCTGCTGATCTTTTTGTCATAGATCAGGATGTATGGGTTATCCAGCTCAGCTTGCATTTTTTCGCTGTTGGTTACAAAGTAAGGAGAGATGTAACCACGGTCAAATTGCATACCTTCTACAACGTCAACCGTTGTTTCGATACCTTTAGCTTCTTCAATAGTGATAACACCATCTTTGGAAACTTTTTCCATTGCTTGAGCGATCAGCTTACCAATCTCGCTATCGTTGTTAGCAGAGATTGTAGCTACTTGCTCAATCTTTTGGTTGTCGTTACCAACAGTTTGTGATTGAGAACGCAGGTTTTCAATCACCGCTTTAACCGCTTTGTCAATACCGCGCTTCAGGTCCATTGGGTTGGCACCTGCTGCTACGTTCTTTAAACCTTCAGTAATAATAGCCTGGGCTAAAACGGTAGCAGTAGTAGTACCATCACCAGCAATATCAGCTGTTTTAGAAGCTACTTCTTTTACCATTTGAGCACCCATGTTCTCAATAGCATCTTCTAGTTCGATTTCTTTTGCTACTGTAACACCGTCTTTAGTAACGGCAGGAGCACCAAATTTTTTCTCGATAACAACGTTACGACCTTTAGGTCCTAAAGTCACTTTTACAGCGTTTGCTAAAACATCAACGCCTTTTTTCATTTTATTACGAGCATCCGTTTCGAAAAACAGTTGTTTAGCCATAACTTATGTAGTTTGAAATTGTTTAAAAATTGAATGAGTGGTTAAGGTATTTTTTGAAGTTAGCTGCGAGCTATGAGCCGTGAACTGTGAGAAAAATTACTTGTAGCTCGTGGCTAGAAGCTCAAAGCTATATTTTACACAATTGCTAAAATGTCACTTTCTCTCATGATCAGGTAATCATTACCTTCAATTGAGATCTCAGTTCCAGCGTATTTACCGTATAGAACAGTATCGCCTTCCTTAACTGTTACAGGCTCGTCTTTTTTACCAGGACCAGCAGCTACTACAACACCACGCTGTGGTTTTTCTTTAGCTGTGTCAGGGATAATGATACCTCCGGCGGTCTTTTCTTCTGCAGCAGCCGGTTTCACAATTACTCTGTCATGCAGAGGGGTAACATTTACTTTGTTAGCCATACGTGTATGATTTATTGGTTTAAGTTTTGAAATTCCGTGAAATACGGACGGGCAAAGGTAAACGAATACTATGCCACCGCGTCATAACCGGAAAAAATTGCAGTTTACTGACGTTAACAGCTAGTTTAAGTTTGTTTAACCTTTCTTTTTTTCAGTTTATGTGTCAAAATTGCATTGTTGTGTATAATCACACTGTCTAAATTGGATCTATAGCTGAGTAAATAAGAGAGTGTGTTTTTTTACTATTTTCTTTGGAATCACTGCACCCATAGTCGCCTTTTGTTCGGGAATCCTTCGGGAATTACCAAAGCAATCTCGAAGGATTCCCGAAGGATCCCCGAAGAAGTCCTGAGTCAAGGGCGATGATGGATGTTCCAAAGAATAGGGAAAAGGTTAGACAAATGGATGCGACTAAAGATTCACTAAATGGGTAGAAGGGTAGGAAAATATCGCTTGGTTGGTTTGGAATGTTATATCGGAACCGTGAAAAGTCGTCCGCTGAATTGCTTACTCTTTTCTTGCAGCTAATAGCGCTCAGCCGGTTCTCACCTTTTACGTATCACGCTATATCAACTATAAACCAATATAACAATTGCTCCCCATAGCTCTTCTTTTAACTATATTCGCCGCATGAGTCGATTTGTATGGTTTGGCTTATTCGCCGCCATTGTTTTAGTTATAGCTTGTTTTTATCCATGGGTTACTATTCCTGCAAAGAATATCGTAGTGAGTGGAGTAGATTCAACGGGTACAGCCTTTGGTAAGCCAGGCTATCTCAATTTTGTTTTGTCAGCCCTTTTTGCGCTATTCTTAGTGGTTGCTAAAGATTGGACGCGAAAAGCCGCGTTGTTTGCGGCAGCATTTAATTTGGCATGGAGCGTACGAAATTTCCTGATCATCTCAATTTGTCATGGTGGCGTGTGTCCAGAAAGACAGCCTGCTTTTTATGTAGTTTTAGTGGCCGCCTTTTGTATGTTGTTAGCAGTTATGCTCACAAAAACAAAGGTTAAACAAGTACAGGAAACAGAATAACTTTTTTTAAATACTTTAATAATAAAGCCCCTTTGAAGGGGCTTTATTATTTACAGCTGTTGAAGACTGCGGTCTATGATATCTATACATTCATCTAACTCGGTTTTTGTGATCACTAACGGTGGAGCAAAGCGGATTTTGTCGCCATGAGTAGGCTTTGCTAATAATCCATTCTCTTTTAATAATAGACATAATTTCCAGGCAGCTTCTTTTTCGGCATGTTGTACCACTATAGCATTCAGAAGTCCTTTTCCACGTACTAGTTTTAAATGAGGGGAATTAAGGTTTTGTAATCGCTCCCGGAAGTAGGCACCTAACTCCTCCGCTCTTTCTGCCATGTTTTCTTCCTTTAATACTTCTAACGAGGCAATGGACACTTTACAAGCCAGAGGGTTACCACCATAAGTAGAACCATGCTCACCTGGTTTTATGGACAGCATAATGGAGTCATTGGCCAGTACAGCACTTACAGGTAATGTACCGCCACTTAAAGCCTTTCCTAGTATTAAAATGTCTGGATGTACGTTTTCATGGTCGCAAGCAAGCATCTTACCCGTACGGCACAATCCAGTTTGAATTTCATCTGCCATAAATAACACATTGGCCTCTTGGCATAGCTGATAGGCCTTGCTCAGGTATCCTTCATCTGGAACTACCACCCCGGCCTCACCTTGAATGGGCTCAACCATAAAGCCAGCAACAGTGTTGTCTTTTAAGGCCTCTGCCAATGCAGTGAGGTCATTATAGGGGATTTGAATAAAGCCCGGCATGTAGGGACCAAACTTGCTATAAGATGAAGGGTCTGTACTAAAAGAAATTACTGTAGAAGTGCGACCATGAAAGTTGCCTTGGCAAACAATCATTTTTGCTTGCTGATCAGGAATGCCCTTTTCGGTATAGCCCCAACGGCGGGCAAGCTTAATGGCTGTTTCTACGGCTTCTACGCCAGAGTTCATCGGCAGTACTTTATCGTAACCAAAGAAGGCTGTTATATACTGCTCGTATTCACCAAGCAGGTCGCTATGGAAAGCTCTGCTGGTTAGTGTAAGTTTTTGTGCTTGTTCAATTAAGGCTGCTATGATCTTAGGATGGCAATGACCTTGATTTACAGCTGAGTATCCACTTAGAAAATCATAATACTGTTTGCCTTCTACATCCCACAAATGAACACCTTCGCCTCGTGTAAGTACAACCGGTAGGGGATGATAGTTATGGGCACCATATTTTTCTTCAAGGTCTAAATAATATTGAGTGTCATGCAGCACCGGTAAGGTTGTTTGCATATTTAGTAAATTTAAAGTAGTAAATGAAATAGGGTAGTATAATAAAAAGAAGAGTGAGGCAGCTGATAACCCTAGTGGTTAAGAAGGTCAAGATTCTGAGATAGGAATGATAGCTGCATAGTTATTAAACTGAAACAAAAGTAACAAAAATGGAATATAAAATTCCACCCGCAACTAAGATTGGACATGTACACTTAAAGGTAGCCGACCTGGAGCATGCCTTGCGGTTTTATGTGGGACTTTTAGGCTTTGAAATTACACAGACGTATGGCGATAGTGCTGTGTTCATTTCTGCCGGCGGTTATCATCACCATATTGGATTAAATACCTGGCACAGTAAGAATGCAGGTCCTGCACCCGTTAAATCGGCAGGGCTATATCATTTGGCCATATTATACCCCACTAGGAAAGATCTGGCTATTGCACTAAAACGACTTGTAGAAGCAAATTATCCATTGAGTGGCGCAGCCGATCATGGTGTTTCACAGGCTATATATTTAAATGATCCGGATAAAAATGGAGTAGAACTGTATTGGGATCGCCCCAAAGAGGAATGGCCTTCGGATGCACAGGGAAACTTACAAATGGTTACGGAAGCACTGGATCTAAACGATTTAATGCAGCTAGCCATTAGCTAACGGGCCTTACAAAATAATGTTCTGGAAATGAAAGTTCTGGCGTTTTGCTTTTCTCAAATATTCCAAATACGGTAGATCCGCTGCCGGACATAGCAGCATAAACAGCTCCTGCTTGGTATAAAGTCCTTTGAATGGCTTCTATTTCGGGATAGGCTTGAAAAATAGGAACTTCAAAATCATTGACCAATACTTCTTTCCATTGGAGTATTGGTTGCTGAATCACCTCTTTTATAGAAGTACGATCTGCGCGTGGGTTTAATTGCTTAAAGGCCCAGCCTGTATTGATATGGATGCCGGGATTAACAATAACAAACTGGTAATTAGATAACGGTAAGTCGATAGACTCTAGGTTTTCGCCACGTCCTGTTGCATAACAAGGCTTGTTTTTTATAAAAAAAGGGCAATCACTACCTAATTGTAAAGCATACTTAATAAGCTGCTGTTCTGTCAGTTGCAAGTTGAACTTTTTATTCAACACCAATAGGGTAAAAGCGCCATCTGCACTACCACCACCTAAGCCTGCACCAGATGGAATTGTTTTGTGCAAATGCATTTTAACAGGGGGCAGGTTTGGGAAGTCTTTTTTTAGTAATTGGTAGGCTTTTACACAAATATTGTCTGCGGCAGTTACATCTAAATGGATCCCTGATGAAGTAAATTGTATATCAGAATTGATGTTGCCATGTATTACCTCCAGGGCATCTTGTATAGCAATAGGGTAGAAAACGGTTTCTAAATCATGAAAACCATCTGCCCTTTTTTGCAGGATGTGCAAGCCAAGATTGATCTTACAGTTGGGGAAAAGAATCATGGAGAACTATGATTATAGGATTTCAAGGATTTTGAGGAGTAGTATTATTTCCCGATTAATCAGTAATAATCCAATCAATCCTAGTTCTATTACTTCCTGCGGCTGTTTAATTCATCACGAATGGCAATGGCGCGTATATAATCTTCTTGTTCCAGTACCTCGCTTAATAAAGTTTCCAGATCTTCTAAAGTCATAGACTTAAGGTCATCTTTATTGCCACTGCTAATAGGATGGGGTTGTTCTTCTTCACCTCTGCGGCGTTTGGAGGTACCCGTATCTTCCATCATTATACCCGCACTTTCCAAAATATGTTCATAGGTGTATACCGGGCAGCCAAATCGAACGGCTAAGGCAAGAGCGTCTGAAGTGCGGCTGTCTATTTCAATCGTATCGTTGTCGGAAGAGCAAACAAGTTTTGAGTAAAATATTCCTTCTTGAAGGTCAGATATGATGATTTCGTGCAGCTCTATATTAAAAGCTGACATGAAATTTTTCATTAAATCATGTGTTAAAGGACGGCTGGGTTGCATTTTTTCCAAGGCTACTGCTATAGCTTGTGCTTCAAAGCCACCAATTACAATTGGTAAACGTCTTAATCCATTAACTTCCCCTAACACAACCGCATATGAATGGGTTTGGGTAATGCTATGCGATAGGGCCACAATTTCCAATTCTATTTTTCTCATGCTTATTCAATGCTTTTCTACAAGCTACAAACCTACTGATTTTATGCCATTTCTTCCTAATGAGCCCTGTCAGTACCTCAGAATTCAGGCTGGGATTGCTATTGGTTAAATGGCTGAGACTTTAAAAGTAGAACCTTGTTAACTATATAAATAAAATGCCACGGTATTGAACCGTGGCATTTTGAAAAGTTGGTTATTAAGAACTGGCTTTCACTTTTTTTACAGCTTCCAGCATCTTTGGTACTACCTCAAATGCATCACCTACTATACCGTAGTCGGCAGCTTTAAAGAAAGGTGCTTCAGGATCTTTATTTACCACCACAATTACTTTACTGCGGTTAACGCCAGCTAAGTGTTGTATGGCTCCTGAGATACCAATTGCAATATATAAATTAGGTGCAATGGCCACGCCAGTTTGACCAACGTGCTCATTGTGAGGGCGCCAATGTGCATCTGCTACCGGACGGCTGCAGGCTAAAGCGGCTCCTAATGAGTCGGCTAGGTCTTCTACCATTTTCCAGTTCTCAGGTCCTTTTAAACCACGACCAGCACTAACGACAATGTCAGCCTCAGTTAATGAAACCTTACCGCTTGCCTTTGTCGTATCAATTACTTTCACCTTTGGTGCATCAACTGTCGCATTAAAAGGTACTACTTCAGCAGTGCCACCAGTAGCGCTGATTGTAAACGCATTTACGTTTAAAGAGATGATCTTAATATCCGTATTGATGGAAACATTTGCGAATGCTTTTCCAGAAAATACGTTTTTACGTACAACAAAGCCGTTAGTTGTATCGGGTAAGGCTACCGCACCAGCTACCAAACCAGCTTTCAAGCGTACAGACAGGCGAGGGGCAACCAGTTTACCAGTGCTATTATTAGAGAATACCACCACTTTAGCGCCAGTTTGCTGAACGGCCTGTTCAATAACTTTTGTATAAACCTGGGCATCAATCGTATTTAAGGCATCATTTTTCACCTGGTGTACTTTCTGAATGCCGTATTTACCGAGCGTAGCAAGATCTTCAGTCAGGTTTCCTAACGCAATAGCTTCAGCAGTACCGCCTGCTTTTTGCGCTAATTGTGCACCATAAGAAGCAGCTTCCAGTGATGCTTTTTTAATGTGACCATCTACGTGGTCTATGAATACTAAAACGTTCATTTTAATAATTTGAGGATTTGAAATTTGGGGATTTGAAGTTGAATTAAGCTAATTATCAAATCACCCTTGCTTCTTCGTGAAGTAAACGGATCAACTCGTCTACATTATCTGGAGAAACTAGTTTCACGCCTGCTTTAGCAGGAGGTAAACCAAATTCTGCTACATTAGTTAGTGTCTCATTGCCAGAAGCTTCTACAACTTTTAGTGGTTTGGTACGAGCGGCCATAATACCACGCATATTTGGAATACGTGCTTCTGCCATTCCTTTTTGACAGCTAACTACTAATGGCAATGCAACTTCAACAGTTTCTTCACCACCTTCAATCTCGCGCTTAACAGTAGCTGTTGTACCTGCCAATTGTAAGCTGGTAGCTTGTGCTACGTAAGGCATATCGAGAAATTCAGCCAGCATGCCACCAACTGAACCGTTGTTGAAATCAATGGTCTCTTTACCAGTCAGTACCAGGTCATAATTGCCTTGTTTTGCAACTTCAGCAATCTGGG